>JAFRHH010000009.1 GCA_017433405.1 Clostridia bacterium | reverse complement strand
GGTCCGTAATATACCGGTTGGACAGGGTCGCCGCTGCGATCAGGGCGCCGTCCTGAATCTTGACGCCGTGGAACACCTCGTACCGTTCCTTCAGGCCCCGGAGAATGGCGATCGTATCCTCCACCGTGGGCTCGGAGACCATGACCGGCTGGAACCGGCGCTCCAGCGCCGCGTCCTTCTCGATATACTGCCGGTATTCATTCAGGGTCGTCGCGCCGATGCAGTGCAGCTCGCCCCGGGCCAGCATGGGCTTTAAGAGGTTGCCAGCGTCCATCGCGCCGTCGGCCTTGCCGGCCCCGACGATGGTGTGCAGCTCATCGATGAACAGAATGATCCGCCCGTCGCTCTTCTTGATCTCCGCCAGCACCGCCTTCAGCCGCTCCTCGAACTCCCCGCGGAACTTGGCCCCCGCGATCAGCGAGCCCATATCCAGGGAGAAGATCGTCTTGTCCTTCAGGCTGTCGGGCACGTCGCCCCGGACGATCCGCTGGGCCAGCCCCTCGGCGATGGCCGGCTTGCCGACGCCGGGCTCGCCGATCAGCACCGGGTTGTTTTTGGTTTTCCGGCTCAGAATCCGGATCACGTTCCGGATTTCGCTGTCCCGGCCGATGACCGGATCCAGCTTTTGCTTCCGGGCCATCTCCACCAGGTCCGACCCGTACTTCTTCAGCGCGTCATAGGTTTCCTCCGGGTTGTCGGAGGTCACCCGGGCAGCGCCCCGGACCTCGCTGAGGGCCTTCAGGAAGGCGTCCGGCCGGTAGCCCAGGCTCTTCAACAGCCGGGACACCGCGGAGGAGGGCTTCGCGCAGATTCCCATCCAGACGTGCTCGACGGAGAGGTATTCGTCCTTCATCTGCTTGGCGGTCTTCTCCGCCTCCACCAGCGCCTTTTCCAGCTCCTGGGCGATATAGACCTTTCCGGGCTCCCGGCCGGAGCCGGAGACCCGGGGCGTCCGGTTCAGCTGGTCCTCCAGCCCCGCCCGCAGCGAGGCCACCGACAGGCCGCACTTCTCCAGCAGCTGGGGGATCAGATCGTTTCCGTCCTCCGTCAGCGCCATGAGCACGTGCTCCTGCTCTACCTGCATATGTCCGTATTCAATCGCCAGGGACTGAGCCCGCTCCAGGGCTCCAACGGTCTTCTGCGTAAACTGATTCATGTTCATGGAAATCACTCCTTTGCGAGGTCATTCGGGGAAAGTCAAGTTTGACTATCTTTGACTTTCGAGATCATTTTACACCTTTTCATCCGCTTGTCAAGAGCAAAATCACCGGTTTATAAAAAAATCTATACTCCGTTCACTCAAGAGCTTTGCCTTCGGCAAATTCTAACGTGAACTTATATATCTGTCTGAACCCTGAACCCGGGGACCGGAACGAGGGGACTGTCCCCCCCCGCTCCGAATCATTTCGCCGACCTTGTGCCGGGAAAAGGGACTGTGGTATAATATACTGTCTTTCTGTCGCCCGGAAAGGGCGGAGGGACGCACCCGGATGGGGAGGAGCGCATGTTCGGAAAAAGGAAACGGGATGCCGCGCCGGAAGAGGAATGGAACGGCGCGGAGGCAGATCAGGAGGAAACGCGGCGGTTCAGCGCCTCGGAGCTGACGCCTTCGGAGGAGGATCCGGAGGCGGATTTGTCGTGGAATCCGCAGGCGGAGCCGGACGAGCCGTCCTGGGGCGCGGAGGAGCTGGAGGACGAGGCGCCGGAGACGGCGCCCCTGCCGCCGGAGGAGCCTCACAGCCTGTTCCGCCCGGATACGCGGAAGCCGAACTTCGCCGTCAGCGTGCTGCTCAATACGGTGCGGACGCTGCTGGTCATCCTGCTGCTGGCGGGAATCGGCGGGGCCGGCGCGCTGATCGGCATCGCCAAGGGCTATATGGATACGGCGCCGGAGCTGGACCTCGCCGCCCTGGACAGCCAGGCCCAGACCTCCTTTATCTATGACCGGAACGGGAAGCTGATTACGGAATACAAGGGCTCGGAGAACCGGGTCATGGTGAGCCTGAACGCGATTCCGAAGGTGCTGCGAAACGCCTTTATCGCCGTGGAGGACGCCCGGTTTTACAGCCATTCCGGCGTGGATCTCAAGCGGATCGTCGGCGCCTTCGTCAGCAATCTCTCCTCCTCGGGAACCCAGGGCGGCTCCACGATTACGCAGCAGCTGATCAAGAATACGCTTCTGTCCTCGGAGGTCAGCTATAAGCGGAAGATTCAGGAGGCCTGGCTGAGCCTTCAGCTGGAGATGAAGTATTCCAAGGACCAGATTCTCGAGAGCTACCTGAATACGATCTATCTGGGGGAAAACTATTACGGGGTGCAGGTGGCGGCGGAGGGCTATTTCGGCAAATCCCTGGGGGAGCTGACCCTGCGGGAGTGCGCCATGCTGGCCGGGACGACCAATAATCCCTACTACTATAACCCCCGCCGGAATTTCTATACCCGGACGGGCGGGGACCGGGACTACGCGGCGGTGACCAATAACCGGACGAATTATGTGCTTCGCTGCATGTATGAAAACCAGTTTATCACCTATGAGCAGTATCAGCAGGCCTTGGATCCCGCGACGGCCTCCGTTCGGGAAAAGGCGCCCTCCGAATCCACGGGGATGTATCCCTACGCCCATTACGTGGAATACGCGGTACGGGAGGTGGCGGGGATCCTCCTGGAGCTCAACGGCCTGGAGGATACCGCCGCGAACCGGGCGGCCATGGAAAACAAATTCCGGACCGGCGGCTATCACGTGAAGCTGGCCCTGGATCCGGAGATTCAGGGAACCGTGGAGGAGACCGTCCGGAAATGGAACAAGTATCCGGCCCTCCGGGATCCGTCGGACAAGGTGTTCCGCAGCAAGAACGCGGACGGGACCTATACGGAGATCATCCAGCCCCAGGCGGCCTGCGCCGTCCTGGACTACCGGACCGGGGAGCTTAAGGCGATCATCGGGTCCCGGACGGAGGTGACCGCCCGGAAGACCCTGAACCGGGCGGTGGACATGAAGATGCCCGTCGGCTCCTCCATCAAGCCCATCGCGGTCTACGCGCCGGCGCTGGAGCTGGGGGCGAGTCCCGCCAGCATCGTTTACAACATGCCGATTCCCATCGCCGGATGGAAGGATTCCAAGGGCAACGACGCCTGGCCCTCCAACTACGGCGGCGGGGGCTACGTGGGGCCGGAAACCCTGCGGACCGCCATGGCCCGATCCCATAATACCGCCGCGGCCTATACCCTGCTGACCATGGTGGGCGTGGACCGCAGCGTGGATTTCCTGCACCGGCTGGGCATTGACGACGAGCATATCGACGCGACGCCCTTCGGCCTGAGCCTGGGCTCCTCGGGCGTGACGCCCCTGCAGATGACCGTGGCCTTCGGCGTGCTGGCCAACGGCGGCGTCTATCAGGAGCCGATCTCCGTCCTGGGAATCTCCGACGCCGCCGGCAACGTGGTCTGGGACGGCCATCAGCATCAGGAGCGGCGGCGGGTGTTCTCCGACAGCACCGCCTGGATGGCGGTGGACATGCTGAAAACCGTCGTCTCCTCGGGAACCGGAACCTCCGCGCGGATCAAGGGGCAGACCGTCGGCGGCAAGACCGGTACCAACTCCGACCAGAAGGGCGTGTTCTTCGCCGGCATGACCGGCTATTATTCCTCGGCCCTCTGGGTCGGCCATGATAACTATAAGGCCCTGTCCTCCAAGAGCACCGGCAGCGGTGCGGCTGCGCCCCTGTGGCAGGCCTATATGAGCAAGATTCACGCCGGCCTTTCGAACCGGGACATCCTGGACGGGGACGCGGCGGATTACGGCCTGGTTCGGGTGACCACCTGCGGGGTGTCCGGCCAGCTGGCGACGGACGCCTGCATGCATGACGCCATGGGCTACGGCACGGTGACGGACTACTGGAAGGCCGGCACACAGCCCACCGTCTACTGCCAGATGCATGTCAGCCAGACGCTGTGTGCGGACACCGGCATGCCGGCGGGCCCCTTCTGCCCCAATCCGGTTACAAGCGGCGTGATCACGCTGCCGGCGGGGCATCCGCTGTATAATTATCTGGGAACGAAATATCAGAGCGTGATCGAGCAGTACCTGGGAACCGCGGCGGCGGCCAGCGGCCAGCTCTGCACCTTCCATACGGCGGAAAACCAGGAAAGCGGTATCTCCCCGACGACGGCGCGGCTGATCGCCGACGCCCGGGAGCTGCTTTCGGGCGCCCAAAGCATGCTGGAGGGTCTGGATCCGGCGGAGGGCCATCAGTCCATCAGCAGGGCGGCGGATTACCTCAGCGGCCTGATCGCGGCGGAGAATCCCTCCCAGAACGACGTGGCCGCGGCCATGTCCCTGCTGACCCAGGCGATGGCGGGGCTGGAGTAAGGGCGATGGGAGAGACGGCGATGAAAAAACGGATGGTTCTCCTGGCGCTCCTTTTCTCCCTGGCCGCGCTGTTTCTGCCGGCCGTGTCCTCCCTTGCGTCCTCCGGCGCGCTGGGGGTTTCCCTCGAGGGCGTGGTGCGGCCGGGGGCGCCGTCCCTGGTGACGGTGACGGCGGCCGAGGCGGGGGAAGTGGATCTGGTGCTGCGGGATGAGACCGGGCGGCAGATCTCCGTCGTGGCGCTTGGGCGGATGATGCGGGCCGGAGAAAACCGGCTGTACTGGAACGGGACCTGGCAGGGCCTGCCGGCGCCGGAGGGCGTATGGCGCCTGACGGTGATCCGGGGGGAGGAATCGGCGGAGGCGAAGGTAACGGTCGGCCCCATGGCCCCCTGCCTGATCGGTGCGGAGCTCTCCACGGAGACGGCGCTCCGGGGGGACAGCGTTACCCTGCGCTTTTTCGCGACCCGGGCGGGCAGTCTGACTGCCCGGTGGGAAGAAAAGGAAACGCCCCTTTGGACCCGGCCGGTTCAGGAAGGCTGGGGAGAGGCGGTGATCCTGGCGGAGACGCCGGGGGAGGGGCGGCTGTGGCTGACCCTGGAGGATGCGGAAGGCATGCGGTCGGAGCCGGTGGCCCTGGGGCTGCGGGTGGAGCAGACGATTTTTGACGAATGGCCTTCCCGGCCGAAGGCGACCGCCTTTACTCCCGCCTGGGGAAGCCCCGCGGCGGGAACGGATCCGACGCTGAATTACTGGACCCTGCCCATGGATATCACGGATACCGAGGCGGTCTGGGCGGTGCTGACGGCGCCGGTGACGGTGGTGGACAACGGAAGGAACAACGCGGAGCGGCTGCAGGTGATCCTGCGGCGGGAGCCCCGGGAGGACAGCCCCGGCGTCGGGGTGGTGACCTGTATCACCCAGTCGGTCCACGTGCTGGAGCGGGGGGAGGACTGGAGCCTGGTGGAATGCTATTCCTCCTCCTTCCACGATTCGGCGGTGAAGAACTGGAACGCCCTGGTGCAGGGCTGGCTACCGACGTCGTATCTGAAGGAGACGCTGCCGGATCAGACGATGGGCCTGGTGGTGGATAAGCTGACCCAGCGGCTGTATATCTTCCGGGACGGGGAGCTGTATGATACCCTGCAGGTCTCCACGGGGCTGGCGAACGAGCGGCAGCCCTATAACGAGACCCGCAGCGGGGAATTCCTGGTGCATAACTGGGTGGGGGCCATCGTGTCGGACGATGTGACCGGACGGCTGGCCATGCGCTTTAACGACGGGGACCTGCTGCACGAGGTGCCCTATTCCCTGATGAGCGACGGGGTGACCCGGGATTTCAGTGCCGCGGACCGGAAGCTGGGCACCCGGGCCAGCCATGGCTGCATCCGGGTGCAGCGGAAGCAGACCCCGAAGGGAACCAACCACGAGTGGCTCTGGAACCATCGGAAGCGGGATATGAAGCTGCTGATCTGGGAGGACTGGCAGGGGCGGCAGCTGCCCTTTCCGGATCCGGAGCTGCCCCTCTATGTGACCTCGGGAAGGAACCCGGTTTACCATACCTCGACGAAATGCTCCCAGCTGAAGGGGGCCCGGACGACGCCCGTCCGCTACGGCGCGCTGGAGGAGGAAGCCTATGCCGCCGCCCGGCGGTGCACCGCCTGCGACGCGCCCCTGCGGCGGGCGGAAATCGAGAAGACGAATCAGCAATATGCCCCGGGCGGCGATCATGATCCGGTCATGACGGCGGCCCGGGAGAAGGCGCAAAAAGCACTGGAGGAAACAGACAGGCCATGAATGCGGTGGATATCGTGATCCTTGCGATCCTGGGGGTGAGCGTCCTGGTGGGGCTGTACCGGGGATTTATTTCCTCGGTGGCCTCCATCGGTGGGACGCTCCTGTCCCTGGGGCTCAGCTTCGTGCTCAGCCCGAAGCTGGTCAGCTGGGTGCAGGGCAATCCGGAGCTGATCCGGACGCTGATGAGCTATACGGACGCCCAGAGCCGGCTCGGGGATCTGAACCTGAGCCTGTCCCCGGTCAGCGCCCTGAGCCCTGCCGGGATTGCGGATATTCTTTCGCGGGTCAAGCTGCCGCCGCCCCTGGACGCCCTGCTGCGGACGAATCTGGAAAAGCAGGTTTTCGCGCCCTCCGGCCTGACCGCGGTGGGGGATTATGTGTCCCAGACCATCGTGGGCGCGATTCTGAACGTGATCTGCTTTATCGTCTGCTTCCTTGGGCTGATGCTGGCGTTTCATATCGTGCTGAATTTCCTGAAGGTGATCTTCCGCTTCCCGGTGCTCAAGCAGATGAATTCTCTGGTGGGCGGCGTCTTCGGGCTGATCCGCGGCGCCCTGCTCTGCTTCGTGGCCTTCGCCCTGCTGCCCCTGATCCAGACCATCGTTCCCATCGACGGCATCCAGGAGCTGGTGGAGGCCAGCGCCCTGGCCCCCCTCTTCAACAGCGGCAACCTGATCCTTGCCATCATGAACGGCCACCTCTGAGAATATCATACATATTTTTGGAGCGAAACCCACAGCCGGTTCTTGCGGGTTTCCCGCTCGATCCCATGGTAAACGGCCTTGCCGAAACCGCGGACGGAAAAGATATCCCCCTCCTTCAGAAAGTGGCTTTTGCTGACAACCGGCCGGCTGTTGACGAAAACCTTTTCCGAGGAGAGCAGCGCGGCGGCCTGCCCCCGGGAAAGGCCCGTAAAGGCGGAAACGACCGCGTCCAGCCGCTCGGAGGCGACGTTGATCCGAAGAGGCGCCAGCCGGGGCTGCAGCTCCGGCGCGTCGGAGGGCGCTTCGGAGGCGGTCACGCCGGTCCGGCGCACCTGGGTCAGGGAATCGGTCAGAAAGGCCGCGATGGATTCCAGACAGAAAAACCAGGCTTCCTTTTCCCGGATCAGAATGTCCCCGATGAGGCTCCGCTCAATCCCGAGGCCGAGAATGGCGCCGAGGTAATCCCGGTGGCTCAGCTCCTCCGCGTATTTCGGGGACACGGGACGGACGGCGATGACCCGCAGGGGCGGTTCCGGCGGAAAGCCCAGCTGGCTTTCATCCCCCGCGACGAGGATCCTTCGCTCCGCGCCCTCATAGCCGCCGAAGAAGGACCAGGAGCAGCCCGCGGCCTCCGGGCTGCGGACCCAGTCCTCCTGCTCCGCCGGGGACAGAAAGGCGGAATACTGCCAGGCACCGATTCGCTCGCTGCGGCGGCACAGATCCAGCAGATGGCGGGTGACCTGAAGGCTTGAATCCATGGGTGTTCCTCCTCCTTGAACGTCATTTCACGTCTGCTGTTCTTCGGAACGTGGGGACTGTCCCTTGCGTTCCACGAATGTGGAACACAGGGACTGTCCCCGCGTTCCGCCCGGATGACGATTTTGGTACCGCTCCTCAAAGTATACCGCGATCGGTTCCGCGCGTCCACAGAAGAAATTTATAGCTCGCCCACAGAAAACAGCTCTCTCGTTGAAATAATCGTTGAAATAATAGTTCGCCCTGATAAAATAGTACTTGTATTTGTAATACAACAATGTTAATATAGGAACAGAAAAACAATACACCAGGAGTGACTGACAAATGGCTGAAAAGAAATTTGTAGTCCGGCAGCGGAAGTACGGGGGAGAATCCCAGATTTTTTCCATCAGGATCCCAAAGGATATGGTGGCGATTCTGGACCGGATCGCGGAGGAGACGGGCCGGACGAGGAATGAGATCGTTCTGAAGTCGCTGGATTTTGCGATTGAGAATCTGGTCATCGAAAAGAAATAACAGGAGGAAGCGGAAGCATGGCGAAATTTGCGATGACTCAATACGTTCGCCCATATGACACTAATTATTTGAGTGACAAAGCAGGCAAGGGATGATGCAGGTGCAGAAAAGAATCAAAACCATCGACGAGCTGACCCTGATGGACGACTACATGTTCAGCCAGGTGATGCGGGAGACCCGGCATCTGAAGCCGCTGCTGGAGTTCATCCTGAACGTTACGATCTCGAAGATCGAGCTGATCGAGCCCCAGAAGACCGAGAAGGAAGGATATCAGTCCCGGGGCGTCCGGCTGGATCTGTATGTGATGGACGATCAGGGAACGGTATATAACGTAGAGGTACAGACGACCACGAAGAAGAACATTCCAAAGCGGATGCGGTATTACCAGTCCACGATCGATGTGAACATTCTGCAGCCGGGCGTGGATTACCGGAACCTGAGGAAGACCTACGTGATCTTCATCTGCAATTTCGATCCCTTTGAGCGGGGCCGGTGCATCTATACCTTTGAGAATGTCTGCCGGGAAGTGCCGGGCCTGGTGTTCGGGGACGAAGCGGTTAAAATCGTTGTGAACACGGGCGGAAATCTGGATTCAGTCAGCGAAAACCTGAAAGAAGTGATCCGCTACCTGAACGATGGGTCCATTTCGGGAAAGTACAGCCAGGAGCTGGATAATGCTGTTGCGGCCATCAAGTCCAGCGAGGAAAGGAGAGTGGAATACATGACCATGGCAATTCGGGATTTGGAAATCCGAGAGGAAGGCCGAGAGGAAGGTCGAGAAGAAGGTCGAGAAGAAGGTCGTGAAGAAGGCACTGAGAAAGAAAGGATTTCCAATATCCGTACGGTCATGAGGAAAATGAAATACAGTGCCGAGAAAGCGATGGATTTTCTGGATATCTCAATGGAAGATCAGGAGAAATATGCTCCGCTCCTGCGGGAATCGGCAGAAAAGGAATAAAACAACTCTTTGGATGAAGAAAAGCTCTCCAACATTCGCCGGGCGATGAAGAAGCAGGGAATGTCCCTGGAAAAAGCGCTGGAATATATGGATATTCCGGCGGAAGAAAAGGAAAAGTATGCGGTGATGCTGAAGGAAACTTCAGACAGGGAAGGCTGGAAGGAATTGCGCGGATCGGCTGAAAAAGAACAAAAGTTACATGAAAGAGTAACGGAGTAACCCAAACCGGGTAAAATGGTTACATAAACGATGAACCAAGTAACTGTTTTGCCGCAGCGGAACCCTTTCGCGGAAAGACGGAGAGGGGGAAGGAGGAGAGCGCATGCCGGAGATGACCTGGGAGCTTTTTGAGGAGCAGGTGGAGGCCTGCCGGCTGTGTTCGCTCTGCCGCGGCATTCAGCACAAGGTTCCCGGCCAGGGGGATCGACGGTCGCCGCTGATGCTGATCGGCGAGGGGCCGGGGCAGACGGAGGATGAGCAGGGCCTGGCCTTCGTCGGGGCGGCAGGCCAGCTGCTGACGAGGATGCTGCAGGCCATCGGCCTGCCCCGGGAGCGGGTCTATATCTGCAACGTGGTGAAGTGCCGCCCACCGGGAAACCGGGTTCCGACGCCGGAGGAGGCGGCGGCCTGCCGGATCCACCTGCGGAATCAGACCTGGCTGGTCCGCCCGAAGGTCATCGTGCTGCTGGGCAGCACGGCGGCAAAGGCGCTGCTGGATCCGGAAATCCGGATCACCCGGGAACGGGGAAGATGGACGGAGCGAAAGGGCGTCTGGATGATGCCGACCTACCATCCCTCGGCGCTTCTGCGGGACGAGACGAAAAAACCGCAGGCCTGGGAGGACATGAAGAGCCTGCGGGAAAAGCTGAAGGAACTGGGCCTTTATCGGGATCTTTACGAAGCGAATGAGGAACAGGATTGAAGTGGAAATCCTCCCTGACTCCTTACGACACGGAGCCTTCGCCGGAGAGGGGCGGGACCTGATCCCAGGAGAGGGTAAAGGTCCACTTGCTTGGCTGGATATATCGGTAATCCGGGTCGAAGCGGACCCGGTAGCCCTGTTCCGCGTAGAGCTTCATAAACAGATCCCGGTGCGTGACGACATAGTGCTTCGGGGGAAAATCCAGTGCGAGGCTGGTTTCTCCGAGGCGGGCCGCCTCGCGGATTTTACCGTTGATCAGGCCGCAGTGCCAGATGCAGCGGAGGGAGCGGCTGCCGGGGTGATCCCGCCGGCTTTCCGCCAGGGCTTCCTGCTGATCCATCTGTATGGAACCTCCTTCCGTGGGTTTTCAGGGGCGGATGCGGCGGAAGGCCTTTCGCATGGCCGAGGTGACCTCGGTGGGAAGCTCCAGCAGCTCGGCGATCTGGTTGGCCGCGAAGCGGTCGTCGTGCTGATAGGTCTCCGGGGCCTTCGTTTCATAGCAGTAGTTATCGATAATTTCCACGGAATATCCGCCCCGGTTCCGGTTCAGGGCCGACATGGCCAGGTAGACCATCTGCCCCCACCGCTGATGATAGGAGGAGGTTACGATGGTGATGGTCCCAATCCCGTAGGATTCCAGAATTTCGAAGGTTTTCCGGGCGTTGTCCAGGGTGGTCATGGCCTTCTCGTCCGTCAGGATCCGCTCCGGCGTGATGCCGCAGCGTTTGACAAGGAAATCCTTCATCAGGCCGCCCTCGGTGTGGTGCTGGGGATTGTTGGAGCCCGTGGCGCCGCCGGAGCAGATGAGCCAGGTTTCCGGAAAGGACCGGGCCGCCGCGGCCGCCGCCCTGCAGCGCCCCCTGAGCTCGTTGGTCATCTCCCCGTCCAGCAGCTTGAAGCCCAGGACGACGAAGGCGTGGCTGGGGCTGTCCGGAATAGCGCTCCCGGCGAGCGATTCCGCCTCGGTCGCGCCCCTGGGGAGGCAGTGGAGGGAATAATCCGGGTTCAGATAGACCGCCCGCCAGTGCTCCGCGATGGCGGAGGCCAGCAGCCCGTCCGCTTCGCTGACGGACCGGATGTCCGCCAGGGCGGCGTCAATGGCGTCGTCATCGGAAGCGGAAGGGGCTTCGTAGGCCTGAACCAGGCCGGTCAGCAGCCGGCCGAAGGCTTCCGCGTTCCGTCCGTCGATCGGCGGCGGGACAGCTTCCCCCAGGGCGGAGGAGCCGGAAAGCAGCAGGGCGGCGCAGAGAAGAATGATTCGTTTCAAAATAGCCATTCTATGAATGATCTCCTGTTCCTGTTTTATTGATCCTTTGGTATGGACAGCCGAAGCAGACGCTGCCTTCAGCGGCGGGGGATGCCTCCCGGCGCCCGGCTGAATGGAGCGGAACCGTGGCGGTCCGCCAGGGGGTGGAGTTTGGCACTCCTCCGAAGGCGGCTGAATTGACAGCCCTTCGGTTTCCGGGTATACTGAAATCCGAACAGCGTTCGGGCCAGTAGCTCAGTTGGACAGAGTGGCAGACTTCGAATCTGTAGGTCGGGGGTTCGAGCCCCTCCTGGCTCATCCGGCAGGCTTCCTTGCGGAGGCCTGCTTTTTCTGACCGTCTCCATTATATCCGGAAATCCCGCGCCGGACAATGAATTTTGCTTGTTTTTCCTTTTCGGATGTATAGACAAACCCTCTGGAGATGAATATAATGAGGCATCATCAAAAAAGGAGCGATGAAGAATGAAGAAACTGATTTCTCTGCTGGTAGCCCTGGTTCTGACCCTTTCCCTGACGGCCGCCCTGGCGGACGGGATTACGATCGCCGTTCCCAATGACGCGACGAACGAAGGCCGTGCCCTCCTGCTTCTGCAGGCCTACGGCGTGATCAAGGTCAATCCCGATGCCGGCATCACCGCGACGGTGGCGGACATCACGGAAAATCCCCTGAACATCGCCTTCAACGAGGTGGAGGCGGCGATGGTGCCCAACGTGGCGGCGGATGTGGATTACGCCATCATCAACGGCAACTACGCCCTGGCGGCGGCACAGGCGGGCCAGACGCTGACGGCGCTTCTGTACGAGAATGCCGAATCCCCCTATGTCAACGTGGTCAGCGTTAAGGAAGAAAACAAGGATTCCGACATGGCCAAGGCGCTGGCGGCTGCCGTGCTGAGCCAGCAGGTGGTGGACTACTTCAAGAGCTATGAAGGCCAGGCTATCTCCGTGGTGGAGAATCCCACCGACGGCTACGACGCCACGGTGAACTATGACGCCCTGGCCGGTCAGACCATCAAGGTCGCCTGCACCCTGGATCCCCATTCCTTCGTGCTGGATATCGCCAAGAAGATCCTGGCGGAAAAGAACATCACCCTGGAGGTCACGGTGGTGGATGATTATATCACCCCGAACACCATGGTGGACACGGGCGATGTCTTCGCGAACTTCTTCGCCCATCAGCCCTATCAGGATGACTTCAACGCCCAGAACGGCACCAAGCTGGTCACCATCGCGGGCGTGCATGTGGAGCCCATGGGCCTCTACGCCGGCAAGCAGACCGACGTCGCGGCGCTGGGGATCAGCAAGTAAGCGGAAGCCTTCCACGGATCCCGGGAAGCGGGATTTGAGGGAAGATCCTCCATGCGATTTCAAGGCCGGGCGGAAACGCCCGGTTTTTTGTTGCCAGAAGGCGGGGAAACGGGATATAATAAGCGTCGGATGTTTTTGCTGGAGGAGGGGACGGCGTGATTGAGCTGAGAAACCTGTCGAAGCTGTTCACCACGGTCGATGGGCCGGTGGACGCGCTCAAGCATATCAACCTGACGGTGCGGGACGGGGATATCTACGGCATTATCGGCATGAGCGGCGCGGGAAAGAGCACCCTGGTCCGCTGTATCAACATGCTGGAGCGGCCGACGGAGGGCAGCGTCCTGCTGGACGGGAAGGACATGGGAACCCTGACGGAAAGGGAGCTCCGCGCCATGCGGCGGAAGATTACGATGATCTTCCAGGGCTTCAACCTGCTGATGCAGCGAACCTGCCTGAAGAACGTCATGCTGCCGATGAAGCTGGCCGGCGTGGACCGCGCGAAGGCGGAGAAGCGGGCGCTGGAGCTGCTGGAGCTGGTGGGGATGCCGGACAAGGCCAACGCCTATCCGGCGCAGCTCTCCGGCGGTCAGCAGCAGCGGGTCGCCATCGCCCGGGCCCTGGCGACGGATCCGCAGGTGCTCCTGTGCGACGAGGCGACCTCGGCGCTGGATCCGAAGACGACCCACGCGATCCTTGAGCTGATCCGGGATATCAATCAGAAGCTGGGGATCACGGTGATCGTGATTACCCATCAGATGAGCGTCGTGCAGGAGGTCTGCAACCGGGTCGCGATTCTGGAAAACGGCAGCGTGGTCGAGGAGGGGGAGGTCAGCGAGGTCTTCTCGAATCCCCGGGCCAACGCGACCCGAAACCTGATCTATCCGGAGCTGGCGGAGAGCGTCAACATCTTCGAGAAGGGCGGACAGCGGATTCGGGTGATCTTCAACGGCGCGATCGCTTCCCGGGAGCCGCTGATCGCGAAGATGGCGGTGGAGTGCCAGATTCTGGCCAGCATCGTCGGCGCCTCGACCCGCTCCGTCGGCGACCGGGCTTACGGCTATATGCTGCTGGATATTCCCGGCGGGCCGGAGGAGCTGGCCCGGGCGGTCAGTTATCTGAGCCGGATGCCGGACATTACGGTTCAGGTGGAGGCGGAATACGCGGCCAGGGAGGTGCAGGCATGAATTTCGCGAATGCTTTTACGCCGGAAAGGCTGCAGGAGGCCTGGCAGTGCTTCCTGACGGAGTTCCCCTTTGCGATCTGGGAAACCCTGTATTCGACCCTGCTGGCGACGCTGTTCGCCGTGGTGCTGGGGCTCCCGCTGGGCGTGCTGCTGGTGGCGGGAGAGCCAAAGGGCATCCGTCCGCTGCCCCGGCCGCTGATGAGCTTTCTGAACGTGCTGATCAACCTGCTGCGGTCGGTGCCCTTCATTATCCTGATGGTCATGATCATCCCGCTGACCCGGCTGATCGTGGGGACCTCCGTCGGAACGGTGGCCTCCATCATCCCGCTGACGGTGGCGGCGTTTCCGTTCATCGCCCGGCTGGTGGAAAGCAGCCTGCGGGAGGTGAACCCGAACATCATCGAGGCCGCCCAGTCCATGGGCGCGAGCCCCTGGCAGATCGTTTTCCACGTGATGCTGCCCGAGAGCGTTCCCAGCCTGATTACCAACATCACGCTGGCCATTACGACGATCATGGGCTATACGGCCATGAGCGGCGCGGTGGGCGGCGGCGGCCTGGGCAAGCTGGCCCTTTCCTACGGATACCAGCGGTACCGGTTCGCGATCCTGTATCTGGCGGTGATCGTGCTGGTGATGATTACCCAGGTGATCCAGTCCTTCGGAACCTGGCTGGCCCGGAAGTGCGACCGGCGGCTGAAGGAGAAATAAGAAAACCGTCATCCGTCGCAGCATGACAGACGTGAATTGACGTTCACAGAGGAGAAAAAGGAAAACAGGAAAAAAGGATAACGAAAAACCGGCTCCGAAAGGGAGTCGGTTTTTTCAGGATGGGCCTGCGCCTGCAGGAGCCGATTGTCCGGTGTGGGCTCAGGCAAATTTCTTAAATACCATCAGCTCGACCTCGGCGCCCTTGATGCTGACCTTGACATCGTCAGCCACGTTGGCCAGAACGGACTTTTCCAGCTCATCCCAGGCTTCGCGGGTCGCTTCGCTCTGCTCCTCCTCCGAAAGCGCGTTCCGGTATTCCAGCATGGACCACTCCCAGCTCTGCATGGAGGAGAAATCCCCGTCCATGGAGCCGGTCAGCAGGGGACCGTGGGTCAGCGCCGGCATATCCGGATCCCCGGCGTCGAAGAAGGCGCGGATCTTGCCCAGGAAGCCCCGCTCCGCCTCGTTCTTTCCGGAGGAGGAGGAGGAAATCAGCTGTTCCCGCTTCTCCTCGTTCAGGCGCTTGTAAACCTCCAGATGCAGAACGAAATTGTTGTTCTTTTCCTCGATCCAGAATTCGCCTTCCGCCGGGCCGGCGATGGAGCGCATCATGCTCATCATTTCCTCGGCCAGCAGCCGGAGCTGAAGGGTGGCCCGGGGGGGAAGCTGCTTATAGGCCGCGACGGCCTCCGCTTCCTTCAGGGCAGGCTCAAAATTCCGTCCCCTGTTACTGACGGAAATTACATCAGATTTCATTGAGTATCTCCTTATTCGATCGTCAGAATATCAGAGAAACCGGTGACATCGAAAACTTCCTGAACGATTTCGTTCACATGGGTGATCTTCATGCCGCCCTTGCCGCTCATGATCTTATGGGCGGAAAGCAGCACCCGCAGGCCGGCGGATGAAATGTAGTCCAGCTTCGAAAAATCGAAGATCAGCTGATCCACGCTGCCGAGGGACTGATTCAGCTCCGCCTCCAGCTCCGGCGCGGTCATGGTATCCAGCCGGCCTTCCAGCGCGATGCACAGGGTCTTGTCATTCTGAGTCTTCTGAATGGTCATGGTGCTCCTCCTTACGTTCGCGTCAGACCTTGGGGCCCGACGGGGTAAATCAAAAAAGTCGTTAAATTATAGCATAGCCATCCCCCTGTACGCAAGGGCTCAGAAAAGGATTTCTGTTTTTTCTTCAATCTTTTTCGGCATTTTTGATCCGGTCCGGACGTCGTTGTCCCGCGGAGCGGGATATGCTATACTGGACGGGCGCGAAGCGGAATCCGAAGCGGCTTGCGGCAGGGGGGAAGAAGCCTGCGTATGCCGGCGGCGGATCCGGAGGAACAGGAGGCTAAAACCCATGAAAAAACAGCCTGTCGACCTGAACGAAAAAACGATCCTGGTGACCGGGAGCCCCGGCTTTATCGGGGCGAACCTGGTGCTCCGCCTGCTTTCGGAGATGAAGGGCGGCAGGGTGATCAGCCTGGACAACCTCTGTCCCTATTATGACGTCGGCCTGAAGGAATACCGGCTGAAGCTGATCGAAAAGGCGGCGGCGTCCGCCTCCGCGGAGCATCTGTTTATCCGGGGGGACATCGCCGACGAAGGGCTGGTCAGGGAGGTCTTCGATGCCTGGCGCCCTGCCGTGGTGGTCAACCTGGCGGCCCAGGCCGGGGTGCGCTACAGCATCGACCATCCGGAGGACTATATTCATTCCAATCTGATCGGGTTCTTCCGGATCCTCGAGGCCTGCCGCCACAGCACGGACGGCGGGCGGGAGGGGGTGGAGCATCTGGTTTACGCCAGCTCTTCCTCGGTCTACGGCGGCAACCGGAAGGTGCCCTTCAGCACGGAGGATCCGGTGGATCATCCGGTGTCCCTGTACGCGGCGACGAAAAAGTCCAACGAGCTGCTGGCCCACAGCTACAGCAAGCTGTACAACATTCCCTCCACCGGCCTGCGGTTCTTCACGGTCATCTCCAGAGCCTCCCGGCCGGACATGGCGCTGATGGGCTTCGCGAATCAGCTGGTTCACGGGAAGAAGATCCGGATTTTCAACTACGGCGACATGAAGCGGGATTTCACGGATGTGGACGACATCGTCGAGGGCGTGGTCCGCGTCATGAAGGGGGCGCCGATCCGGGAGAAGGGGCCGGACGGGCTGCCGGTTCCGCCCTACGCGGTGTACAACATCGGCGGGGGGAAGCCGGAGAACCTGCTGGAATTTGTCCGCATCCTGCAGGAGGAGCTGGTCCGGGCGAAGGTGCTGCCGCCGGATTACGATTTCGAGGCCCACCGGGAGCTGGTGGGGATGCAGCCGGGGGACGTGCCGGTGACCTTCGCGGACAGCGCGGCCCTGGAGCGGGACTACGGGTTCGTGCCGACGATTCCGCTGCGGGAGACGATCCGGAAATACTGCGAGTGGCATTACGAATACTACGGGCCGGCGAAGCCCGAGGATCTGAGGGGGGCGGAAGTGCATGCGCTGTGAGGAAATCTACCGGGAGCTGTACGGGCGGGCGCCGGAGTCGGTCGCCTTCTGCCCCTACCGGATCGCGCCCCTGGGGGCGCATATCGACCATCAGCTGGGCATCGTCCACGGGCTGGCCATCAACCGGGGGATTCATATCGCCTACGGCAGGAAGGATTCAGGCATCTGCGAGCTGCGGAGCCTGAACTTTTCCAAGCGCGCCCAGTTCCATGTCGCGAATATTCCGGAGGAAAAGGTCGGGGACTGGGCGGATCACTGCCGGGCGGCGGCGAAAATGCTGGGGGAGAAATATCCCCTGCGAACCGGGATCGGCGGCGTGATCGAGGGCAGCCTGCCCATCGGCGGGCTGAGCAGCAGCGCCTCGGTGATCATCGCCTTCCTGTCGGTGCTCGCGGCCGTCAATGGCATCCGGCTGGAGCCCTGGGAGGTCATTCGGCTGGCCAAGAAGGCGGAAAACGAATATGTCGGGGTCAACTGCGGCAAGCTGGATCAGAGCTGCGAGGTGCTGTGCCGGAAGGATCAGCTGCTCTGCCTGGACTGCCGGGACGACAGCTACAGCCTGATTCCCTGGACCGGAAAACCCTTTGGCATCGCGGTGTTCTTCAGCGGCCTGGAGCGCTCCCTGGCGGGCAGCGCCTATAACCTGCGCCAGGACGAGTGCAAGGCGGCGGCCTACGACCTGATGGCCTTTTCCGGAAGAAGCTACGGGAAGTTTTCCGAGGCGGTGCTTCGGGAGGTTCCCCGGGAGGTCTTCGACGAATGGAAGGGCCGGCTGCCGGAGCCCTTCCGGAAGCGGGCGGAGCATTTCTTTTCCGAGATGGAACGGGTGAGGCTGGGGTCGGAATACTGGAAGGCGGGGGATCTGGAACAGTACGGCCGGCTGATTTTCGAATCCGGGGAGAGCAGCGTGAACAACTACGAATGCGGCTGCCCGGAGCTGATCCGGCTTTACGGGATCCTGCGGGAAACCCCGGGGATCTATGGCGGGCGCTTCAGCGGCGCCGGCTTCAAGGGCTGCTGCATGGCGCTGGTGGATCCGGGACGGGCGGAGGAGATCCTCGCCGCCGTGGAGGATCAATATCTGGCTTCCTTCCCGGAGCTGCGCGGGAAATATCAGGGGGCCCTGTGCGCCTCGGACGACGGGGTTTCCCTGGCGGGAGGCGACGGACGATGAGGGTGATACTGCTCGCGGCGGGCTACGCGACCCGCCTGTATCCGTTGACGGAAAACTTTCCCAAGCCGCTGCTGCCCGTCGGGGGCCGGCCGATCCTGGACTGGCTGGTGGAGGACCTTCGGGAGGAGGCCGAGGAGTTCCGGCTGGTCAGCAACCATAAATTCGCGGAGGACTTCCGCCGCTGGGCGGCGGAGCGGCCGGAGCGGATCACGGTGCTGGACGACGGCACCGTCTCCAACGAAACCCGCCTCGGCGCGGTCCGGGATATTCAGCTGGCGGCGGGAAAGGCGCCGGTGGGGGACTGGCTGGTGCTGGCGGGGGACAACGTGCTGGATTTCTCCCTGGTGCCCTTCGTCCGCTTCGCCCGGGAGAAAGGCGCCTCCTGCGTCATGTGCCATGAGGAAAACCGCCCGGAGGCCCTGCGGCGGACCGCGGTGATCACCGTGGACGGCGGGGGCCGGATTACCGGATACGAGGAAAAGCCGGAGGAGCCGAAGGGAAACCTGGCGGTGCCGCCCTTCTATTATTACCGGGGAGCGGATCTTCGGCGGATCGGCGAGGCCCTGAGGGAGGGCTGCGGGGCGGACGCGCCGGGCAGCTTTGCCGCCTGGCTGAGCCGGAAGACGGCGATGTACGCCTGGCGGATGCCCGGAAGCCGGCACGATATCGGAGATCTGGCCTCCTACGAGGCGATTCGGGACCGGTACCGGGGCTTCGGAGGCGCCGGCTGACCGGCTGCCGTCCGCGGACACATATACCGCAGCTGGGCGGCTCAACCGCGCAGCTCGCGGTTTTTTGGTGGTTGTCCGGGGAAAGGAAGATATGGTATAATCCCTCCCGAAATAAAGATTGAGGAGAGACGGGCGGAGCGGGCCCGGGGCCCGCGGAGAGGCCGCCCGGAGGAAAAGCATGGATTTATCGAGTGTCATTATTCTGCTGGGCGGCGTGGCCATGTTCCTGTTCGGCATGTCGCTGATGGGGGACGGGCTCAAACGCGTGGCCGGGAATCAGCTGGAGCTGATTCTCTATCGGCTTTCCAGCACGCCGCTGAAGGGGATCCTGCTGGGAACCGGGGTGACGGCGGTGATTCAGAGCTCCTCCGCCACCAGCGTGATGGTGGTGGGCTTCGTGAACTCCGCCATGATGAAGCTTCGCCAGGCCATCGCCATCATCATGGGCGCCATTATCGGAACGAGCGTGACCGGCTGGGTGATCTGTCTCTCCGGCGTGGGAGGGGACGGCGCCTCGGCGGCGCTGAAGCTGCTCAGCACGGATACCCTGAGCGCCGTGATCGCCGTGGCGGGGATCCTGTGCCGGATGGTGGCCAAAAAGAAAAGCACCCAGCATATCGGGGACATCATGATGGGCTTCGCCGTGCTGATGTTCGGCATGAAGACCATGAGCGGCGCCGTTTCCGGGCTTCGGGAGGATCCGAATTTTATCTCCTTCCTGACCAGCTTCAGCAATCCCTTCCTGGGGATTCTGATCGGCATTGTTTTTACGGCGATCCTGCAGAGCGCCTCGGCGGCGGTCGGTATCCTGCAGGCCCTGTCCAATACCGGGCTGATCACGATGGACATCGCCCTGCCGATCATTCTGGGAATCGCCATCGGCGCCTCGGTGCCGGTGCTGATCTCCGGCGTGGGGTCCAGCCGGGACGGCAAGCGCGCGGCCCTGTCCTATCTGGTGATCGAGGTGATCCGGGTGGTGCTGTTCGCGGCGATCTTCTATCCGCTGAACGCGATTTTCGCCTTCCCGATCATGCATCAGACCATGGACATGTTTTCCATCGCGCTGGTGAACACCCTGTTCCGCCTGGTGACGGTGGCGCTGCTGGCGCCCGCCATCCCGCTGTTTGAGCGGCTGGTCTGCGCCCTGATCCCGGGCAGTCCGGAGGACGAGGCGGAAACCGAGGACATGAACCGGCTGGAGGAGCGCTTTATCGCCTATCCGACCCTGGCGGTGGAGCAAACCCGGCTGACGATTCACCAGATGGCCCGGCTGACCCGGAAATCCATTCAGGAGGCGGTCACCCTGCTGAAGGAGTTTTCCGACAAGGGGATGCAGGAGGTCCGCAATCTGGAATCGCTGGTGGACCGGTATGAGGACAAGATCGGCAGCTATCTGATGAAGCTGACGGGGCATGAAATGCCGGAGACCCAGAACCGGGCGGTCAGCCAGTATCTGCGGGCCATTACCGATCTGGAGCGGATCAGCGATCATGCCCTGAACATCGCCGAGCGGGCGGAGGAGATTCACGAAAAGGGAATTCGTTTCTCCGAGAAGGCCACCCGGGAGATGGATAACCTGGTGGAGGCGATCAGAGAGATCATCGCCATCACCTTCGACAGCTTTGTGAACGATGACGTGGAAGTCGCCTACCGGGTGGAGCCGCTGGAGCAGGTGATCGACAGGCTCTGCCGCCGGATGAAGGAGCGGCATACGGCCCGGCTGCAGAAGGGCAAGTGCACGATCGTCAACGGATATATTTTCAATGATCTGGTCGCGGACTTTGAGCGCGTGTCCGATCACTGCTCCAACATCGCCATCGTGATCGTGGAGCTGAAGGACAACGCACTGGACGTCCATGAGATGTCCGACCTGATCAAGCAGGATCATCCGCATCATTTCGAGGAATACTACAACGAATTCCAGACGAAGTATCTGCGGAAGAAGGATGAAATCCCCGCGTAGGGAAACGGGGCGGAGGAAGCAGCCATGAACGCAGCCCAGCTGGCGGATCAGCTCAGACGCGACAATCATTTCATGAAGGATGTGACCCGCTGGGAGGTCCTTCCCGCCCGGCCGGCGCGAACCCTGCCCTTTCCGGCGGGGATGGACGAGCGGCTGAAGGCGGTGCTGGCGAAGAAGGGGATTCATCAGCTCTATACCCATCAGACCCACAGCATGGAGGCCACGGCCCGGGGAGAGGACGTGACGGTGGTTACGCCCACCGCCTCCGGCAAGACCATGTGCTACAATCTGCCGGTGCTGTCCGAGATTCTGAAGAACCCGGATGCCCGGGCACTCTATCTGTTTCCCACCAAGGCCCTGAGCGCGGACCAGGTCAGCGAGCTCTACGAGATGATCGAGATGGCCGGGGTGGATATCAAAACCTATACCTACGACGGGGATACCCCGGCGGCGGCCCGCAAGGCGGTTCGCCAGGCGGGGCATATCGTGGTGACCAATCCGGACATGCTGCATTCGGGTATTCTGCCCCATCATACCAAATGGGTCAAGCTCTTTGAAAACCTCCGCTTCATCGTGATCGACGAGATTCATACCTACCGGGGCGTCTTCGGCAGCAATCTGGCCAACGTGCTCCGGCGGCTGTTGCGGCTGTGCGATTTTTACGGAAGCCATCCGCGGTTCATCCTCTGCAGCGCCACCATCGCCAACCCGGAGGAGCTGGCGGAAACCCTGATCGGGCGCCCGGTAACGCTGATCGACGACAACGGCGCGCCCATGGGGGAGCGGCATTTTGTGTTTTACAATCCGCCGGTGGTGAACCGGCAGCTGGGCATTCGCCAGGGGGCGGTGCCTGTGACCCGGGCGATCTCCGGCATGCTGCTGAAAAACGGCATTCAGGCGATTACCTTCGCCCGCTCCCGGCTGACGGTGGAGGTGCTGACCCGCTATCTGAAGGACATGGTCCGGGATCCCCTGGGGAACGCGGGCCGGGTCCGGGGATACCGGGGCGGCTATCTGCCCCGGGAACGGCGGGAGATCGAGCGCGGGCTGCGGGCGGGGCAGATCGACGCGGTGGTTTCCACCAACGCCCTGGAGCTGGGCATCGACATCGGCGCGCTGGACGCCTGCGTCATGTGCGGCTATCCCGGTACGATCGCCAGCGCCTGGCAGCAGGCGGGCCGGGCCGGGAGGCGGCAGGGAACCAGCCTGGTTTTCTTCGTCGCCTCCTCCGCGGCCATCGACCAGTACATCGTCAACCATCCGGACTATTTCCTGAAAAAGAGCCCGGAGAACGCGCTGCTGAACCCGAACAACCTGTATATCCTGCTGAGCCATTTCAAGTGCGCCGCCTTCGAGCTGCCCTTCGGGGAGGAGGATGGCTTCGGAAACGCGCCGGGGGCCCGGGAGCTGAAGGAATATCTCGAGGAAGCGGGCATTCTGCACCGGGCCGAGGGCCGGTATCACTGGTCCGCGGAGGATTTCCCGGCCAGCGAGATCTCCCTGCGGTCCGCCTCCTCGGAGAATTTCATCATTATCGATATCACCGATCCGGCTCATCACCGGGTCGTGGGGGAGATGGACCGGTTCACGGCGCCGATGCTTCTGCATGAAAACGCCATCTATATGCATGAGGGGCGGCAGTTCCAGGTGGAGAAGCTGGATTTTGACGCCTGCAAGGCCTTTATCCGCAGCGTCGAGACCGGGTACTATACGGACGCCGACCTGAACATCAACCTGAGCCTGCTGGACGTGGAAAAGGAGGAGCAGAGCTTTGGCGGCGGGACGGCGGCCCTGGGGGAAATCAAGGTGACGGCCCTGGTGACCATGTTCAAGAAGATCCGCTTCGACACCCATGAAACGCTGGGCTTCGGCCACGTGCGCCTGCCGGAGACGGATATGCATACGACCGCCATGTGGTGGACGGTGCCGGACCGGGTGGTGGCCATGTTCCCCAGCGACCGGCTGAAAAACGGTATGATGGGGATCGCGAACCTCCTCCGGATCGTCTGCCCCCTGTATCTGATGTGCGCGCCGACGGACATCGCGGTGGTCTATCAGGTCAAGAGCCCGATCACGGACCGGCCGACCCTGATCCTCTACGACAACTGCCCCGGCGGCATCGGGCTTTCCGAAAAGGCCTTCGGCATGCGGGACATCCTGCTGGGCCGGGCGCTGCAGGTGGCGGCGGACTGCTCCTGTGAATTCGGCTGTCCCTCCTGCGTCGGGCCCGCGGGCGAGGTCGGGGAGGACGGGAAGAAAACCGCCATGCGGATCCTGAAGGAAATGATGCCATGAACCTGCGCGATAAGCTTCGGGCGGTCGGCGGGCCGGTCCGCGCCCCGGCGGAGCCCCGGCCGGAGACGGCGGCGGACTGCCGCCATCTTTCGGAGATCCGCCCGCTGACGGAGTTTCCGGGGGCGGAGGAGCTGACGGGGGAAACCCTGTCTCTGATGACGGAAAAGGAAATTCCTCCCCGGCTGGATCCCCGGAAGATTCTGTATCTGGATACGGAAACCACCGGCCTGGGGGGCGCCGGCAGCGTGGCCTTCCTGGTGGGGATGGGCTATCTGACGGACCGGGGCTTTGAGGTCCATCAGTTCCTGATGCGGGACTATCCGGAGGAGCCGTATCTCCTGCGCCATGTGGCGGCGGGGCTGGAGAAGTTCGACGCGCTCTGTACCTTCAACGGCTCCACCTTTGATCTTCCGCTGCTGGAAAGCCGGCTTCTGATGAATCGGATGGACCGGGGCTGCCTGCGCCTGCCCCACCTGGATCTTCTGCATCTGTGCAGGCGGCTGTGGAAGCTCCGGCTGGGCCGCTGCAACCTGGGGCGGCTGGAGGAAGTGATCCTGGGGAAGCCCCGGGAGGACGATCTTCCGGGCAGCGAGGTGCCCCAGCGCTATTTCACCTATCTGAAGACAGGACAGGAATCGCTGCTGACGGATGTGCTGGATCATAACGCGCAGGACATCGCCAGCCTCTGCGTGCTGCTGAACCATATGGCGGATCTGTATCTGCACCCGGAGAAGATCGCCTTCAGCGAGGACGTCTATTCCATGGGCCGGGCGCTGGAAAAGACCCGGCACCGGGAGGAGGCCCGGCGCTGCTACGCCCTGGCCCGGCCGGGAAAGATGGGAACGGAGGCCTCCCGGGCCCTGGCGGTCAGCTACCGGCGCGGCGGGGATCGGGAGGAAGCCGCCCGGGTCTGGCGGGAAATGATCGCCCGCCGGCAGGGCGGGGCGGAGCCCTATATCGAACTGGCGAAGTATGAGGAGCATGTCCGGCGGAATCCGGCGGAGGCGCTGCGGCTGACGGAGCAGGCGCTGAGCCTGCTGAGCGAACCCTCCCTGGAAAACGGGGAAGCTGTACAAGCGCTGAAAAATGAGGTACAATACCGGCATCAACGGCTCAGACGCCGGCTGAAGGAGCGAAACGCATGAGTTTTTTAACGGGAATCAAGGCGAACAAGGCCTATCGCCTGCAGCGGAACGGGAATAAGGAAGAGGCCCTCCGGCTGTATGAGGAATGTTTTGCCGAGGGGCTGGACGATCCGCGGTATAACCTGGCCTACGCGCTGCTGATCATCCGGGACGGGCAGTATCAGAAGGCGAAGGACTTTCTGGTGAAGCATCAGAAGGCGCCGGGAATGACCCAGGATCAGCGGACGAATCTGTTGGTGGATTACGCGGTCTGCTGCTTCCGGCTGGGGGATCTGGATAAGGGGATTAATACCCTGGAGCAGCAGTTCCGGAAGACGGAGACCGGCATTCTGTATCAGACCCTGGGCTACCTCTATGTCGAGAAGTACGACCGGGCGAACCGGCCGGATTTTGAGGCGATGAAGGCGGCGAAGGCGGAAGCGGACGCGGCGTCGAAGGACGCGGAAGCGGGCGCGGCCGGAGCGCCGGAGATGGCTGGTGAAGCCGCAGGTACGGTGAAGTCTGAGACAGAGGGCGCGGGAACCGCGGTTCAGGGCGCTGAGGCAGCGGAGAGCACGGCACGGGAAGGGACATCGCCGGCGGAAGCGGCGAAGGAGCCGCCGGCAAGCCCGGAGGAAGCCTGGGAGGCGGGGAAGAAAAAGGCGGAGGAGTTCCTGGAGAAGGCTGTGGATTACGATGACGAGGACGCCATCTGCCTGGACAATATGGGCCAGTTCCTGTACCGGGTCAAGGGGGACAGGGAGGCCGCGAAGCGCTATTTCGAAAAGGCGCTGAAGATCAAGGACAGCCAGATCGACACCCTGGTTTTCCTGAGCCGTTACGACGAGGACGCCGGGGATACCCGGGCGGCGCTGGAGAAGCTGGAAAAAGCCCTCGGGGGGCGCTTCTCCCCGCTGAATTACTGGTCGAAGGCCCAGGTGGAGCAGGAAATCGCGCGGCTGAAGGGGGACTGATTTTGTCCGCGAACCGCGTTAGCGGGAGCGGTACCAGAATCGTCATCCGTGTAAAAGGACAGATGTGAACGAACGTTCACAGAGGAGCGAAAGAAAATGAGTGAAACCGAACGGAATGAAGAAGCCCTGAGGGCGGAGGAAACCGGAACGCCCGGGGCCGCGGAGGCCGGAAAGACGGACGCCCCCCTGAACGCCGGGGCGGAGAAGGCCGGGGAAGCCGGAGAAGCGGCGGAAACCGAAGCGCCGGGCAGGCGGAAAAAGGGAAAGAAGGAGAAAAAGAGCTTGGGGCAGGAAATCCTCTCCTGGGTGTGGACCATCCTCGCGGCGGTGGTGGCGGCGCTTCTGATCCGGGGGCTGATCTTTGAGCCGGTCCGGGTGGACGGCCATTCCATGGACGATACCCTGGCGGACGGAGAGATCATGTTCGTCAGCAAGTTTGACTATTCCAGCAACTGGCTGAGCTTCCCCTGGCAGGACGACAGCGCGAAGGAAAACGCCCCGCGGCTCGTGCTGGGCGGGAACCCCTCCCGGAACGACGTGGTGGTCTGCCGCTATCCGGACCGGGGGGACACGAATTTCGTCAAGCGGGTCATCGGGATGCCCGGGGACACGGTGGCGCTGACGGGCGGCATCCTGTATCTGAACGGCGAGAAGCAGGAGGAAGCCTTCCTGAATGACGATTACCGCACCGGCAGCCTGAACGAGATGAGCGAATACGTGGTCCCGAAGAAGGGGGATGTTCTGACCTTTAAGGAAGGGAACGGATACTATGTGCTCTGCCTGAACGGCGAGCCCTGGGATGTCCGGAACACCCGGCTGTTCTGCCGGGACGCGGAGGGAAAGGAAATGATCTTCGCCAGCCGCGGCACGGAGATCACCTATCAGGGAAAGACCGTCGCCAATTCGGACAGCGGCTATGCCGAGCTGATCCGGACCCTGGCCGGTCAGTCCTTCACGGTGGACCGGGATTATTTCTTCCTGATGGGCGACCATCGGAACAATTCCAACGACAGCCGGAACGTCGGCGCGGTGGACCGCAGCATGATCATCGGCCATGTGCGCCAGATCGTCTTCCCCTTCAGCCAGTGGCGGGGGGTCAGGTGACCGGCTGCGCGCCGGATCATCTTCCCTTTCAGCCAGCGGCGGGGGTCAGGTAAAAAAACTCCGGCGGAAACAGCGTCCGCCGGAGATTTTTTGCGGTGATTTCAGATGGCCGAAGCAGTCACTCCACCAGTTCAATATCCGCGACCTTCTCGCCCTTTTCATCGGAAATATAGGGGCTTCCGCCGGTCCGCTTTGAGGTGATGTCCAGGCTTCCCCCCACCGTCAGCTTCATCCAGTCCGCCTCGGCGATCCGGTAGGTTTTCGTGGACTGATTTTTCGGATCCTCCACGGTGAAGCGGTACTCCTCGCTGCGCTGCCCCGCCCGCTCGTCGCTGGCGAGGTTCAGCTCCGGCCAGTAGGGATTCTGATCCGTCCCGGCGGCTTCCGCGTTGTGGTCGGCGACCCACCGCCGGATGTTGTAGTAATACTTGGTGGCGTAGCGGGGAACCTGGCGGTAGACAGGCTCCCGGACGGTTTCCGTATAGTACTCGGTCGTATAGATCGGACGCTGGTGGGAAATCTGCTCAAAGGTGCCGTTGCCCCGGTCGGAATAGGTGTAATAGGTTTCGTAATGGTCGACTACCTGGCGGGAGCGCTGAACCTCGCGGTTTTCATAGTGGTCGAGAACCCGGTCATAATGATGCAGCTCCTGCTTCCGGCTCGTGACCTCGGCGCCGTCGGGGGCCTGCCAGCCGGACTCGCTGAACTGCCTGTTCTTTTCGACGGTGATGATCCGCTGCCAGTTCAGGGAGGTGACCGTCAGCCCGCCGGTGGTCTTGCTGCTGTTCAGGAACAGGACCAGGGCGATGATCATGGCGGCGGCGACAGCCAGGATGGCCAGCGGGCTTTTCTTCTTCGGAACCGGGCGGGAGGCGGCCTGGGCCGCGGCCTCGGCGGCTTCCTTTTCCTGTTTCTTTTTCAGCTGGTCGAAATAATTGCTCTCCGAATCCGCCCGGGAGGCCCCGCAGGTGGTGCAGAACTGAGCGTTATCGCTGTTGAGCGAATTGCAGAAGGAGCAGTACCAGTCCGGATTATCGCTGACCTGCTGCGCCTGCTCCTCCGTCAGGTACTCGATGTCCCCGGTTTCGTGCTGTTCGCGGGTTTCGCCCTCGTCCACGTTTTTCATGTAGAACTGCACGTCCCCCCGGGCCCGGCCGCAGGAGGGGCAGCCGGTGATGTTCCCGGCGATGCCCTTCGCGCCGCAGTAGGGGCAGTCCCAGTATCCCATGACAAGCTTTCCCATAGCGATCTCCTTTATCACTTTGATTGTACAGGAACATGTGCTGGCTGTAATGAATTTTGCTCACCGGTATTCTATCGCAATTCAGCCGGGATTTCCACCATTTTTTCAGCAGGCCGGAGAGTCGCGGACTGCCGCTGTGGGGGCCGGCTGCCTTCCGGCGCTTTTTATCCCGGGGCGCGGAAAATGCACGGAAAATGCGCCATTTTTCACTGCTCCGGAAGTTGCAAAAAGCGGTGGGATTTGGTAGAATAGTCGACAGGTTTAGAGTCAGGAGGGGACGGCTGTGTCCGGACTGGATCCCGCGGTCAAAAAGGAAACGCTCTACGCGGCGGCCTGGGTGCTTCTGCTCAGTCTGCTGATGCAGGCGGTGTTCCTGATCGCGGGAAAGTGGGATCTGTCCGTGCTGCTCGGGAATCTCGGCGGCGCCCTGATCGCGCTGGGGAGCTATTTCGCCCTGGCGGTGACGGTGAGCCGGGCGGTCGAGAAGGGGAAGCCCGAGGAGGCGGCCCGGCGGGTGCGGGCGTCCGCGGGGCTCCGGCTGGCCGGGTCGGCGCTTTTGTGCGTGCTGCTGGTGGCCGTCCTGAAAACCAATGTTTACGCGACGGTGATCCCGCTGCTTTTTCCCCGGATCGGGCTTTTTTTCCGTCCGGCGGTCGATCGGAAGCGCGGCGTGACGCCTGAGGAACCGGAAGGAAGTGATCTGATTGACTGAAGAGGCAACCCCGGACGTCCGGGGAACGCGGTTCCGGGTGGTGGACGGGCTGCTGATCGCGATGATGATTCTGCCGATCCTTTTCTGCATCGTGCTGAAGGTGCTGTATACGCCGGCGTCCGAGGGGGTGCATATCGGCGGGGCCATGGTCTTCTGGCAGACGGAAGCGCCCCTGATGCCCCTCTACATCTCCGAAAGCCAGGTCAACAGCTGGGCGGTCATGATTTCGATCCTGGCCCTCTGCCTGTATCTGACCCATGGGCTGACGGCGAAGGCGAACCTGAAGCGGCAGCTGGCGGCGGAATGGATCGTGGAAAAGTGCCAGGGCCTGGTCAGCAGCAATATGGGCGGGTTCTTTCAGGAATGGGCGCCCTTCGTGGCGGCGATCATGGGGCTGAGCGCCTTCTCGTCGCTGATCTGCCTGGTGGGGCTGTTCTCCCCGACGGGGGACGTGAATATCACCTTCGGCTGGGCGATTCTGGTCTTCTTCCTGATCATGTATTACAAGTTCAGGGGAGGGGTCTGGAATTACGTGGTGGGCCTGTTCAAGCCGATTCCGGTCTTCGCCCCGATGAATGTGATCGGGGAGTTCGCTACCCCGGTCAGCATGGCTTTCCGTCATTACGGGAACATCCTTTCCGGCGCGGTGATTTCGGCGCTGGTGGGTTCGGCACTGACGGGGCTGAGCAGGGCGCTGCTGGGCTGGCTGCCCGGCGTCTTCGCGGACATGCCGCTCCTGCGGGTCGGTCTGCCCGCGGTGCTGAGCATTTATTTCGACGTTTTCAGCGGGGTCATGCAGGCGTTCATCTTCGCGATGCTGACCATGCTGAACGTAGCGGGGGCCGTACCATGGGAGGAATGGAACGCCCGCCGGAAAAAACTCCATCAACCGGTCATTCAAAATACGGCCGCCTGAGGCCGAAAAACGGAGGAAAAGAAAAATGGAACTGGCAATGGGTATCATGTTGGGACTGCTGGGGCTGGGCGCGGGCTGCGCGATGATCGCCGGTATCGGCCCCGGCATCGGCGAAGGAAACGCCGTAGCGAAGGCCTGCGAGGCGATCGGCCGGCAGCCGGAATGCAAGAGCGACGTCACCTCGACCATGATCATGGGATGCGCCATCGCGGAGACCACGGGTCTTTACGGCCTGATCGTGGCGATCCTGCTGATCTTCGTGGCACCCGGCATCTTTACCGGGATCCTGAAGGACGCCGTTAACGCCATGAAGTAATCGGAAATCATAACCGGGAATTCGGCAAGGCCTATTGTTCGCGGCCTCCGGATGAAAATGACAGATGTGAACAGGCGTTCACAGAGGAGAAATAACGACAGGGAACGGGGAAATGACATGCAAGAATTAGATGTGATTTCCGTCAATATCTGGGCGATTCTGGCCTCGCTGGCCAACCTGCTGATTCTGACCCTGATCCTCAAGCGGTTTCTGTTCAAGCCGGTGAAAAAGGTGATGGACAGCCGCCGCGCGGCCATCGACGGGGATTATGCCCAGGCGAAGGCGGCCCGGGACGAGGCGGAGGAAAGCCGGAAGAACTACGAGGCCGCCATGACCGCGGCGAAACAGACGGCGGACCAGATGATCAGCGAGGCGGCGAGGACGGCGGAGCGCCGCGGGAACGAGATCGTGGCGGAGGCCCGCGGGAAGGCGTCGGAGATTCGCCGGCAGGCGGAGACGGACGCGGAGCTGGAGCGAAAGAAGGCGGAGGAGGACATGAAGCGGGAGATCGCGGATGTTTCCACCAGGCTGACAGGGAAGCTGCTTGAGCGGGAGATTAACGCGGAGGATCACCGGGCGCTGATTGGCTCCTTCCTGCGGGAGATTAGCGATGACGACGACAACAAGTAGAGAATACGCCGAGGCGCTGTTCGGGCTTTCCAGCGCGGAGAAGCAGACGGAGGAAACGCTGGACGGCCTGGTAACGGTGCGGAGCGCCCTGATGCAGACGCCGGAATACCGGAGCCTGCTGGCCAGCCCGGCCATCGGGAAGGAGAAACGGATCAAAGCCCTCGAGGACGCCTTTCGCGGCAAGATTCCGGAGATTCTGCTGGCCGTTTTGCGGATGATGGTGAGCCGGGGGCACATCGCCGCGATCGACGAGATGGCGGAGGAATATGAGGGCCTGGCCCGCGAGCAGCGCGGAGAGACGGTGGCCGCCGTGACCAGCGCGGTGCCGCTTAGGGAAGCGGAAATGGTGCAGCTTCGGTCCCTGCTTGAAAAGAAGACGGGGCGGAAGATCATTCTGAACTGCACGGTCGATCCCGCGCTGATCGGCGGGGTCCGCGTGGAGGCGGACGGCTGGGTCATCGACGACAGTATTTCAAATAAGCTTCGCAAGATCAAGGAAGTGATGAACGCATGAGCTCCAAGGCGGTTGAAATCAGCAGTATCATCAAGGAGCAGATACGGCAGTACGAAGGCAAAATCGAGATGAAGGAGAACGGCACCGTCATCACCGTCGGCGACGGGATTGCCACGGTGTACGGGCTGCGCTCCTGCATGGCCAATGAGCTGCTGAAATTCGAGGACGGCAGCTTTGGCGTGGCCCAGAACCTCGAGGAGGAGACGGTTTCCGTCGCGATCCTGTCCGACAAGGACTCCCTGAGGGAAGGCTCCGCGGTGTTCCGGACCGGCGAGGCGCTGAGCGTGCCCGTCGGCGAAGGGCTGCTGGGCCGGGTGGTTAACGCCCTGGGCGAGCCCATCGACGGGAAGGGCCCGGCGGAGACCGCGGGGATCCGCCCGGTTGAGGCGCCGGCTCCCGGGATCATTCAGCGCAAGGGCGTCAGCGTGCCGCTGCAGACCGGGATCAAGGCCATCGACAGCATGATCCCTATCGGGCGGGGCCAGCGCGAGCTGATCATCGGGGACCGGCAGACGGGCAAGACCACCATCGCCATCGACACCATCATGAACCAGAAGGACACCGGCGTGATCTGCATCTATGTTGCGATCGGCCAGAAGCAGTCCAGCGTGGTGCAGATTGCGCAGGAGCTCGAAAAGGCCGGGGCACTGCCCTACACGATCATTGTCTGCGCCAGCGCGGCGGAGAGCGCTCCGCTGCAGTATATCGCGCCCTACTCCGGGTGCGCCATGGCGGAATATTTCCGGGCGCAGGGCAAGGACGTGCTGATCGTCTATGACGACCTGAGCAAGCACGCGGTGGCCTATCGGGCCCTGAGCCTTTTGATCCGGCGGCCGCCGGGCCGGGAAGCCTATCCGGGGGATGTTTTCTATCTCCATTCCCGGCTGCTGGAGCGGGCGGCCTGCGTCGCGCCGGAATACGGCGGCGGGTCGATTACCGCCCTGCCGATCATCGAGACCCAGGCGGGGGACGTTTCCGCCTATATTCCCACCAACGTCATTTCCATCACCGACGGGCAGATCTTCCTGGAGACGGAGCTGTTCCACAGCGGCATCCGTCCGGCGATCAACCCGGGTATTTCCGTCAGCCGCGTCGGCGGCAGCGCGCAGATCAAGGCCATGAAGAAGGTGGCCGGCGAGCTGAAGCTCCTCTACGCGCAGTACCGGGAGCTCCAGGCCTTCGCCCAGTTCGGCAGCGATCTGGACGCGGATACGAAGAACCGGCTGGCCCTGGGCGAGCGGATCGTCGAGGTGCTCAAGCAGAAGCGATCCTCGCCCGTGGAGGTCGGATGCCAGGTGGCCGTCGTGTATGCCGTGATCCATGGGTATCTGAACGACGTGGCGACGAAGGACGTGCCGGCTTACGAGGAGAAGCTCTTCGACACGCTGCGGAATCAGTACGGCGAGCTGCTGGAGCGGATCCGGGGCGGATTCTGGGAGGAGAGCGACATCGATACGCTGAAGAAGGCGCTCGAAGGGCTGCGGAGGTAAAGCATGGGTGCGGACATCAAAAGCCTGAAGATCCGGATCCGCAGCGTGGATTCCACCCTGCATCTGACCCGGGCCATGGGCCTGGTGGCCTCTTCCAAGATTCGCCGGGCGACCCGGAGCATGAATCAGACCCGTGAATACGCGGGAGCCATGGAGGATCTGCTGAAGGTGCTCAGGGCCGCTCCGGAGTGCGAGCGAAGCCCTTATATGAGGCCGGTTGGTACGGGGACGCGGCTGATCGTAATCGCCGGGGACCGGGGGCTGGCCGGGGGGTACAACGCCAATGTGTTCCGCCTGGCGGCGACGGTGCCGGAGGCGGAGATCATTCCCATCGGCAAGCGGGCGTGCGAGCGGTTCGGAAAGCCGGTGATCTCCTCGGAGCGGTTTCCGGTGACGGATGCGCGGCGGATCGCGGAGGAAATGTGCCGGGACTTTCTGGACGGAAAGTTTGAAAAGCTGGGGATTCTGTTCACCCGGTACCGGTCCATGATGAGCCAGGAAGCGACGCTTGAGTGGGTGCTTCCACTGGAAAAGATGGAGGAGGATGCCGGCGCGGGGCCGGTCTTTGAGCCGGACGAGATGACGGTGCTGAACGCCGCGGTGCCGACCTATGTCTGCGGGGTGCTGACCGCGTGCGTGCGGGAGAGCTTCGCCAGCGAGGTGGCAGCCCGCCGGATGGCGATGGATTCCGCCGGGAAGAACGCGCAGGAGATGATTGACCGCCTGCAGCTGCAGTACAACCGGGCCCGGCAGAACAGCATCACCCAGGAGATTACGGAAATCGTGGCCGGGAGCGGGCTGTAGGGGCGGAGGCCTGGTTGGCCCGGGGTCGCGGAGCATGAGACGGAAGACGTGAAGGGATGTTCACGGAGGAGGCCGGCATAAACGGCGGACGTGAAGGGACGTTCACGGAGGACCGGCATGAGACGGAAGACGGGAAAGGCCGGTCACGGAGGAGGGAGAAAACAGTGGAGAACAACCATACCGGAATCGTAGCCCAGGTCATGGGGCCTGTGGTCGACGTCCGCTTCGGGGAAGACTATCTTCCGCCGATCTATAACGCGCTGACCCTGCCCATCGGGGACAGGACCCTGACGGTCGAGGTGGCGCAGCATATCGGAGACGGCACGGTGCGCTGTATCGCCATGGGCTCGACAGACGGGCTTCAGCGGGGCGTGACGGTGACGGATACCGGAAAGGGCATTTCCGTGCCGGTGGGCCGGGAAACGCTGGGCCGGATCTTTAACGTGCTGGGGGATGTGGTGGACGACGGGCCGGCCGTCGAAACGAAGGAGCGGTGGGATATTCACCGTCCGGCACCGTCCTTTGAGGAGCTGTCCACCTCCACGGAGATTCTCGAAACGGGCATCAAGGTCGTCGACCTGATCTGTCCCTATGCCAAGGGCGGCAAGATCGGCATGTTTGGCGGCGCCGGCGTGGGCAAGACGGTCATGATCATGGAGCTGATCAACAATATCGCCCGGCAGCACGGGGGGCTGTCCGTGTTCACCGGGGTCGGCGAGCGGACCCGCGAAGGAAACGACCTGTACTTCGAAATGAAGGAAAGCGGCGTGCTGGCCAATACGGCCCTGGTCTACGGCCAGATGAACGAACCGCCGGGAGCGCGCATGCGCGTGGGGCTGGCGGGGCTGACCGTCGCGGAATATTTCCGGGATCAGGAAAACCAGGACGTGCTTTTGTTCATCGACAATATCTTCCGCTTCACCCAGGCGGGATCCGAGGTTTCCGCGCTGCTGGGCCGCGTGCCCTCCGCGGTCGGGTATCAGCCGACCCTGGCGACGGAGATGGGCCTTTTGCAGGAGCGGATTACCTCCACCCATAAGGGTTCCATCACCTCGGTGCAGGCGGTTTACGTCCCGGCGGACGACCTGACCGACCCGGCGCCGGCCACGACCTTTGCCCATCTGGACGCGACGACGGTGCTCAGCCGCGCCATCGCGAGCCAGGGCATCTATCCCGCGGTGGATCCGCTGGATTCCACCAGCCGGATTCTGAGCCCGGAGGTGCTCGGCGAGGAGCATTACCGGATCGCCCGGGAGGTGCAGCGGATCCTGCAGCGGTATAACGAGCTGATGGATATCATCGCGATCATGGGCATGGACGAGCTGGCGGAGGAAGACCGGCTGCTGGTCAACCGCGCCCGAAAAATTCAGCGGTTCCTGAGCCAGCCCTTCTTTGTCAGCGAGAAGTTCACGGGCATTCCCGGCGTGTATGTTCCGATCAACGAGACGCTGCGCGGCTTCCGCGAGATCATCGAGGGGAAGCATGACGATCTGCCGGAGAGCGCGTTCCTGTTCGTGGGAACCATCGACGAAGCGGTCGCGAAGGCTAAGAAAGGTGGCGCGTGATGAATACGTTCCCGCTCATCATTTCCTCGCCGGATGGGGATCTTTTCCGGGGAGACGCGCAGATGCTGATCCTCCGGGGAACGGAGGGCGACCTGGCCATCATGGCGGGGCATATTCCTTTCGTCACGGCGGTCCGGAAGGGCCGCTGCGCGGTGGTCACCGCGGAGGAGAACCGCCGGGAAGGCGAGATCGAAGCGGGGATCCTGACGGTGGACAGCGACCGGGTTACGGTGCTGACCTCGGCGGTGGCCTGGCACGGAGAGCCCGCCGGGGCCTCCGGAGACCGGGGCTGACCTCGGCGGTGGCCTGGCACGGAGAGCCCGCCGGGGCCCGGGCGTAACAGACGTTTTCAGGCGAGCGGGAAACCGTTCGCCTTTTTTAAAGAGCGGAAGGAGGCTTTTTTCATGGATCAGCTGGAGCGGTTTTTGACCTTTGCGGAGCAGTCGCCGACGGCCTTTCATGCCGCGGCGAACCTGGTGGAGATGCTGGAGGAGAAGGGGTTTCAGCGGCTGAAGGAAACAGATCCCTGGTTTGTCGACGCGGGTGGAAAATACTACGTGATGCGGAACGATTCCGCCCTGATCGCCTTCGCCGTGCCGGAGACCGGGTTCGCGGCCTTCCGGATCGCGGCGGCTCATTCCGATTCCCCGGCCTTTAAGCTGAAGCGGCATTTCGAGGACGCCAGCGGGGACTATGTACGGCTGAACGTCGAAAAATACGGCGGGATGATCATGTCCACCTGGATGGACCGGCCGCTTTCCATCGCGGGGCGGCTGGCGGTTCGGGAGGGGGACGGGATCACGACCCGGCTGGTGAACCTGGACCGGGACGCAGTGCTGATTCCCAACCTGCCGATTCACTTCAACCGGGAGGTGAACCAGGGCTTTGCCTTCGATCCACAGACGGACATGATGGCGCTTTACGGCAGCGCGGAGCAGAAGGGCCGGCTCATGCGGGAGATCGCGGAGGCGGCCGGGGTGGCGGAAGAGGATATCCTGGGGCATGATCTGTTCCTGTACGGGCGGCTGAACGCCACCGTCTGGGGCGCGGAGGACGCCTATTTCTCCTGCGGGCGGATTGACGACCTGGAGTGCGCGTGGGCGGCTGTGACGGCCCTGACGGAGAGCACGGCCCGGGACGCGGTTCAGGTCTGCGCGGTTTTCGACAACGAGGAGGTCGGCTCCGGCTCCCGGCAGGGGGCGGATTCCGGCTTCCTGTATGACACCCTGACGCGGATGGGCTTCGCGCTGGGGGCCTCGGACGGGGAAATCCGGGCGGCGGTGGCCGGCGGATTCATGGTTTCGGCGGACAACGCCCACGCGGTTCATCCCAATCATCCGGAGAAATATGATAAGCAGAATCGGGTATATATGAACAAAGGCGTTGTCATCAAGCACAACGCCAGCCAGAAATACACGACGGACGCGGTTTCCTGCGCGAGGTTCGCGCTGATCTGCGAAAAGGCGGGGGTGCCCGTGCAGCATTTTGCCAACCGCAGCGACCTGCCCGGCGGATCGACCCTCGGGCACCTGTCCAACACCCATGTTTCCATGGAATCGGTGGATATCGGGTTGGCGCAGCTGGCGATGCATTCCCTGTACGAGACGGCCGGCACGGCGGATCTGGGGTATCTGATCGCAGCGCTGAAGGAATTTTGGAGCTGAAAGCGCAAAACCCGGCCGGAGGGCGGGAGACAGATTTTGTCCGCGAACGCGTCAGCGAAGCGGCTACAAAATCGTCATCCGGACAGAAGGGCAGAGGTGGACGGACGTTCACGGAGGAGACAGGGGGACGCTTCTTTTGTCCTGGCAGGATGAGAGTGGGGTCGGAACACGGGGACAGGTTCAGGAAGGAGGCGGAGATATGAGCTATTTTGCGGTCACATTTAACAATGTGCTGCTGACGCTTCTGTATCTCCTGCCGGGATGGCTGCTCAGCCGGGCCGGCAAGGTGCGGGCGGAGCATATGGGCAGCGTCAGCACCATCCTCCTGTATATCTGCGCCCCCGGGATGTTCGTGAACGCCCTGGTTTCCCTGGAGCCCTCCGGAAGCCTGAGCCTCAGGATGCTGGCCTTTTTCGGGGTCACCATGGCGGCCCAGCTCCTGTTTCTCGGGCTGGTCACCCTGATGCTGGGCCGGCGGCGGAAGGAGTTCGCCTTCCGCATTCTCTCCATCGCCACCGTCATGGGCAATGTGGGCTTTTTTGGGCTGCCCATCGTTCGGGCGGCGTTTCCCGACGCGCCGGAGGCCGCGGCCTATTCCTGCATCTTCTGCGCGACGATGAATATCCTGGCCTGGACGCTGGGGGTCTTCTGCCTGACCGGGGAGCGGAAATATATTTCCCCGCGGGCGGCCTTTCTGAATCCGACGGTAATTTCGGTGGCCATCGGCTTCCTGCTGTATCTGGCCGGGGCGGGCCGCTGGCTGCCGGCGATGCTGAAGGGCGGCCTGCAGACCCTGAGCGGCATGACGACGCCGCTGAGCATGTTTATTCTGGGCATCCGGCTGTCCACCATGAGCGTGAAGGAAATGGTGAGCCAGCCGGTGCCCTGGCTGGCGGCGCTCGGGAAGCTGGTGGTCTTTCCGCTCTTCAGCTTTTTGCTGGTTGTGCCGCTGCCGCTGTCGCCGGTCTTTAAGGCCAGCGTGCTGATGCTGTCGGCCACGCCCTGCGCCAGCATCCTGCTGAACCTCGCGGAGATTCATCAGAACGGCCAGAAGCTGGCTGCCAACTGCGCGCTGCTTTCGACCCTGCTCAGCATCGCGACGATTCCGCTGCTGAGCCTGCTGATTGGAATGCTGGGGTGAGACGGAACGCGGGGACAGTCCCCCGGTTCCACGGAGCGTGGAACAGGGGGACTGTCCCCACGTTCCGGCTTGCTATTCCGCTGAAAGCTGAATATGCTCGAGGAAATCGCCGCCGTTCCATCTTTATTCATTCGGCTGAAAGGGGAATATGCTCGAGGAAATCGCCGCCGGCCTCGTCCGGCCCGACTTCCGTTCGGACCAGGCCGAAGATCCGGTTGTCGTACTGACTGCCGGTTCTGGTCACGTTCATGCTGTAGGGATGCTGGGAGACATGGTATTCGAAGGCGCGGACGGCGGCCTCCAGGCCGGTGATCCCGCCCAGGGAGGAGAGGGGCTGATCCCAGTCCATCGTGATCCGGTTCTCCTTCGCCAGATGCAGATACAGCTTCCGCACCTGCCAGGGGCCGAAGGCCTCGGCGGAGGCGGGATCCACGGAAGGATCCGCCGCGGCGTCGTAAGCCGCCTGGGCGACGGCGGCGCAGACCCGGTGCTGGACATGGCCGTATTCCCCTCTGGCATCATGGGTGACGACCACCTTCGGCCGGTACTGCCGGTACAGGGCGATGACCCAGTTTCGGACTTTGTTCTGCCCGCCCATCTTCTGGTATTCCTTCGTCATGGTTCGCTGGGCGGTATCCTCGAAGGGGGAAATAACGGGATAGTTCCGCACCCCCATGGACCAGAGGCCGTTGAGCAGCTCATGGGTGCGGCGCTTGCCGCAGTTGGCCAGATAGGCGACCAGCACCCGGTTTTTCCGCTCCGCGGCATAGGTCGGAATGCCCCCGCCGAAGAAGATCAGCTCGTCGTCGGCATGGGTGGCCAGGAAGAGGATATCCGCGTTTTCCGTCGGGGGCAGCCAGTTCTGGGCGCCGGCGGGAAAGGATCCGGTTCCGTAGGCCCGCAGCTCCGCGATCTGGGTTCGGGTTTTCGTGACCGGGCACCAGAAGCGGACGGTCCGCGACGGCGACGGCAGGGGGATATAGACATGGACATAGGGGCTGGGGCCGGTCCAGACGGTGACCCATTCCTCCCCGGAGGCGATCTCTCCGGAGGCGATCTTCCCGGGGGGGATCTGAATCTCCCAGGTTTCCGGCTGCAGGTCGAAGCAGAGATACAGGCTGGCGATCGGCTCCTCAGAGCGCAGGACGATCCAGCCCTCCTTCTTTTTCCCCCGGGCCCAGCTGGTGTTGTTGTTTCCGTCGATTAAGCGCTTCCTGTAGGAAGCGTTTTTTTTCGTGGAAAAGGTCATGGAGCAGGCTTCGGTCAGATCTGGGGCTTCCCGGAGGGCGGCATCGGTCGGCGGGGCGGCGGCTTCCCCGGAGGGAAGATCGGTTCCGGCAGCGGTTCCCTCCCCTTCCGGAAGCTCCACCGTTTCGACCACGAGGAAATCCTCCTCGCCGAGGGCGATAACCAGCGGAAACAGCCACAGAAAAAGCAGCAGCAGGCCGACGAAGACTCTCGTATTTCTCATAGACTGCCTTCCTTCGGCTGAGGCTGCATGCAGATGGCCACGGCGATGCCGATGCAGCCCAGGGCCCAGGCCATGAAGCCGTACAGGATGATATAGATATCCGTCGTGGGCGCTTCCAGACCGTGGGAGAAGAGCAGGATGCCCCCGGCCAGGGCGGTCATCCCGGCGCTCATCCTTCCCTGCCGCCCCCGGGCCGCGAGAAGCAGCGCTGCGGCGGCAGCGGCGGTGGCGGCGGTGGCGGCGTAGAGGAAGGGAAAGTAGCGGGTTTTATCCAGGGCGAACTCGACATACATCACCGTCAGGCCTGCGCAGACCAGAACCGCGAAGCTCAGCACCGCCCGGAGCGGCCGGGGCCTGCGCATGACCGTCAGCGCGATCATGACGGCGAGGATGGAAACCAGGGCGCCCACCTGGCTGAAGCGGACGAAGCCCGTCAGGGAAACATAGTCGTCCCGCCGGATCTGCTCGAAGAAAATCTGGGTAAGGCCCAGGACGGAGAGGAACAGGAAGGTCGGATCCCCCCGCCGCCTGTTCCGGCGGAGCAGGAGCACCGCCAGCAGGACGAGGGCCGTCACGGCCTCCCAGAACCAGACGGCGTAGACCCAGTCCCCGGTTTCCGGGGTTTCCCCGTAAGGAAGGAAGGTCAGGGGAAAGAAGCAGAGGGCTTCGCTTTCGACCGTCGGCCCGACGCCCTGGCCGGAAAAATATTCGCCGAGCCGGGCAAAGAAAAGCGCGGCGGCGGCTCCGGGGGCCAGGGCGTCCAGAAGCTCCAGCCAGCTTTGACGGGTCAGGGCCGCGGCGATGGCGGCGCCGACGGCTCCGCCCGCCAGGGCGCCGTAGAGGGTATAGCCTCCGCGCCAGGGCTGAAACAGCAGGGAGAAGCCATAGTATTCCATGGCGGTATCGTTCAGGAGGCACCAGACCACATGGCCGAAGAGAAGGGCCAGCAGGATGACCAGGGGCAGGGCGGGGCGAACCGCCTTTTTGCGGGCGGCCAGCAGGGTTCCCGCCAGGGCCCCGGCAAAGAGAATCAGGCTGTAGGGGGTCACCCGCAGCGGACCAAGAGTCAGCAGTGGTTCCATGGTGAATCGCTTCCTTCGGGACTTATTCGCCGGGCCTCAGGGCTCGGCGGTGGCGAAATAGAGGATGGGGGCCTGTCCGCCCAGGGGCCTCAGGGCTCCGCGGTGGCGAAATAAATGATATCTCCGACGTCCCGGTTGTTCTTGGGGGCCTTGCCATTGACCAGGCAGTTGATCCGCTTTCCGTTCAGCATCAGCAGGGCGGAGGATCCGCCATCCATGTTGAAGGCCTGCAGGGCGCCCATATCCCAGGCCAGCCGGGCGACCTCCGGAATGGTCAGGCCGCCGCCCTTGCTCTGATCCGGGCCCTCGGCGGTGATGATCAGGTAGCTCAGGGGTCCCATCTGGCACAGCACGGAGCGCTGAGCCTTCTTCCAGCCCTCGATATGGTGGGCCAGCAGGCTGTCGGTATCCTTGTCCTTCTGGTTGAAGGTCATCAGCTGCCGGTCGATGACCAGGGCGCAGGGGAAGCAGTAGCTCTGCAGCACGGTGCCCTCATAGGGGGCGAAGTCTTCCTCTGTGGCGTGGGGAATAATATGGAAATCTCCGGCCGTATCGATGATCAGGGCGTCATAGATCCCGCTGTTTTTGCTCCGGAGCAGCTCCCCGTTGCGGTAAATGGTGCCCCGGCCCTTGTTGTCCTTGTTGGCAAACCAGTCCCCGTTCAGGGCGACGACCGTGTTCCGGCCTTCGGCGATCTGGGGCCCCTTCTTCCACTTCGTTGAGGGATAGGGATTGGCCAGGGCGGCGCGAAGCTGGGTCGGATCGGCAATCTGGACGAAGGTGAAGTAAATCTTCGTGTTCCGGAGCACCCGCTCCTCGACGCGGACGGAGATCGTGCTGTCCAGGTATCCGCCGTTGTCCGGCAGGAAGTTTTCCGCCTTCGGCGCGTAGGGCGCGCCGTCCCCCAGCGGGTTCTTTTTGCTGCTGATCCCCAGGGGCAGGGGGTCCGGATCCGGGTTGGCGAGGGTCACCGGCTCATAGGCCGGCAGGTCTTCCAGCGTATAGAAGCCGGCTTCCTCCGCGTCCGCGTCCACGATGGCGTTGGGGACGACGAAGGGAATCAGCAGCAGGAGAAGGATCAGGGGAATCAGCCAGATCAGGGTTCGGGTTCTGTTCATGAAAACGCCTCCGAAAAAGGGTGCGGCCGCGGCCGTGGAAACGAACGGGCCTTTCGCCGGGGAGCTTTTGGAACCCCGGCAAATGCTAACGTGAACCAGTGTAAAATCTACCATAAGGGCAGGTTCGAAGTCAATTAAGCGTCCGCGGGCGAAAATACCGCAGCCGGGCGGCCGGGCCGCACAGCTCGAATTCATCTCGGCGTGGCGCCGCGGCCCTTGACCATGGTCAGGGCGATGCGCTTTTTCTTCTCGTCGACCTCGACCACCCAGACCTTTACCACATCCCCGACCCTGACCACCTCGGAGGGGTGGCGGATAAAGCGGTCGGCCATGCGGGAGATGTGAACCAGGCCGTCTTGATGAACGCCGATATCCACGAAAGCGCCGAAGTCGATCACGTTGCGGACGGTTCCGGTCAGCTCCATGCCGGGCGTAAGGTCCTTGAGATCCAGCACATCGGTTCGGAGCACCGGCCTGGGAAGCTCGTCCCGGGGATCCCGGCCGGGCTTGGCCAGCTCGTCCAGCATGTCCTTCAGGGTGGGAAGGCCGACGCCGATTTCCGCCGCCAGCTTTTCCAGCCCGCAGGCGGCCGCGCGGCGGGCGATATCCGGGACGCCGCGGCGCACCTCCTTCAGATCGATCCCGAGCCGCTCCAGCAGCGCTTTGGCGGCGTCGTAGCTTTCCGGGTGAACCGCGGTCGCGTCCAGGGGGTTTTTGCTGTCGGCGACCCGCAGGAACCCGGCGCACTGCTCATAGGCCCGGGGGCCGAGCTTGGGCACCTTTTTCAGGGCGGCCCGGGAGGGAATGCCGTTTTCCTCCCGGTAGGCCACGATGTTCTTCGCCAGGGCGGGCCCGATGCCCGCGACGTGGGAAAGCAGCTCCGCCGAGGCGGTGGAAACCTCCACGCCGACCTGGTTGACGCACTGCTCGACCACACCGTTCAGGGCGTCGGTGAGCTCGGCCTGCTTCAGATCGTGCTGATATTGACCGACGCCGATGGCCTTCGGGTCGATCTTGACCAGCTCTGCCAGGGGATCCTGCATCCGCCGGGCGATGGAAACGGCGCTGCGCTGGGTGACGTCAAAGTCCGGGAACTCCGCCGCGGCCAGCTTGCTGGCGGAATAGACGGAGGCGCCGGCCTCGCTGACGATCATGTAGGCGACGCCCGGGAGCTCCGGCAGCAGGGAGGCGATGAACTGCTCGCTTTCCCGGCTGGCGGTGCCGTTGCCGATGGCGATGGCGGTGATGCCGTATCTGGCGACGAAGCCTTTGATCAGCCTGGCGGCGGCCGCCTTTCCGTTCTCGTTGCCCGGGAGGGTGAAGAAGCCTACGCCGGTATCGAGCACCCGCCCGTTTTCATCCACGACGGCCAGCTTGCAGCCGGTCCGGAAGCCCGGATCGACCCCCAGGGTGACCTTGCCCTTGATCGGGGGCTGCATCAGCAGCTGGTGCAGGTTCTGGGAAAAGACCCGGATGGCGGAAACATTGGCCCGGTCCGTCAGCTCGTTGCGGATTTCCCGCTCGAGGGAAGGAAGAATCAGGCGCTCCAGCGCGTCGTCGCAGGCCTTCTCCACCTGGCGGGAGGAGGGGGAATCGCCCCGGACGTAGGCGCCGCGGACGGCGGACGCCGCCTTGTCGAGGGGCACCTCCAGGGTGACCTTCAGGAATTCCTCCCGCTCGCCCCGGTTGACGGCCAGGATCCGATGAGCGGCCATGGAACGCACCGGCTCGGAGAAGTCATAATACATGCTGTAGACGCTGTCCTCCTCCTTCGCGGCCCTGGTGCGGAGAATACCCTCCCGGGACAGGAGGGCCCGGAGGGACTTGCGCAGATCGGCGTCGTCGCTGACCGTTTCCGCGATGATGTCCTGGGCGCCGGCGAGGGCGGTCTCGGCGTCGGGAACCTCCTTCTCCGGATCGATCCGCTTGCGGGCTTCCTCCTCCGGATCCCCCTTCGGATGCTGCAGCATCAGCCACAGCGCCAGGGGCTCCAGCCCGCGCTCCCGGGCGACGGTGGCCCGGGTGCGCCGCTTCGGGCGGAAGGGGCGGTACAGATCCTCCAGCTCGGACAGCGTCACCGCCGCGGCGAGGCGGGCGGACAGCTCCTCCGTCAGCACCTCCTGGTCCGTCAGCGCCTTTTCGATTTCCGCGCGGCGCTTTTCCAGATTCCGCAGGTATTCCAGCCGCTCCGCTATCTCCCGCAGCACCTGATCGTCCAGGGAGCCGGTGGCCTCCTTGCGGTAGCGGGCGATAAAGGGAATCGTGTTTCCGGCGTCCAGCAGGTCGATGACGGCCTGCACCTGGGCAGGGCGAAGGGTGAATTCCTTCGCGAGGATTTCAGCAAAATTCATGATGGGTTCCTCCTGATGATTGCGTTTGGGGCGGCGCGGCTTTCAGACAGGGGGATGGTTCCTGCCTCCGTCCGGGGTTTCCTTTTTCTTCAGCGCCTGTTTCTTCCAGGCCTCCTTATAGGCCCGCTCCAGGGATTTTTCGCCCCCGGGGCGGTTGTTCTTTTCCAGAAACGCGGCGATGCTTCCGCGGACCCGGATGACCTCCTCCCGGAATTCCCGGGCGGAGGTGCGCAGGGCGGCGTTGCCCGCGGCGATCAGCTGTTCGGGCTGATCCGAGGTGACGACCCGCACTCTTCCGGAATTCCGGGCGAGATAGGTGGTCTGCTCGATAAAGGCGTCCGCCGTCTGGGACTGGCGGGTATAGATGATAAAGATGTTCTGGTACTTCTCAGCGGAGCCCGGATGCCCCTGCACCCGGTAGGCGTCAAAGACCAGGATCACCCGGTGGCCGGTAGCGCCCGCGTAGTTGCACAGGAGATCGGCCAGCGCCTTCCGGGCGATGCCCAGATCCCCCTGCATCAGCGGCTTCCATTCCTCCCAGGCGTACAGGACGTTGTATCCGTCTACCAGCAGAATCTCCGGGGCCGGCAGGGAGACAGTCTCCCGCGCCCCGGCCGCTCCGGAGCCGCTATCCTCCTGATTTTCCGCCGCGGCCCGGGGCGGGGAGGTCATCAGCTGCCGGGCTTTTCCCGGCCCATAGGTGCGCTCGAAGATTCTCTCCAGGGCGGCGTCCTCCTCCGCGGTTCCCCGGTAGGGCTGGCTGCCGGGCCGGGGCGATCCGGGAGGAACGGAAGCGTTGGGAGCATTGGGAGAGATGGAAGCGTTGGATGCGTTGGGAGCGTTGGGAGCGTTGGGAGCGCTGTCCGGGGCCGGCTGCCCCAGGGCGGACGCCCGCCGCTTTCGCAGCTCCACCAGGGAGGGCAGATGCATGTGCCGCTCCACCTCGTTCCAGGGAACGACATAGCCGGCGCCGTGGGAGCAGAAGACGGAGTCCGGGGAGTTGAAGGGATCCCGCAGGGGATCGTAACGGCGGTCCGCGACGACCGCCTCCTGATCCGGGCAGGGCTGCCAGGCGTGAAAGGCGGTTACCAGCCGGCCCCGGCCCCGGGTGAAGATCCGCAGCTCCTTGCCCCAGGAGGCGCAGGCGGAGGCCGGCGCCAGGGCGGTCAGACGCCTCATCCCGTCTTCGGCCTCCTCCGGGGATTCGAAGGAACCGCCCATCCGGGTCAGGTCGGACAGAACCCGCCCCAGGTTTTCCTCCGGCACCGTGATTTCCAGGGAGAGGGTTGGCTCCAGGAGCCGGCAGGCGCTCTTTTCCAGGGCTCTCATCAGCCCATGGCGGAGGGCCCGGTAGGTGGCCTGGCGGAAATCCCCACCCTCCGTATGCTTGAGATGCGCCCGGCCTGCCGTCAGGGTGATTTTCATATCGGTGATCGGCGAACCGGTCAGCACCCCGGCATGCACCTTTTCCCGCAGGTGGGTCATGATCAGCCGCTGCCAGTTCAGCGCTAGGTCATCGACCGGGACGGCGGAGGCGAACTCCAGGCCGCTGCCGGCCGGCAGCGGCTCCAGCAGCAGATGAACCTCGGCGTAGTGGCGGAGAGGCTCATAATGCCCGACGCCCTCCACGGGCTCCAGAATCGTTTCCCGATACAGGACGCCGCTCTCGGAGAAGGTGACCTCCAGCCCGTAACGATCGTTCAGCTGGCGGGAGAGCACCTCCAGATAGACATCGCCCATGGACTGAATCCGGATCTCCCGGCGGTTTTCGAGATAATCCACCTGGATCAGCGGCTCTTCCTCCTCCAGGGCCTGCAGGCAGTCCAGCACATAGTGCAGGTCCGCTCCCGGGGGCGGAATCAGCCGACACTGCCAGCAGGGGCGGAGCGTCTGCTCCCGCCGGCCCTTCGCGGCCCCCAGCCCGTCCCCCGGCCGGGTTTTGCTCAGCCCGACGACGCAGCACAGGCTTCCGGCCGGAACCTGCGGGACCGTGGTATAGCGAGACCCGGAATACAGCCGCAGCTCGGCGGCCTTCTCCGCCCAGCTTTCTTCCGCCGATGCCGGCGTCCCGTCGGCTGTGAACGGGCGTAGCGTGTCCCGAACCTTCAGCACGCCGCCCGTAACCTTCAGGAAGGTCAGCCGCGCCCCCTGGGGATCCCGGGCGATCTTATAAACCCTGGCCCCGAAGGCGCTGCCGGAGGAGGCGGAGGGTTCGCAGCCGGCCAGAAAATCCATCAGCGGCTCCACGCCCTCGTTTTTCAGGGCGCTGCCGAAGAAGCAGGGGAACAGCTTCCGCTCCCGGAACAGGGCGCGGATCCGCTTTTCCGGCAGGGCGCCCTCCCGCAGGAAGGCGTCCAGGCTCGCCTCGTCGCACAGGGCGACGGTTTCGGGATCCGGATCCGGGAAGGGCAGCACCATGGGATCCAGCTGCTGCCGGAGGGTGGAGAGAAGCGCTTCTCGGTTTCCCTGAAAATAATCCATTTTATTAACGAAGAGAATCACCGGAAGCTTCGCTTCCGCCATCAGCCGCCACAGGGTCCGGGTATGGCTCTGGACGCCCTCCGGCGCGCTGATGACCAGCACGGCTGCGTCCATGATCCCCAGCGCCCGCTCCGTTTCCCCTGAAAAATCGGTATGGCCGGGGGTATCGACCAGGGTCAGCTCCGTTTTTTTCCAGGTCAGCCGGGCTTCCTTGGAAAAGATGGTGATGCCGCGCTCCTTTTCCATGCGGTCCGTGTCCAGAAACACGTCCCCATGATCCACCCGGCCCTGCCTGCGCAGCGCTCCGGAGAGAAAAAGCATGGATTCGGACAGCGTGGTTTTCCCGGCGTCCACGTGGGCCGCCAGGCCGATCACCGCTCTCTGAGCCATCGCCTTCTCCCTCCTCTGTGAACATCGGTTCACGTCTGCCATTCTGCGGCGGATGACGATTTTGCAGCCGCTTCGCTTGAGCGTTCGCGGGCAAAATCTGTCTCCTTTCGCTGTCTTGCTGAAACATTCCGAGATACCGGCTCTATTCATCCTGAGAAGCCGGTACGCGGCGTCTATTGTACCAAAGAGAGAGGAAGGGGGTCAAGCGAACTGCGAAACCTGCCAGGCAACCTGACATGGAATCTTGACGGGCTGTGGAAAATCTGCTACAGTATCCGGGCCTCAAAATGAGGCGGACGCCTTATCAGCAGCCAGGTGCAGATTGCTGTGCTGAAAGAGGCTTCTTTATATGAAAGAAGGGACGCTCCGATGCAGCACGCCGACCGCTCCGCCATGCTTGGAACCATGGCTATGAAACGCCTGGTTCCTAAGGTCAGTATTCCAATTATGATATCCATGCTGGTTCAGGCGCTTTACAACGTGGTGGACAGCATTTTCGTCTCCCGCTTTGACCCCAACGGCCTGACTTCGGTGTCCCTGGCCTTCCCTTTCCAGATGCTGATGATCGCGCTGAGCGTCGGCATGGGGACGGGCGTCAACAGCCTGCTGAGCCGGAAGCTGGGGGCGAGGCGGCCGGAGGAGGCCCGGAAGGCAGCCTGGAACGGCATCCTGATTGAGGTGGCCGGCAGCCTGATCTTCGTGATCCTGGGCGTGACGGCGGCGGGCGCGCTGATGAAGCTGGTCGTTTCCGACAATCTGCAGAACGCGGATACCATCCTGCGGACCGGGGTGGATTATCTTTCCATCGTGATGACCTGGAGCACGGGCCTTTTCCTGTCGATCGTGTTTGAGCGGATGCTGCAGTCCACCGGCAATACGATGCTTTCCATGGTGACCCAACTGGTGGGCGCCGTGACGAATATTGTCCTGGATCCGATCATGATCTTCGGCCTGCTGGGCTGCCCGCGGATGGGCGTCGCCGGCGCGGCGATCGCGACGGTGATCGGCCAGTGGGCTTCCGCCGTTGTCGGCCTGATCCTGAATCAGAAGAAGAATCCGGAGCTGCTGCTGCGGCTGAAGGACTTCGCGGTCAGCCTCCCGCTGATCCGGGATATCGTGGCGGTGGGTCTTCCCAGCACCGTGATGCAGGCGATCGGTTCTGTGATGAACATGGGCATGAACGCGATCCTCTCCGGCTTCGCCCAGAGCAACGCGGCCCTGAACGTCATGGCGGTCTATTTCAAGCTGCAGTCCTTCATCTTCATGCCGGTCTTCGGACTCTCGAACGGCATCATCGCCATCGTCGGCTACAACTTCGGCGCCCGGAACAGGGAACGGATCTATTCCTGCATCAGGGTGGCGCTGACCTGGGCCCTGGTGATCATGCTGGTGGGCATGCTGATCTTTATGATTTTCCCCGGCCAGCTGATGGCGATCTTTGAATCCGACGCGGAACCGGAGCTGACGTCCCAGATGAGTCGGATCGGCGTTGTGGCCTTCCGGGCCATCGCCACCAGCTTCCCGATGGCGGCGGTGGGCATCGTACTTTCGACCGTGTTCCAGGCGGTGGGCAAGGGCGTTTACAGCATGATCCTGAGCATCTGCCGCCAGCTGGCGATACTCCTGCCCTCGGCCTGGCTCCTGGCCCGCCTGACGGGCGACGTCAACGCGGTCTGGTGGAGCTTCCTGATCGCCGAGACGGTTTCCCTGGTCATCTGCCTTTTGTTCTACCGCCGCTGTGACCAGAAAATGATCTCGGTCCTGTAACATTCAGTCTGCCTTTTGTTCTACCGCCGCTGTGACCGGAAAATGATCTCGGTCCTGTAGCCTTCAGCAGAGCTCCTGATCCAGAGATTGAAAGTCTTCCGCATTAAAAAAGTCAAAGAGCGAAATCCCCAGGCCGTCGCAAAGCAGCTTGATCGTGACGATGCCTGGGTTTTTGCTGTCGCCGTTCATGATGGCCTTGAACAGAGGGGTGATTGTACCCGACAGTTGAGACCAAATAAATACGGAAGGCTTTTCGGAGCAATACCACAAAGCCCCCGGCGTTCACGCCGGGGACTTTGTGGGTTCATAGGTGATTAGGATCAACATGAAGGCTCTGGGATGCGATGTTCTCAGGCCAGTTTGAATTCCTTATAAAGCTTCTTGCGATAATCCGGGTCAGCTGCTGCGCGGAACGCGTCATCTGTCCGCCCAACCTCTTTCAGCTTCGTCATCAACGAACCCAGCCGGTTTTCCCCTTGTTCTACGCCTTGCTTCACGCCCTGCTTCACGCCTTTTCTAAGCCCTGCTTTACACCCTTTTCCTCGCTCTCACTGAGCACCCTTGTCTTTAGTCAGCCACTCGGACATCGTTTTCACCTCCTGCCTCTTTTCGCGCGGATCCCCGTTCAGTGCCGCCTCAAACCGATGATCCTGATCCATGATGTTTAAGTATTATCCTGCTTTCGAAAAGCTTTTAAGACTTCCGAAGCTATTTCTGCGCTGGTTTGACAGATGACGGACTGGAAGCGCAGTCCTCAGAACCGGACGTCCTGCATTTCACGACCGCTTCCGTGACATCGGTCAGAACCAGAACCCCGTTTTGATTTCGCACCTCCACGGTCATCTCCACGAGACCGTTTTTCGCGTTTCGCCTGGTCAGCTTTGTAATGGTGACCGTCCCGATCAGCGCATCATCAGCGAATACGGGCTTCAGCCATTCGATTTTTGTGGATTTTCCCGCGATCAGTTCATCGCCGCAGAAATCCGCTTCCAGATACCTGGCCCATACGGACATAAACGACATAACGCCCGGAGCGATCAGTTTTCCAAAGGGCGTCTTTTTTGCATATTCTTCGTCTGTATGAAGGGGAATGGGATCATAATCTCTGGCGAAAGCAATCATCTTATCCAGGGTGATCACAGCCGGGGCCGTTTCGGTGGTCATACCGAGCTTCATATCCTCAAAATACATGGGGCATCCTCCTTTGACGAAACCTGGCCCATTCTACTATGACCATGGTGTTTCTTGCAATCGGATTTTCCTGTATCCGTGTTTTTTTCTGACAGAAGGCGCCTTCCTGTGATATGATAGGCGTATGAACGCTGCCAGCGAATGACGGGGAGGAGAACGGGCTGTGGCCAGATTCATTGCCTTCGATGTGGAAACGCCGAATGCCGCCAACAACCGGATCAGCGCTATCGGGATTTCGGTGGTGGAGGACGGGCGGATTGTCGACTCCTTTTATTCGCTGGTGAATCCGGAATGTCGATTTGACCCTTTCAATATCCAGCTGACCGGGATCCGGCCGGAGATGGTGCAGGACGCGCCGACTTTTCCCGCTCTCTGGGAGAAGATTGAACCCCTGATGAGCAGCGGAACGCTGGTGGCGCATAACGCGGTGTTCGACCTGGGGGTGCTGAAGGCCTGCCTCCGGGCTTACGGGATTTCCTGGAAGCCGTCGGTTCGGTATCTGTGTACGGTGCAGATCGGGCGGAAGCTGCTGCCCGGAAAGAGCCACCGGCTGAATGCCCTGAGCGACCTGTTCGGGCTGTCCCTGAATCACCATCAGGCGGACAGCGACAGCCAGGCCTGCGCGGGAATCCTGCTGAAATATATGGAAATGGGCAATGAATGGAAGAACTTTTACCGCGCCTACAGCCTGACGGGAACAGACGCAGACGCGGCCCCGGAAGGATCGGAGGCAGGGGCTGAAAGAATACCGTCGGGGACTCGTTCCGGGAAAAATCCCATCGAACCGGGATACCAGGGGAAAAAACCAGAAGAGACTGTGTCGGTCGGAACATCGGTAAAGAACAATGCCGCGGAGCAGGCAACGCCGGCGGGAAAAACGCTTGAAAAAGCTGCCGCGGGACCGGCGGCATTGGCCGGAGAAACGATACTCCGGGCGCAGCGCCTGCTGTCCGAGGTGTTTGGCTATACGCAGTTCCGGGAGGGACAGGAGGAAATCATCCGGGATCTGATGGCGGGACGGGATGTGCTGGGGGTGATGCCCACGGGTTCCGGGAAATCCATCTGCTACCAGATTCCCTCTCTGCTCCTGCCGGGGACGACGATCGTGATCTCTCCGCTGATCTCCCTGATGAAGGACCAGGTCAGCGCCCTCCGGGGGAGGGGCATCGCCGCGGCCTGCCTGAACAGCGCCACCGGCGAAAGGGAATACGGGGAGCTGCTCCGTCTGGCGGACAGCGGAAGGCTGAAGCTGCTCTATGTGGCGCCGGAGCGGCTGCGGGTGCCCGGGTTTGTGGCGCTGTGCAGGCGGCTGACCGTTCCGCTGCTGGCGGTGGACGAGGCTCACTGTATTTCCCAGTGGGGGCAGGATTTCCGGCCCAGCTATCTGAAGATTCCGGAGCTGGTGGAGGCCCTGCCCGCACGGCCGGTGATCGGCGCCTTCACGGCGACGGCCACGCCCCAGGTGCAGCGGGACATCACAAAGCATCTGCGCCTTACCGATCCGGAGACGGTGATCACGGGTTATGACCGGCCGAATCTGACCTATTCGGTGTATGAGCCGAGGGATCGGGAGGAAAAGCTGCTGGGCCTGCTGCGGGACCGGTTTCACCAGTCCGGGATCGTCTACTGCGCCACGCGGAAGAACGTGGAGTCGGTCTATGCCCTGCTGATCCGGGAAGGCTTTCCGGCGACCCGCTACCATGCCGGGCTGGAGCAGAAGGAGCGGATGGAGAATCAGGAGGATTTCCTCTTCGACCGGAAGCGGGTCATGGTGGCAACGAACGCCTTCGGCATGGGGATCGATAAATCGAACGTGTCCTATGTCATCCACTTTAACATGCCCAAAAGCCTGGAGGCCTACTATCAGGAGGCGGGCCGGGCGGGCCGCGACGGCTGCGAGGCGGACTGCATCCTGCTGTATGCCGGGCAGGATGTTATCACGGGCCGCTGGCTGATTGAACACAGCGATCCCAACCCGGAGCTGACGCCCGAGGAGCAGGCGGAGGTCCGGTCGAAGGAGGAAGAGCGGCTCAAACAGATGGCCTTCTACAGCAAGAGCAGGAAATGCCTTCGGGGCTTTATCCTGCGGTATTTCGGGGAAAAAGCGCCGGACCGCTGCGAAAACTGCTCGAACTGCGTCGGGGAATGCCTGCATGTCGACATCACCCGCCAGGCCCAGATGATCCTGTCCCATATCGTGCGGACGGGGCAGCGGCTGGGGGAGAAGGACGCGGCGGAGCTGCTCCGGGGAATCGTTCCGGAGGGATACGGCGGAGAAGACCCGGAAAAGGAGCTGACGACCTTCGGCCTGATGAAGGCGGAGACGGAGGAGCAGGTGCTCCACTGGATCCGGGCGCTCACGCGGCAAGGCTATCTGGAAAAGGCGGAGGATGGAACGGGCATCCTGAAACTGACGGAGTCATCGAAGGAGGTGCTCTTCCGGCAGCGGCGGGTACTGGTCCTGCAGCGATCCGCCGCCGGGGAGGCCGCGAACGGGGAAGACGTCAGCGGGACGGATCTGTTCGAAGCCCTTAAGCGCCTTCGGTACCAGATTTCCGCCGAGGAGTATATCGCCGCCTCCGCGCTCTTTTCCGACGCGACCCTGCGGGACCTCTGCCGCCGGATGCCCGAGACCAAAAAGGAGCTGGCGGCGGTGGAGGGCATGGGCCTGTTCAAGGCGAACCGCTACGGGGACCGGATGCTGAAGCTGATTGACCGATACCGGAATCCGGCGGCGTACCAGCCCTGGACGCCGGAGGAGGACGAGCGGCTGCGGCGGGAGGTTCAGAAGCAGATCCCCATCCGGGAGCTGGCGGAGAGCCATCGCCGGACCCGGGGGGCCATCCTTCACCGGCTGAAGAAGCTGGGGCTGCTCCTGCTGGCGCTGGCCCTGCTTCAGGCCTGGACGGGGCGCCTTCCGGCGGCCCGGGCGGAAACCGTCGGGAACGTCCGGGAGCTGGCGGAGCTGATCCAGGAGACCGCGGAAAGCGGCGCCGAAACCTTTTCCTTTACCTGCTCGAAGGGGATCTATGAGCTGTGGACCAATGAGGAATTCCGCTCCCGGCTGCTCTGCTTTTTCGGCCTGACGGGCTACAGCGGCCGGCTGATTACCACCGGCGGCGGCTACCGGATTGAGGCGGCTACCCTGGATTATATGGCGGGGGCGAAGATCTGGGCCTGGTACAGCACCGGGCGGAGCGAGGAACTGTCCCGGCGGGAGTGGGACACGCTGGCGGCGGCGCTGGAAATCGCCGCGAGGGCGGAGGGTTCCGCGCTGGAGAAGGAGCGGATGATCCACGACGAGCTCTGCCGCCGGATCCGGTACGGAAACGACGGGGTGGAGCAAAACGAGGATGACTGCGCCGTCGGCGCGCTGCTCGGCGGGGTTGCGAACTGCGACGGCTATTCGGACGCCTTTTTTCTGACGGGCCGGCTGGCGGGGCTGAAGGTTCAGTACTTCAGCGGATGGGGCGCCGCTGGAACCGGGGAAGAGGCGGGCCATATGTGGAACCTGATCCATATCCGGGGGCAGTGGGTCATGGTGGATCTGACCTGGGACGATACGGGCATCGCCGGCTCCGGGGATCAGGAGGGCTGTTCCTGGCTGTGGTACAACCGGGGCTCGGTCAGCATGGCCCTGGATCATCTCTGGCCGGAGGAGGCGGAGGAATGGGTGAACCTGTGCCGGGAGGACTGGCCGGAGCTGATGCCGGAGGGCTTTCGGTACCTGCGGGCGGCATCCCCGGCGGAGGCGGCTGAATGGATCGATTCCCTGGCGGCGGAAGCGCCGGCGGAAATCGCGATCCGGTTTGACGCCCCCACGGCGCGGATCCTGCTGGGCGGAGGACAGGAGGGCCTGATGGATCTCCTGAGCCGGACGCGGCTGGAGGCGCCCTTTACCTGCACCTATAACGGAAGCACCGGGCTCGTTTTCCTGCGGAATCCGCGCTTCGACGGCAGTCTGGTTTCCGTCAGAAACAGCCGGGAGATGCGGGAGGCGCTGGCGGAGCGGCTTCCGGAAAAGCCGGCGGAGATCCGGCTGATGCTGGCGGGGGACTTTGACTGGCAGGCGGAGCTGGACGGCGTGCAGCGCTACGGCGTGGAGCGGTTTACCTATACCCTGTATGGGGAAAGAAGGCTGACGCTGACGGAGATCCGGTACAGGGAATAACGGACGTTCACAGAGGAGAGGACAGTCATGGGGGACGCGCTGCGGCAGCTGGTTACGGGGCCGATTGAGCTGCTGCTGGTCAAGGATTTTAACGAGAAGGGGCCCTTCCGGATCAGCGGGGATTTCATGACCAACGCGGACTTACCGACCCTGGCCTTCCGGGGCCTGGTGGAGGCGCCGGTCAATCCCTTTACGGGGGAACCGGATTTTGTCGGCTATTTGATCACCTGGGAAAACTCATAGATGCCGATGGCGGCGGCCACCGCCAGGTTCAGGGAATCGACCCGGTCGTTGCTGGGAATCCGGACCGGGGTACCCAGCTTCGCGAAGGCGGGCGGAAGGCCGCTGCCCTCGTTGCCGAAGATCAGGGTGAATTCCGGGGACAGCCTGCGGCGGAGCACGGTATCCAGCGGAACGGAGGCGTCCAGCATAAAGGGATACAGGGCGCGGGAGGCATAGGCCCGGCGGTATTCCTCGAAGGACTCAAAAACGTGAACCCGGAGGCTGAAGAGGCTGCCCATGCTGGCCCGGACGGTCTTGGGATCAAAAAGGTCCGCGCAGGGGCGGATCAGCGCGACGTCGTCGAAGCCGAAGCCCAGGGCGGTTCGCAGAATCGTTCCGACGTTGCCGGAATCCCCGGGGCAGTGAAGCATCACATGGGGCCGGGCGGGATACAGGGTATCCTGGAACTTTTCGAAAACGGCGGCGGCATAGCAGTTTTCCTTGCCGCTGATCCGGGCCAGGGCCCGATCGGCTTCCTCGATTCGGATTCCGAGATCCGCCGCCATGCCGAGCAGGCGCTCCAGCCCCTCCCGGGAGCGGCTTCGGGAATCGGAATGCACCAGCAGCCGCCGCACCTTTTCCGGCCGGTGCATCAGGCACTCGATGCTCGGAAAAATCCCCGGGGCGTAGCTGTAATCCAGTTCGGACCGGTAGGCTGATAAAGCTGGCATCTTAATCCTCATGCCGGTGCGGCACCGGCACAAATAGGAATGAAAACGGGAGCCGCAAAATTACCCGCTTTCTGGTATACTACGCTTGAGAGAGGCACACTACAAAGCACGGTAGGAGGAGTTGCACGCAACTCATC
>JAFRHH010000075.1 GCA_017433405.1 Clostridia bacterium | reverse complement strand
GCGCATGGAATCCGGATATGTACGGCCTTCGGTGCGACCAGCCCGAGGCGGCGGATTATTACCGCAGCCTCTTTCGGCTCTACGCCTCCTGGGGAGTGGATTTTGTCAAATGCGACGATATCGCCCGGGAATATCCCCGGTGCCGGAGGGAAATCGAGGTCATTTCCGAAGCCTGCAGGAGCTGCGGCCGGGACATCGTCCTGAGCCTCTCCCCTGGTCCGGCGCCGCTGGAGGAAGCGGAACACCTTAAAACCTGGGCCAATATGTGGCGAATTACCGATGATTTCTGGGACGAATGGCGGCTTTTGAAGGCCATGTTCGAGCGCGCCGGGAAATGGTGCGTTCACGCCGGCCCCGGCCACTGGCCGGACGCTGACATGCTTCCTCTCGGCGCTCTTCGCCAGTGCGACGACCCCGCATCCCGAACGGCCTTTACCCCCGCGGAGCAGCGCACGATGATGACCCTCTGGTGCATCATGCGCTCCCCGCTGATGATGGGTGGGGAAATGACGAAAAACGATCCCTTTACCCTGTCCCTGATGACCTGCGGCCCCGTGCTGGCGATGGGGCGGGAAAGCTTCTGCGCCCATCCCCTCCGAACGACGGAGGAGGAAAGCGTCTGGGTCGCTCCCCGGATCGACGGGACAGGCCTTTATGTCGCCCTCTTTAACCTCAGCGACGCTGACCGAACCGTCGACGGCCGGGACGCGCTTCAGGAGCGGTCCCTGACCCGCGCCGCCGAGCTGTGGACCGGCCGGACCCTTCCCGCCGGGGAAGCCCTGTGCCGGACCCTCGCGCCCCACGATGCCTGCGTATTCCTTTTAAGCGAAGGAGACTGAAGGTTCCATGAAAAGATTTTTGCTCCTGATCGTCCTCCTGCTGCCGCTCCTTTCCGGGGCGAAAGCGGAGGTCAGCATCTCCGTCTCGCCGGAAGCGGTCCGGATGGGAGACTATGTGGACGTTTCCGTTTCGTCCACCCGGGAAGGCGCCCAGGGTCTGATCTATTCCCTCAGCGTCGGAGAGGAAACCATCTTCAAAAGTGAGAAGGCCGTGGATCACTGGACCGGCAGCTTCCGTCCCCGGGTTGAGGGAGATCACACCCTGACCGTGACCGTCGTCTACGGAAAGAAGGATACGGAATCCGCCTCCGTCGTCGTTCCCGTTGTCGGGGCTGCCCCGGTTCAGGCGGGGCCGGAGGTGGTCTATCAGCAGAAGGACGGATGGTGGAAAAGCAAGAAATACGCCATCCGGTCCGTCCAGAAGGCCGGCTGCGCCCTGTTCACCCTCAGCCACGCCCTGCAGCGGCTGGGCTATACCGGCGAGGATCTTCTGCCCGATGCCCTGGCCCAGACCTATAAGGGCTTCTATATCGAAGGGCGGGGGACCGCCAACGAATCCTTCCTCCGGAAGGCGGGTGAGGTCTACGGGTTCATGACGACCCAGGAGCTGGACGAATCCGCCGCCTCCATCGCCTCCTGTCTGAGGCGGGGAGACTATTTCAGCTTCAGCATCGTCAACGGCCATATCGCCCTGGCGGACGGGCTCAGCGAGGACGGAAAGATGGTGCATATCGTCGATTCCGCCGCCGGCGCCACCTACGAACGCATGAAGGGCTGCTCGCCCTGGTATCAGGCGGAGGACGGGACCTTCGCCGCCGCCGAAAAGCCGGAGGATCTTCCCGGCCTTCGGTGGTATTTCGAAACGGAGGAATACGGCGGTTCCGAATACTGGCTGCCGCTGGAATACTGCGCGAAGCGCGGCATGCGGCTGATCCGGCCCTACTGGCTGAAGCTGGCCGCCGAAGGCGGCGCCGCGGGGGTATCGGTGGACTACTTCGGCGCGCTGGTTTCCAAGGTGATTCTGAAGGATGAAGCCGTCCGGGTTCCGACCGCCTCGCTTCAGTGGACCTGCGTCGGATCGGACCAGCCGCTGGTCGCCCTGGTTACCCGCAGCGGGGACGCCCAGTTTTCCAACGCCGACGGAAAAGCCATTCCCGGCTCCTCCAAGATCCGGTACGGAACGATGGTCCCCGTCCTGGAGGTTCAGGAGGACCGGGTTTACGTCGCCTGGAAGGATACCTTCGGATACCTGTCCCGGGAAAGCACGCAGCTTTTGCCCGTCGGCACCGGCTTTCAGACCGGCATGATTGCCGTCAACGGGAAAACCACCGTCGCCGCCACCGTCCGGATCCGCCGGGAACCCAAGGCCAAAAGCAAAATCATGACCGAATGGAAGGCCGGCACCCCGGTGGCGCTGGTTCGGGAGGAAGGCGATTTCATGCTGGTCGAGGGCAAGGGGCTTCGGGGCTGGGTCGAGAAAAAATATCTTGTTCCGGATGAGGAAGGAGAAACGGACCATGGGCAGAAAGTCGATCAAGGAGAATAAATCCATCTGGCAGACCACCCGGGAGGATCTCGGGCTGACCCGGGAAAAGGCCGCTGAACTGGTGCCCGGCTTTTCCCCGGAGCGGATCGAAAAGATTGAAAACGGAAGGACCCAGATCCAGCCGGAGGACGCGATGCTGCTGGCGGAGGCCTACAAGGCGCCCGCCCTCTGCAATTACTACTGTTCCCATGAGTGCTCCATCGGCCGCGTCAACGCCCCCCGAACCGAATCCAAGGCCCTGGGGCAGATCGTTGTGGAAACCCTGAACGCCCTGAACAAGCTCTCCCGCAGCAAGGACAGGCTGCTGGAAATCTGCGAGGACGGTCGGGTACGGCCGGATGAGATGGACGATTTCCGGGAGATCAAGGGAACCCTGGATAAGCTCGCCCTGAGCGTCTCCAATCTTCAGCTGTGGGTTAACGAGCAGATCGCCGCCGGCCTTCTGGCCAAACAGGAGCCCTGAACACAAAGCCTGTCAGGCCGTCATTCCAATCCCGCGAAAAAGCGGGACCCTGACAGGCGAGCCCAATCGGCCCCCTGACTCTGAAAAAGCCCCGGTTCCTGTTTCCGGAACCGGGGCTTTGTTTTGCTTCTCAGCGAGGGATTATTCCTCCGTCTTCTCCGCGGGGGCCTCTTCCTCGGCGAGGCTGGCGAACTTTTCCGCCACGGTATCATCCGTCGCGACTACCTCGTACTCGGCTTCCGTTCCCACCGCTTCCGCTTCGGGCGCGGCCGGCGCATGATCCTCGACCGCCTGACGGATGCTCAGGCTGATCCGCTTCTTTTCCGGATCCACGCCCAGCACCTTGACCTGAACCTCCTGGCCTACCTGAACCGCGTCCTCCACCTTGTTGACACGGGTCGTCGCGCACTGGCTGATATGAACCAGCCCGTCCAGCCCGGGCTCCAGCTCCACAAAGGCGCCAAAGTCGGTAATCCGAACCACCTTGCCGGTCACGATGGAACCCTCGGGATACTTCTCCTGGGCATGATCCCAGGGATGATCCTGAAGCTGCTTGTAGCCCAGCTGAATCCGTTCCTTCTCGGGATCCAGGCTCAGCACCTTGACGTCAACTTCCTGGTTGACCTTCACGACGTCGCTGGGATGACGCACGCGGCCCCAGCTCAGATCGGTGATATGAATCAGGCCGTCCACGCCGCCGATATCGACGAAGGCGCCGAAATCCGTCAGCCGGCGAACGATCCCGTGAATCACGATTCCCTCTTCCAGGCGGGACCAGGCTTCCTTCTTCCGGGCCGCCGCCTCCTCCGCCACGACCGCCTTGCGGCTGGCCACAACGCGCTTCTTCTGCTTGTCGACCTCGATGATCTTCAGCTTCATGTCCTTGCCGACATAATCGGAGATCTTTTCCACATAGCGCTGGCTCAACTGGCTGGCGGGAACGAAGGCGCGCACGCCGCCGATATCCGCGATCAGGCCGCCCTTGACAGCTTCCTTACCGACCGCGTCCACATATTCGCCGGCGTCATACTTCTCCATCAGAGCGTCCCACGCCTTGCGGTTAACGATGTTCCGCTGGCTCAGAAGCACGTTGCCCTCGCCGTCGTTGACCTTGACGACTTCGACCTCAATCTCGTCGTCCAGCTTGACATCCTGGTCCACCAGATCCGCACGCTTAATCAGTCCGTCGGCCTTGTATCCAATACTGACGCAGACTTCATCATCGGAAATCTGTACCACTTTCCCGGTCAGCGTCTGTCCGGGACGGATCCGAACCAGCGTCGATTCGACTTCAGCCATAAAGTCCTTGTGGTTTTCCTCCTCCTGAGTCTGGGTCAGTTCCTTGTTCTCCATGTCGCTCATCCGTGTGACAACCTCCTTAAGTAAATCCGACGGCGTCGAGGCGCCGGCGGTGATTCCAATCATTTCGGAATCTTTATTTGCAAAGGCGGGCGGAATGTCCGCCGCACTTTCTGCCAACAGGGTCCTTCTGCACTTACCGAGGCAGATCTCGTAGAGCTTTCGGGTATTGGCGCTGTTTCTTCCGCCAACCACGATCATCGCGTCGCACCGGGAGGCCAGCTCCCCGGCTTCCCGTTGGCGAACCTCCGTCGCGCTGCAGATCGTACAGTGACTTTCCAGCCTGGCCACCTTTCGCCGGAGCACCGCCAGGATCCCCTCCCAGGCGTCGTCGGGAAAGGTCGTCTGGCAGACCGCCACGGCTTTTTCCATCGGGGGAAGCGCCTCCGCCTCCTCCGCCGAAGCCACCGTCACCACCGGCCCATGGGCCCATCCGGCCGTTCCCTGAACCTCCGGGTGCTCCCGCTGCCCCGCCAGGATCACCGGCGTCCCGTCCCGGGAGCCCTCCTCCACCGTCCGGTGCAGCTTCTCCACGAAGGGGCAGGTCAGATCCACAACCTCCCCCGCTGTCTCCTTCAGCTTCCTCAGCACCTCGGGCGAAACCCCGTGGCTCCGGATCAGCACCCGCCGCCCGGCCGCCTCCTCCGGGCTTCCCACCGGCGTAAAGCCTTTTTCGGCCAGCCGCCGAACGACGGCAGGATTATGAATCAGCTCCCCCAGGGTACAGGAGGCAACCCCGTCCTCCGCCAACGCCTGGGCCTTCTCCACAGCGCGGCGGACCCCCATACAGAAGCCTGCGTGAGCTGCAATCGTGACCGGCATCGTTTATTCCTTCCCCTGATGAATAATTCATCTCTACTATTTTCTCGCTGAAAGCGGATTTTCCTTCTGCTTTCCAAATTTTTTTTATATTTTTTTGTACTTTTTTTCAGCTTTCCCCTTTTTCCGGGAACTTTCGGATCATTTCCCGGTAGGTTTCCCGCATTCGATCGTTCATCTTCTCGCAGGTTTCCGCGTTGATCCCCGCCGAAATCAGATCCTGGCAGGGAATCGGATCCCCTACGTAAAGATGGGTCCGATGAAACAGCCGGAGCTTCTGGGCAATATAAACCGGGATCACCGGGCAGCGGCTCCGGAGGGCCAGCAGCGCGGTCCCGTTTTCAATCTGCTCCATCTGGCCCTCATGATGGCGGGTTCCCTCCGGAAAGATCACCAGAATCCGCCCGGCCCGGATGGTTTTCACGCAGGCGCGCATCGCCTCCATGTCCGTATGATGGCGGTCCACCAGGATACAGTGCAGTTTTTTCAGGATCGCCGCCATCAGCGGGTTTTTCCCCAGCTCCTTCTTCGCCAGGAAAGCGACCTGACGCTTCCGCACCCCCATGGCCATGGCCACGGGATCCAGCGCGTGGCGATGATTGGCGATCAGCAGATAGGGGGCCTCCCTGTCCAGCTTTTCCCTTCCGTGAAACACCACGGGCATCAGGGTCCGGAAAACCGCCGTCGCCAGCGCCCGGACGACCTCATACAAGGCGGAGTCCTTCAGGTAATCCGCCTCCTCTTGCCGCTTTTCATCCATGGCGTTTTTCCTCCGCAATCGCCTGCACCCGCTCCACCACCTCCTCGAAGGAGAGATCGCTGGAATCAAGCAGCACGGCGTCCTCCGCCCGGCGGAGCGGTTCAACCTTCCGGTTCATATCCTGATCATCCCGCTTCTTCAGCTCCTCCAGAACCTGCTCATAGGAATCCGGCAGGCCCTTTTCCCGCATTTCCAGAAACCGGCGCCAGGCCCTCTTCTCGGCGCTGGCAGTCAGAAAAATCTTGACGGTCGCCTCCGGCAGCACCGTCGTACAGATATCCCGCCCGTCCACCAGCATATCCGTTTCCGCGGCCATCCGCTGCTGCAGCCGGACCATCTCCTTCCGAACCCCGTCATAGCGGCTGACGGTGGAGGCGGCCATGCTGACCTCGGGCGTCCGGATCAGGCCCGTAACATCCTCCCCATCCACGAAGGTGTGCTGCCCGTCCGCCTCATGGGATACGGTAATGTGCAGAGACCGGCACAGCCCCAGCACCTCCTCCTCCAAGGCCGGATCCACTCCCCGCCGGAGAGCGGTCAGCCCCAGGGCCCGGTACATCGCCCCTGTATCCAGATGCAGAATACCCAGCCGCCGGGCCACCTCCTCCGCCACGGAGGATTTTCCCGCGCCGACAGGGCCGTCGATCGCGATATTGAATGCCATTTCCAGTCCCTTCCCTTCCCTTCCGCCGAACCCGGCGAATCAGATGGTTCTATTATACACAAAGCCCAGAATTTCATCAATATTTGGCAATTATTGCCATATTGCCTTATTTTGGCAAATATTTCCATAATCTTTTTACAATCACTATTCATTTTTTTCTTGACACTGAACACTGTGATATTTATACTTGTACACACTTAGTTGTTCCCGAATTAAAGGAGGTTTTTACCATGAAAACCACCGGTCTTATCCGCCAACTGGATTCTCTCGGCCGGATCGTGCTGCCGATTGAGCTGCGCCGCACCCTGGATATTCATACAAAGGATATGCTGGAGATCTGCGTGGAGGGCAACGCTGTGATCCTCCGGAAATATGAGCCGAACTGCTATTTCTGCGGCGGGAATCACGGCCTCGTTTCCTTCAAGGAAAAGCAGGTCTGCCGCCATTGCCTCAAGGATCTGAAGGAGCTTTGAGCCCTCCCCCGCCGACGTTATTCCCGGGATTTTCCCGCCCGGCCCTCCGGCCGGGCTTTTTGTATGCGCTCCGCGGGAAAGCGTCCGCTTGAATTGGCGGGAAGAAAGGGCTATAATAAATCGTTATGAACACGAGGGGAGCGTGCCGATGGTTTTTTCTTTTTTCGCCTACCTTTCCCGGCTGAAGCTGATTTCCCGCTGGAGCCTGATGCGGAATACCCAGCCGGAGAACGACGCGGAGCATTCCCTGCAGGTCGCCATGATCGCCCACGGCATCGCCGTCATCGGGCGAGACCGCTACGGGCGGAAGACGAATCCCGAGCATGTTCTCTCCCTCGCGGTCTATCATGACGCGACGGAGGTCATGACCGGCGACCTGCCGACCCCGGTCAAGTATCACAGCGACAGCCTGCGGGGTGCCTATAAGAACCTGGAGTCCCTTTCGGCGGACCGGCTCCTCGCCCTGCTGCCGAAGGATCTGCGGCCCGTCTGGTCCCCCTATCTGAAGCAGGAGAAGGGGTATGACCGGGATGTGGTCAAGGCCGCGGACAGGATTTCCGCCTATATCAAATGCATGGAGGAAAAGCGGGCCGGCAACCGGGAGTTCGACTACGCCGCCGAGAATATTCGCTCCTCCCTGGCCGCCCTCACCCTGCCGGAGGTTCAGGATTTTCTCAGGGACTTCCTGCCCGCCTTCGACCTGACGCTGGATGAGCTGAACCATCCTACGACCGACTGATTCTTTGAAGGAGGATCCCGAAAATGAAACGTCTCTTATCCCTGCTCCTGGTCCTGGCCCTGGCGCTCCCCTTCGCCGCCTTCGCGGAGAACGACGAGGAGCTCGACATTGAGGTCATCGTCGAGGACGTCGATCTGGATGAAACGGACAGCGTCCCGGCGGATGCCGCCCCCCTGCCGCCGGAGCTGCAGGCGGAGCTGGCCAGCAGCCTCGAATCCAAGGACTATGTGCCCACAGCGCTGGATAATAATAACCTCTATATCAATCCGAACCTGCCCGGCAACGTGATCAACATCCTGCTGCTGGGCGTCGATACCCGGAACGCGGAGCTCATCGAAAACGACGTCAAGCTCGCCGATGTGCAGATGATTCTTTCCTACAACTATGACACCGGGGCCATCAAGCTCTCCTCCATCCTGCGGGATACCCTCGTCGTCAATCCGAACACCGGGAAGAACCGGCCCATTAACGAGTCCTACCAGTCCTATGACGCCAAAAATATTTTCCACGACAACCCCCAGCGCTCCGTCGCCACCGTGAACTACAACTTCGAGATGAATATCCAGTACTATGTCACGATCAACTTTCACGGCGTCGCGGCCATCATCGACACCATCGGCGGCGTGGACGTGGACCTGACCAAGGGTGAGGCCTGGAATATCAACTATTATATCAAGAAAAACGGCAGCCGTATCGGCCGCACCTACGGAACCGGCCAGTCTCATCCCGCCCTCGAGGTGAAGGACGGCGTGCAGCATCTGGACGGCATTCAGGCCCTGATGTATGCCCGGCTGCGAAAGTCTCTCTCCCCCAAGTACGATATGGGCGGCGACTGGCAGCGAACCGTGCGGACCCGCCATCTGATGGATCTCCTCCTGCAGAAGGTGCTGAAGATGGGCGCCATGGATCTGCTGGATCTCGTCGGAACGGCGGTTGAGTACATCAACTCCAACATGAACGTCAATACCATGGCCGATCTGGTTCTCCAGGTGCTGCGCAGCGGGATCACCGAAAAGCTCGGCAAGTCGGATTCCCTGATCGAACAGTTCCGCATTCCCATGGGCGACGCCGAAACCGGCGACAAGACCTGGAGCTACGATCCCGATTCCGGCAAGATTTTCATGAGCCGGAACAACGGCAACTTCCAGAAGAACATCGAAGGTCTGCATGAGTTCATCTACGGGAAATACTATCCTGCCAACCCCTGAGGCTTCCCGCGGTTTTCCCGCTGAAAGCGTTCCTCTGTGGACCATGTTTTTTAAGGCTCCGTCAGCGCCGACGGAGTCTTTTCATATCGATTCCCTTTCCCGAGATCCGCCAGTAGGCAAGGCAGCCCAGGCCATAAACCACGATGCCCGTCAGGGTCTGGAGGCCCAGAGACGGCCAGGTGGTTTCCGGCATCAGCGCGCCGACGCCCCGAACCGCCGCCGCCATGATCGCCCCGATCGCGCCGTAAATTCCCACATAGCCCAGGTATTTCCGGTATTCCAGCTCCCCCTCCTTCCGGAGGATCAGATACTGAACCACCGGAACCGTCATTTCCGCCAGCAGGGTTCCGATGACCGCTCCCATGCTTTTCAGCCCGGGAATCAGCAGCGCGTTGGCCAGCAGATTGACCGCCGCGCCGCAGCAGACGCTTTTGACGAACACATGATCCCGTCCCTGGGGGAGAACCGCCTGGGTCCGGATGACGTTCGCGAAGCCGATCATGATCAGGGTGAATCCCAGCGGCGCCATCAGCACGCCGGAGAAGGCGAAATCCGCCCCGTAGAAGAGCACCGCAAAGCGGTCGGCCACCGCCGCCACGCCGAAGGCCATGGCCGTAACCATGCCAATCACCAGATTCATGCTCCTGTCAATATGGCTCCGGATCCGCTCTGTCTCCCCGTTTTTGACCATATGGGCAACCTTGGGCATCATCACCGTTCCGATGGCGGAAATGAACCCGCTCAGGCAATAAATAATCTTTTCCGCATTTTCATACAGGCCGTTTTCAGCCACACCGGCGATCGTGCTGACCATGACCTTGTCCATGGTTCTGTAGATATTGACCGCCAGCACCGAGATAAAGAGCACCGCGCAGGGGCCCAGATGCGCGAGGCTTTCGCGGAAGGGCACCGGGCGATAGCGAACCCGGCCCCGCAGGGACAGGGCGCAGCTCAGGTTTCCGATCAGCGTCGAAAGGCCCCATACCGCCGCGTAAATCCAGAGATCCTCCTTGCTTCGAACGAAGAGGAAGACGCAGACCGCCGCGGCGGTCTTGATCATCGTATTTCGCAGGGCGATGGGTTTGAACTGATCCAGTCCCATCAGGCACCAGTCAAAGCTGCACAGACAGGAAACGCTCATCCAGGTCAGATGCGCCGCGATGACCTTTTCCTCCCCCGCGATGAAGAAAACATAGCCAAGCCAGAAAAGAAGCGTAATCCCCGCCACCAGCAGCTGCATCTGCCAGATGGCGGAGAAGGTCCGGTCCAGCTCCTCCCGGTGATCCCGAACCTTCGCGACCGCCCGGACCCCGTAGTCGTTCAGCCCCAGCATCCCCACCAGGCAGAAGATATAGCTGACGCTCCAGGCCAGGGAATACAGCCCCACCCCGTCGGCCCCCACCGTCCGGGAAAGATACGGCGCTGTTACCAGCGGCAGCAGCACCGAAAACATACGGTATGCGACATTGTATGCCGCGTTTTTTCTTGTACTCATGAACGGGTTACAGATGCAGCAGCGCCGTCGCGAAGCCGAAATAGACCAGCAGGCTCAGCGCGTCCACGATGGTCGTAATAAAGGGGCTCGCCATAACTGCCGGATCAAAGCCCATCTTCTTGGCCAGCATCGGCAGCGTACAGCCCACGACCTTCGCGCACAGCACGGTCACCGCCATCGTCAGGCAGACCACCAGCGCCACCATCACGTCCACGCCTTCCGTATGCAGGATCATCTTGTCCACCAGGATGATCTTGGCGAAGCACAGGACGCTCAGCACCACGCCGCACAGCACCGCCGCGCGGATTTCCTTCCAGATCACCTTCGGCAGGTCCCGGAACTCCAGCTCGTTCAGGGACAGGGCGCGGATCACCGTCACAGAGCTCTGGGAACCGGAGTTTCCGCCGGTATCCATCAGCATCGGAATAAAGGCCGTCAGCGCCACCAGCGCCTCCAGCTTATGCTCAAAATTGGAAATAATCAGCCCCGTAAAGGTGGCGGAAACCATCAGCAGGGCCAGCCAGGGAATCCGGTGTTTAAACAGATCGAAGGGCGAGGACTTCAGATAGGTCTTGTCGCTCGGCGTCATACCGGCCATGATCTCGATATCCTCCGTGGCCTCATCCTCCATGACGTCCATGGCGTCATCAAAGGTCACGATCCCAACCATCCGGTTATCCCCGTCCACCACCGGAATCGCCAGCAGGTTGTACTTGCTCATCATCCGGGCCACTTCTTCCTGGTCCGTATGGGTGGTCACCGTAATCGGGTTGGCCTCCATGATGCTGTCGACAGTCATCAGGTCGTTGGGCGCCAGCAGCAGACTCTTGACGGAAACCGTCCCCACCAGCAGCCGGTTATCCAGCACATAGCAGGTATAGATCGTTTCCTTGTCCACGCCGGTCCGCCGGATTCGCAGGATCGCGTCCCCCACCGTCATGCCGGGAGAGAGCTTGACATACTCCGTCGTCATCACCGACCCGGCAGAATTTTCCGGATACTGCAGGATTTCGTTGATCTCCTTGCGCATTTCCGGATCGCTCTGAGCCAGAATCCGCTGAACCACGTTGGCCGGCATTTCCTCGACGATGTCCACCGCGTCGTCCACATACAGCTCGTCCATGACCTGGCGCAGCTCGCTGTCGCTGATTCCCCGGATCAGGGCCTCCTGCTCCTCGCTTTCCATCTCGACAAAGCTCTGCGCCGCCTGCTCCTTGGGCAGCAGGCGGAAAAGGAGCGGCAGCTTTTCCTTATCTACATTGGAAAAAACCGCAGCCACATCCGCGGGATTCATCGTAACGAGAACATCCCGGATCGTCGTATACTTTTTTTCGGCGAGCAGCGTCTGTAAGGTATTCTCTACTGTAACATTGTGCTCTGGCATGTTCGCTTCCTCCTGTCTTTTTCAGGATTGGTCCTTTACCGGAAGCAAGAAAGGCATGCGCGGAGAGCGAATCTGTTACCGGGACGGGAACGCCATCGCCCCGACCAGGTTCCGCAGGCATCGCCCAACCGGTATGCCGCTGCTACTCCCAGCGTCCATGACGTCCCCTCCTTGTTTATGATTTATAAAATGTAAAACCGGAATCCTGTTTATTATACCCCCCGTTTCGGGGAAAAGTCAATTTATTCTTTCGCCGCCGGATGCGATTCCACGGGGGATTCCGCCGCCGCTTCCGGGATTTCCGCCGCCGCTTCCGGATGCTCCCCGGCCGTCAGGGTCGTGTTTCCGAGAACCGCCGCGGAAAAAGGCGGCAGGTCAAAAACGATATACCCGTCCTGAACGGTGCTCCACTTTGCGCATTCCGTCGCGTGGCCGTCCTGGGTGGACTGCAGAAGCCTGTACCAGTCCTCCCCTTCCAGGGCCCCCGCGTCCCGGGCATAGAGCCGGAAATCCGTCCATCCACCGGTATTATTGACCGCAATCACCGCTCTTTCCCGTTCATTAAAGCGGGCATAGGCGATCCGTCCGTAATCCTCCAGCAGCGGCTTGAGACTTCCGTCCTTCAGCACCGGAAACTTTTTCCGAAGGGCAATCAGGTCCCGATGCAGGTCGACCAGCGACTGATCCTCATGGCCCCAGGGATAGGTCCGCCGGTTGTCCGGATCCGTCCAGCCGATCTGGCCGGCCTCGTCCGCGTAGTACACCGTCGGCGCCCCCGGCCAGGTCATCTGAATCACGACCGCCTCCCGGAAAACGCCCTTATTGATCCCCGCCCCCGCCGCCGCGGGGCCCATGGTGGTCGTCCGCCCGATCATCCGGTTCGTCCGGGTCAGAAAACGGGAATGATCGTGGTTGCTCAGCTCGTTCATCGCGCAGCTCAGGGCGGGATAACACAGCCGGGCCATCTTATCCTTCATGATCCCGAAGAAGGCGGAGCCGTTCTGATACAGATCGTCCCGATAGGAATCGGAATGCTTCTCCATCCCCGTCAGGAACCAGGTCACCGGCTCCATGAAAGCGTCATAGTTCATGACGGTATCCCACTGCTTCCCGTCCAGCCAGGCGCCAGGATCCCCGTAATGCTCCGCGACGATCAACGCCTCCGGGTTCACCGCCTTGACCCTGGCGCGGAACTCCTTCCAGAACCGATGGTTAAACTCCGCGCTGTGGCCCAGATCCGCGGCCACATCCAGCCGCCACCCGTCGATGCTGTAGGGCGGGGAAAGCCACTTCTCCGCCACCTTCATGATCGCTTCCTGCAGATCCGGGCTGTCCTCATAGTTCAGCTTCGGCAGGGTGGAATAGCCCCACCAGCCTTCATAGGCCGGCGTTCTGCTGTTTCCGGAATCGTTGAACCTGAAATAGGAGCGGTAGGGGCTGTGCGTGCTCTGGAAGGCGCCGGGCTGGAAGCCGGCCTTTCCCAGATAGATCCCCTCATAATCCATCCACTTGTTAAAGGAGCCGCAGTGGTTAAACACGCCGTCCAGAATGATCCGCATCCCCCGCCTGTGAAGCTCCTGACACAGGGTGGCAAACAGATCGTCCGACTTTTCCAGGTTCTCCATGCTGGTCACCCGGCGGATATACTTGGGCGCGTAGCCGTTATGTTTTTCCCAGGCCTGCATCACGTGATCCACATCGTCGGAGATCACGCCGAAATGAGGATCGATATGCTCGTAATCCTGGCAGTCATATTTATGGCTGGAGGGAGAGACGAAGATGGGGTTCAGATAAAGCACCTCGATACCCATCCCCTGCAGATAGTCCAGCTTCTCCAGGATTCCCTGCAGATCTCCCCCGTAAAAATACCGGATATCCGTATCCGTCGGCGGCGCGTCCCAGTCCCGCTGATGCTTCGAATGGCCCACAATGTAGTAGTACTCATCGTCCACCACATCGTTGGACGGATCCCCGTTCCTGAACCGGTCCGTAAAAATCTGATACTGCACGGCCCCCTTTGACCAGGCGGGTACGTGAAAACCCGGAATAAACCGGAAGGAATAGGCCGGGTTAAAGCCGGTAAATGTCCTTTCGCTGACCCGGGCGCCGCATTTATCATAGGCGATAATCGTCCCATCCCGGCATTCGATCAGAAACTGGTAGGTCACTTCCTCTTTTCCGCAGACCAGTCCGCCTTCATAAAAATCAAAATAATCATCGGACCCCGCCTTCTGCATCAGCGTCCCCATCATCATCGTTCCGAAATGCAGCACAACCCGTTTCGCGCTGTCCCGAGCCACCCGGAGACGGACCGTCACCGATTCACCCGGATCCGGTTCGCAGGGAAAACGGTAGCCGGGGGTCTCATCACTGAACACAGCAGAGAGGATCGCCTGACTGATCGACATAACAAAGAATCCCCCTCGCTTCATATTCGCCGAAATAGTATACCTTATTTTGCCGTGAAACGACAAGGCAAAAACTTGAAAATAGAATTTCAAAGCTGTGAAATTGCCCTGAAAGGCCACAAAACGCCCGAAAAAGGCAATTGACATCCCGGGGCAATTATGCTATTATTAAAAAGCTGTCACGGCAGCGTGTGGGCTCGTAGCTCAGCTGGATAGAGTGTTTGACTACGAATCAAAAGGTCGTGGGTTCGAATCCCGCCGGGCTCACTGAAAAGGAGACTTCGAAAGAGGCCTCCTTTTCCTTTTGCATTATTCAATGTTCTGGACCAGTCCAGAAAAAAGATTATCATTACACATTCTTCTCGGGTCGTTTTTTCCGTCAGCGCCGGATATCGTAATTCATGTTCATCAAGTTGCGGATCGCCGAGGCATCGTCTGTGATATTCGCGTCCCCATGTATCGTATGCTTGATCACCGAGGAGGCCACGGCAAAATTCAGGATGTCCATGGGCTTTTCGTCGTGCATCATGGCATAGATCAGGCCGGAGGCAAAGGCGTCGCCGCCGCCCACCCGGTCCAGAATCGTAAAGGTAAACTGCTTGCTTTCGAAGGTATGGCCGTCGTACCACATAAAGGCCTTCAGACTGTTTTCCGATCCGGAATGGGCATAGCGCACATGACGGGCGATACACTTCAGATTGGGATAGCGCTCCACAAAGTGGCGGAACACCTCGTCCTGCTGTTCGTAATCCGGCTGCAGCGGCACCCCGTCCTTCCAGTCCCCGCGGCTGTGGTCGTTTTCATCCTTCCAGAGATGGTAAGGTTCAATGCCCAGCAGCACATCTACATAGGGCAGGCAGCCGGTGCAGAAATCCCGGGCCTCCTCCCAGGTCCACAGGGCGGAACGGAAGTTGCCGTCAAAGGAGACCGTCAACCCCATCTCCTTCGCGGTTTTCAGCATATTCATGATCAGCTCCGCACAGGAGGGGGAAAGGGCCGGCGTAATGCCGGACAGATGCAGCCAGTCAAACTCCTCCAGCAGATCCCGGAGGTCGTAGTTCGTAAAGTCATATTCCGTCAGGGCGGAATGCTTCCGGTCATAGATCACCTTGCTGGCCCGGATGCCGAAGCCGGTCTCCAGGTAATAGGTGCCGAGCCGGTGTGTCGGCGTCTCCTCCGGGGTGGAGAGGATCACGGGCGTACAGTGCACATCCCCGGAGCGCAGGCTCCGGATCGCGCTCTTGCCCAGGGAGTTGTTCGGCACCACCGTAAAAAAGGTCGCGTCCACCCCCAGGCTGGCCAGGGCCAGAGCGATGTTCGCCTCGCTGCCTCCGTAGGAAGCCTCAAAGGAATTGGTCATCCGGATTTTATCATAGTTAGGGGGTGTCAGCCGCAGCATGATCTCTCCCATGGTAATAAACTTTTTGCCCGGATTCTTTTTCAGCAGCGGATTTCCGTGTTCCATGCCATTCCCTCCTTCAGCGTTACAGGCGATATTCGCCGGCGGAAGGCTCTTTCAGCGGATCCGCCAGGGTTCCTGTGCGACAGCTTTCCCGCGGATCAGTCCAGATAGCCTTCCCGGGCCCTGATGCCGAACCGCTTCTCCAGCTGATGCATCTGGTCGTCGGTAATCGTGTTCTTCAGCGGCAGATGGGCGATCTTCATATAGATCTCCGCCGCTTTTTCCGCCGTTTCGATCAGGCCGAAGGTCTCGTCCAGATCCTTCCCCGCGCCGTAGATCCCGTGCTGGCTCCAGACCACCAGCCGGGCCGTCAGCATCTTTTCCGCCGTAGCTTCCCCGATTTCATTGGTTCCGCAAAGCATCCAGGGCAGCACGTTGACCCCTTCCGGGAACACCACGATGCACTCCGTGCACATCTGCCACAGGGTTCGGGTAAAGGCCTTTTCATCCAGATCATGCACATAGGTCATGGCCAGAAGATTCGCCGGATGGCAGTGCATAACCACCCGATTCTTCGGATCCACCTTCAGCCGGGCCACATGGCTCATCATATGGGCCGGGAACTCGCTGGTAAACTGACCGCCGTCGCTGAAGCCCCAGAGCAGATCCGCCTGCCGGCCCTGATCCTTCAGCCGCACGATCCCGAGGTTGACCTCCGGCGCATACTGCACATTCTTGAAATACTTTCCGGTTCCCGTGACCAGGAAAAGCTTTCCCTCCAGTTCCGGCGCTGAAAAGCCTGTCGGAATCACCCGCAGAACCTTCTCCACATCCAGGTATTCGGCAGCGCAGGCTTCCTCCAGCATCAGGGAGATGTTGCCGCCATTGCGCTCATCCCAGCCGTGATCGTACATGTTGGTGGCGGTGCGGATCATTTCGACCATAATGGGGGCTGTAAGGATATCTTTCATCTGTCTCTCCTTGTCCGGATGACGGTTTTGCAACCGCTTTGCTGACGCGTTCGCGGACAAAACCCGTCTCCTCTGTGAACATTCGTTCCTGTCTGTTATCCATCCGCTCGTTTACCGGGTGATGATATCCACCGGCACATTGAAGATCCTGGCGACCTTCAGAATCGTATCGATATGGCGCCCGACAGCGGCCGCCATGTGATGAGTCGGGCCTGCCTCGCTCCAGCGGTTGCAGAAATCCCGCGCCCCGCAGGTGAACCGCATCCGCATATTGGTATCGCCGAACATGAAGATCGGACCCTCCTCGTTGACGCCCTCCGCCACCACGAACTTAAAGTGGCCATCCCGGTCCTGGGTGATTCCCAGGAAGGTAATGGGCTGATTGGTCGGCGGATAAAACTGAGTCAGATAGCCGCCGCCGGTCTTGCCGTGGAACACCGGCACGATTTTCATGGTGGGCTTGCGGGCCTGGGAAATATCCGCGTCGCCGGAGCCGGAGTGGCCGATAATGCAGATATCCTCGTTAAAGTCAATGGAATACATTTCGCTCAGCTGGCCGGTTCCCGCGATCACCTTCAGGATTCCCATCGCCATGGCAACCTTGATATCGCCCTCCACGGCGCAGGCGGTTCCCTGCTTGATCAGCATCGAGAAGGCTGGAATCAGCATGCTGTCCAGCTTGCCCGCGATCCCCTGGGCAAAGCCGTCGTAGTGGCTGGCGACAAAGCCCAGCTTTTCATCCCGGCACCACTGTTCGAAGGCTACGACATACTTCGCCATGTCCCACACAGTCTCCACCGTCGCACCGCCTTCAATGTCAAAGGTGTCCAGGATATCCTGGGCCTTTGCGCGGATCGCCGCCTCATCGGTGATGTTGTCGGCGATCGCCCACATCTTTTCCCAGTCGAACTGCTTCGTATAAAGCCACATCCGGTGATACAGGTTGGTTTCGTCGATATACAGATCCATCATGCCGGGATAGGGCCGCCCGATCTGGGCGATGTTGGTATCCCGGAAGCGACGCCGTACCTGGGCCGCCCGGCACCAGTCCAGGATCTCCCGTTCCACCTCGGGATCGCCGCCCTCGACCACCCCGGTAATCACCGCGTGGCGTTTTCCGGCCCGTTCCAGATCCGCCACCATTTCGCCCACCGCGCCGCAGGCGTACAGGGTGCCCAGCCAGGTGGCGTTATCCGTATTGGGATAGTCCGGCGCGCGCATCTTCTGGACGTTTACCAGGACCACCGGCACATCCAGATCCCGGACCGCCGGAAGCATATTATAGCTGGTCGCATAGGTCAGAAGCTGCAGGATCACCAGATCCACATCCGCCGCGCGGAATTTGTCCCCCGCCTCCATGGACTGCTCCTTGGTTGTCACGATCCCGCCGTCGATCAGCTCCACGCTGCCGGGAATCAGCTTTTTAAACTCCCGGTACTGGCCCTCGAACTCGGGCACCAGGCTGGGAAACTGGGGCAGATAGGCCCCCAGGGCGATGGCAAAGACACCGATCCTGGCTTTGGTTTCAACAAGCATTTCTTTTTTCCTCCTGTTTCTGTTTTTTCAGTCAGCGGCCCGCAGCTGAATCTTCAGATTGCCCAGCGCGGTCGCCTCAATCGGCAGGGCGATCACCCGTTTTCCCGTGCTTTCCTCCGTCAGATGATTCAGATAGGCGTTTTTCGCGCCTCCGCCGACGATATAGACGGCTCCATAGGTTTTCCCGGTATTGCGCTCCAGCTCCCCGATGGCCCGGGCGTAGCTTTCCGCCAGGCTGCGGTAGGCGCAGCGGAAATAGCCGGCGGTACATTTGGGCGGATGCGGCAGCGCCGCGTCAAAGGCATCCCGCATCCGCTCCGGCGCCAGGAAGGCCGGCGCGTTTACGTCCACCGTATGATCGAAGCGGCTGGCCTCCGCCTCCCGGGTAATTTCGTCCCAGGGCTTTCCGGGGCAGAGCTCCTCCCGAAGCCGGTTGGCCACCCACATGCCCATAATATTCTTCTGGTACCGGTTGTAGCCGACGCCGCCCTCGTTGGAATAGTTGGCCTTCTGACTGTTTTCGTCCGTCAGGGGAGATGGGGTTTTCACCCCCAGCAGGCTCCAGGTTCCGCTGGAGATATACAGCTCGTTTCCCTCCATCGGAATGCCCTCCACGGCGCTGCCCGTATCGTGGGTGGCGCACAGCATCACGGAAATCCCGCGGTACTTTCCGATGACCGTTCCAGGCTGAAGCAACGGACAGAAAAGGCGCTCCGGCAGCTCCAGACGCCGGATGATCTCCGGATCAAAGGCGCCGGTCTCCGCGCTGATCATTCCCCCGGTGGTGGCATTGGTATATTCATGGCTTTTTACGCCGCAGAGCCGGTACATCAGGTATTCCGGAATCATCAGGAAGTCCGTCGCCCCCTCCAGGCGGCCCTCCGCCCGGTCCGCGCAGAGCTGATAGATCGTGTTGAAGGGCTGGAACTGAATCCCCGTCCGCCGGTACAGCTCCTCGAAGGGAATCCGTTCATGCACTTTGGGAATCACCTTTTCCGTCCGGCCGTCCCGATAGGCGTAGCAGGGCAGCAGCGGCTTCTCCTCCTTCATCAGCACGTAGTCCACGCCCCAGGTATCGACGGAGAGGCTGCTGATCTTCGGGCTTTCCTGCAGCGCCCGGTCAATTCCTTCCCGCACATGCTCCTCCAGGGCCGCGATATCCCAGACCAGATGGCCTTCCTGCTCCTTAACTCCGTTCGGAAAGCGATACACCTCCCGGGTCTGCAGCCGTCCGTCCTCCTCCCAGCCCAGAATATGCCGGCCGGAGGAGGCGCCGATATCGATTGCCAGGCAGGTTTTCATAAAGCCCTCCCTCTTTCTTTTTCGCTTCTTTTAGTGTACCCAATGCTCCGCCGGAAATCAAGAAGCCTCCGGAAAAAAGTCGTTTTTGCCCCTTCCCCGAGGGGTTTTGTCCCATTTTCCGGAAGCCGGGAAAGGTTCATCCCACATTATGTTACAAAACTTTTTCAGTTCTTTTTCAGTTTTAAGTTGGTTTTAGTTTCCAGCTTTATGATGGCACTGCCAGCAGGGGAAAGCCCCTGAGGACAAACCCCAAAAAGCTTTCATGAAAGAAGTCGGCAACGTACAGAAACGACCAGAAGAAAAGGAGGGTTCCCCAATGAAGTTTGAGATGCACAGTAAGAAGTGGATCGCCGGGGCGGCGGCGCTGACCCTGATGATCACCACCTCGGTTCTGCCGGCGCTGGCCGAGGACGGCTCCGGAGCCGCCGCCGGCCAGAGTGCCACCATGGTTGCCACCATGGCCAAAGGCGGTCCCGGCGGAGGCCAGCGAGGCCCCGGCGGCCAGATGCCCGGCGGTCAGCAAAACGGCAACAGCCAGCAGGGGCCCCGCGGCCAGGCGCCCAACGGTCAGGCCACGAACGGACAGATGCCTGACATGAAGGGCAGCAGCCAGCAGGCGCCCAACGGACAGGCTCCCGACATGAACGGCAGCACCCAGCAGGCCCCCAACGGCCAGGCTCCCGACATGAACGGCAACGGCCAGCAGGCCCCCAACGGACAGATGCCCGACATGAACGGCAACGGCCAGCAGGCCCCCAACGGACAGGCCCCCGACATGAACGGCAACGGCCAGCAGGCTCCCAACGGACAGGCCCCCGACATGAACGGCAACGGCCAGCAGGCTCCGAATGGCCAGATGCCCGGCGAGCGTATCAGCTTTGACGATCTGAAGGAGCAGGGCGTCATCACCCAGGAGACCCTGGACGCCATCAATGCGTATATGCAGGAGAACACGCCCCCGGCGCTCCCCAACGGCCAGGCTCCTGCGGACGGCCAGACGCCTCCGGCGCTCCCCGACGGTCAGGCTCCGACGGACGGCCAGACGCCTCCGGCGCTCCCCAACGGCCAGGCTCCTGCGGACGGCCAGACGCCTCCGGCGCTCCCCGACGGCCAGGCTCCGACGGACGGCCAGACGGAAAACCCGCTGATGAAGGAACTGCTGGAAAAGGGAATCATTACCCAGGAGATCTATGACGCGATCCTCGCCTGGCAGGCCTCTCAGGCTCAGACGACAACTGAGCAGGCCGCTGCCAACGCCGAAGCGTAATCAGCTTTCTCTCCCCCCTGCCCCCGCCTCTCCGGCGGGGGCTTTTTCCATTTCCCTGAACCCGTATATCAAATCCGAATAACCATCCCGTCCCGGGCATACCGAACCGCCCCATTGTTCAGTGCCTTCTCCCGACGGGCCAGCTCCCGGTCCGTGCTCTGGGGATCATGATGGACGACCAGAAGCTGTCTGGCGCCGCATAATTCCATCAGACGAATTCCCTCCTCATCCGTGGAATGGCCAAATCCCTTCCGGAACGGATAGATCTCCGGGCTGTACTGGCCGTCAACCATCAGAAGATCCGCATTCTGAAGAAAGGAAAGCAGCTCGCTATCCGGAATATGGCCAAATTCATAGTCCGTCATATAGACCAGGGTTTTCCCCCGAAAGGATATTTTCAGCATCATGCATCCCCCGGGATGGAATCCCTCGCGGCCCTCCACCAGCATCCCGCCAACGCGCATCGGCAGGGCCAGCGGCTGAATACTCACATTTCCCGCGTAGGACTCCAGGCTCAGCGGCCAGTAAGGCGGCGAATAGACCGTGTTCAGCAGATCCTTCGCCTGCTCTCCCTCCCGGACGGGAACCAGGATATTCGTTTCCAGCCCTTTTTGGGTAAGACGGGGATACATGCCCAGCCCCAGCAGATGATCCAGATGAAGATGGCTCAGGAGAATCACCGGCGGCCGCGGAAGCTGAACGGGAGCCCCGATCAGCCCGCTGCCCGCGTCGAGAAACAGCGTTTCCCCGTCGGCCTGGATCATATAGCAGGAGGTGGCGCCTCCGTAAACCTGATAGTCCTTTCCCGCCATCGCCATCGAGCCTCTGCATCCCAGGACCGTCAACACCATCTGTTCTTCCTTCATGCTATCTCCTCTGTGAACGGCAGTTCACGTCCGTCATTCTGCCAATACATTTACAGCCTTTCTCCACCATGCTATACTGGTTCATGCTGGCATGCTGCCGAAGCATTGCCTGATTCACGGAGGAGGATCCGATCCTGATGAAACGCGGTTTTCGTCTTCTTTTCACCACGCTGGCGGTCATGCTGCTCTGCGCTTCCGCCGGGGCGCTGACCTTCTTTCCCGCCGGGGGCGTCGTCAACGCGGTCTCCGTCAACGTGCGGCAGGCTCCGAAAGCCGGCGCCGGCAAGGTCGCGAAGCTGAAGGAAAAAGCGCAGGTCACGGTTACGGGGGAAATCACGGACGAAAGCGGACAGCGATGGTATGCCGTAACCTTTGCCAGGGGCAGCGGCTACATTCAGGCGGAATACCTCAGCGTCGCTGACGAAGAACGGATCCAGGCCGCGAAGGCCGGCGGGGAGGCCGTCATCATGCGGGCCGCCGTAAGGGCCCAGTGCGCCGACTACAACGGACTGGGGAAAACCTGGAACCGCCTGTTCGAAATCAACGGGCTGCCCGTTCCGGAAAAAGGTCTGGCCGTCACGCTTGCGCCGGACATTCCCTTTTCCCTCTTCTCCCGGATGAAGAGCAAAAGCTCGAAATCCCCGGCCTCCGGATCCGATCTTTTCCTTTATACGCCCTCCGCCCGGGAGCTCGCCGAAGGCTTTACCGTCACCCAGACCGTCAACGCGGTCAATTCAAAACAAAAGGAAGCCGTCTGGACTGTCACCTTCACCTTTGCCCCCGCCGGTGCGCGCCCGGTCATTCCTCCCGGGGAGCTCCCGGGCGGAACGGATAAATCTTGAAGGCGGCGTCCGCCGGCTCCTGGCTTTTAAAAAAGGTCATGACCCCCTGGGTGCCGATCGCCTCGTACAGGGGTTTGAAATCCGTCTTGTTGCCCTCGGGAACCAGCATTACGTAATTCGTTCTTCCAAGCTCCCGAATTCTGCCGGCGATGGCCTCCAGCGCCAGCTTCCGACTGGGGTAGGAAACCGTCTCGAAAAACAGGAAGCCGCAGTCATTCCAGAATTTACGCGCCATCAGCAGATCCGATTTCGGCCGGGCCGGATCGATCCGGTTATTGGCGCCGAAATGGACCGTGATTCCTCTTTTTTTCAGGGCTTCCATCATTGACCCGGCCGTCGCGGCCAGATAGATCCGCTGTTTTTCCGTATATCGGGTCATCCGGTTCTCGGCCCTGTATAAATCATTCACCGCCGTTCCGATCAGGCGGCTGAACTCTTCCGGCGTTCCGGAAAACTGCTCGACAAAACGGGTGACGGCCCCGGAGATCTTTTCATACAGTTCCCGCCGGGTCTCCGGCTCCAGCTTGGCGATTTCCTCCGAATTCCGGTCGATCGCTCTTCCGGTATCGTCAAAATACTGCCACAGCTGTCTGCACTCCCATTGATAAATCATCGTTAATCCGCCGCTTCAGCGATCACTTTTTCAAAAAGAACCCCGTCGATCCCTTCGTCGCTGTCGCGCCAGTTCATCAGGCCATTCTCCACAAAGGTAAACTCCGCGTTCACCTCTTCGTTTTCGACCTCGGCGGAAACAGCTTCGCCCTTTTCATTGAGAATATAATGGGTTTTCGTTCCATATCCGTAGAGGGCTTCATTCTCCGGATCGAAGCTTCCCATCAGCAGCCAGGTCGTCTTCTCCGTCGCGCTCTTCGCCCAGTCCAGCACGATGTCATAGAACTCCCCTTCCAGGGTAATGGCGACCGTCACCGTCTCGCCGGCTCCTTCCGGCACCTCCAGGACGGTTTCCAGGCTTTCTTTCGTTACCGCCCAGTTCCCGACAAAGCTTTCACCGGTCACCTCCGCGGCTTCCCCCACGGCGAAGGACGCGCCGAAAACCAACATCAGGGCCAGCACCATGGCAGACAATCTTCTTTTCATATGCTTTTATCTCTCTTTCCGAATCCGCTCCGCCTTCCCTTCTCCGGATTCCGCGAAGGCTTCTGATCCTTTTCCGCATCACTTTATCACACTTCAGGCATTTCTTCAAGCCTCACCCATTTCAAAGCATACAAAAACGTCATCCGGACAGAACAGCAGACGTAAACTGACGGAGAAAGTGCCAGTTCGCGGTTGCATTTGCCTTTGCAAACCGGTATAATCAGGGCATCCGAAGTTCACGATTCCCGCAGGCAAAGGAGGAAGAGCATGATCCCATCCCGTTTTCTGATCGGCGTCGATTCCGACGGAACCGCTTTCGACAGCGTCAACCATAAGCACCTGGAAGCCTTTATTCCCGCCGCCATGGAGATCTGGACCATGGATGGGGAGGTCGCGGACAAGTTTGTTGAAATCTATAAGCAGGTCAACCTGTATTCCGACCTGCGGGGGACCAACCGCTTTCCGGCGCTGCTGGAAACCTTCGAGCAGCTCGCGCGGATCTATCCGGAGGATCCGGAGCTGCCGGATCTCGAGCCTCTCCGGGCTTTTGTGCAGGGCGCGCCCCGCTATTCCACCTTCTCCCTGCAGGACTGGATGACGAAGCATCCCTCCTCCGCCCTGAGCAAGGTGCTGGCCTGGTCCATCCGCTCCAACGTGCTGATCGCCCGGGCCTGCGAGGGGCTGATGCCCTATGAGGGGGTTCAGGAAGCGCTGAAGGAAGCCGGAAAACGCGCGGCGATTGCCGTCATTTCCGCCGCCTCCCGGGAGGAGCTGGAAAAGGACTGGGTGTTCGGCGGCCTCATGCGCCATGTGGATATCATGATGGGGCAGGAGGACGGGCTGAAGCCGGATCAGCTGAAAAAGGCCATGGCCCTGAGCAGCGCCGCTTCCGCATTGATGCTGGGGGACGCCAATCAGGACGCGGTTGCCGCCCACGAGGCCGGCGCCCTGTTCTATCCGATCATTCCCGGAAGGGAAGCGGACTGCTGGCAGGTTTTCCGAACCGAAGTGCTTCCGCTGTTCCTGGCGGGAAAATATGACGCGGCGAAGGAAGCCGAATATCTCAAGACCATGAAGGACGCCATGAAGTAAGCCGGCTGCCCGGGGCTGAACCTGCCGGTTCAGCCCGAAGGCGCGGAACCGTTCCAAAATAGCATCAGGCCTGCCTTGCGGGCGGGCGTCTGCGGCAGTAAAAAACAGCCGCGGAGCGGGAATCTCTTCCTGCTCCGCGGCTTCTTTCGGTTCTGATTCTGTCTTCCTCTGTGAACGGTAATTCACGTCTGCTATTCTGTCCGGATGACGATTTTGCTACCGCTCACGCTAACGCGTTCGCGGACAAAAGCTGTCTTACTGAGGATTGGCGGGCGCCGCGGGCATTCCAATGGGCAGCATCTGAAGCAGCGCCGCGGTATTTTCATCGCTCCCCAGCAGGGTCATAACCTTGCCCAGCAGGGTGAAGGCACCGCTCATCAGCTTGCCGGTCAGCGCCTGAACCGCCTCGCCGGTCTCGTCGTTCAGCAGGGTGGACAGGTCGAAGGTTTCAGCCGCGGATCCGGTCAGCCGTTCCACCTTTTCGCCCTCAAGCGCCCGGATGGTCGTGACGAACAGCTCCTGACCGTCGTAGGAAGTGGTTTCCCGGATCTCTGTCCCGGCGACCTGGAAGGTGGCTGTCAGATTTTTCCCGGTCGGCATCGGAACCACCGCTTCGGCCTGAAAGCCCTTCGCGTTGGCGGTCGCCATAAAGTCCACCATCCGGCCGTCGTTCGTCGGCACCGATCCCTTCAGATCGAATCCGTTCATCCCGGCCTTCATGGCTACCCGCGCGTTTCCGTGTTTGACGCCGGTAAAGACGTTGATGGTGACGCCCCCGTCCGTCCGGTTCTGGCCAAAGCCAAAGGAGGCCGCCTTCTCCGATTCGTGCATCTTGACATGCAGGTACTGGCTTTTGCCCTCCGCGTCGGAATACATATAGGCCAGAATCGGCTGATCCTGTTCGGCGCCCTGCACTTCCGCGATCTTTTCATTCAGCTTCGCGACGACGTTTTCCCCTTCCTTCATCGATTTGAGGATGGGCTCGGCCGCTTCGCTCTCCAGGATTTCCTTCAGGGCGTTCATCGCCGCCAGCTTGATTTCATTCATGGTCACCCTGATCGGAATCCGGACGGTAAAGGCCTGTTCATCCACCGTGAACTCACCCGTTTCCGGCGCGCCGATCTGGCCCAGGATCGTGCTGAGGGCTTTCGTAAACGCGTCGGACACCGCCTTGCTCAGGGCAGCCTGATCGATCTGGCTCATGACTTCCGGGGAAAGGCCCGCTCCGGCGGCGCCCGCGGCGCCAGTCGCTCCGGAGGGGACAGGAAGCTGCTGCAGCTTCTCCTTCGCCAGCTTCTTCAGCTCCTCCTTGCCCTGCTCCATGATCTGCTTCGCCGCTTCCGGGCTGAGGGTCAGCACGGTATCGCCAAACAGGGCGGACGCCACGCGGATCCCCTCGTCATTGATTTCCGCGGCGAGGTTCACCAGCGTCTCTCCCCTGGTATAGATGCCGGCTTCCAGATAGCCCTTGTCCAGCGTGAACCGGACTGTGCTTTCGTTCAGAATCCCCGCCAGCGCCGAAATCGTCCCGAGGGTGCTCTGTTTCCGGGCCGCCGCGCTCTCCTCCACGGCCGCTTTCAAATCCGCGTCCGTGATCTGCGCGGCACCAAGCGCCAGTATATCGTCCAGCAGTACCTCGAAGGCCTCGGCGTTCACCGTGAAGGACATTTCCTCCACCACCGCCTCCGGAATGCTCTGGGTCAGCGTACCGACCCCGCTCATCATCAGAACGAGCGCCGTCAGGATCGCCAGTATATTGTTCATATCCATTCCTCCTCTTCATTTTTCCATGCCGGGCATGGCGTATTCACTTCTATTTATTATAACGATTTTGGGCAATTATTCAATCCCCGCCATCAATTATTTGTTTCTGTCCCGGAAGAATTGCTTTTTTTTCGTCCAGCGTGTATGATGCAGAGGAATTGCATCGCTGGAGGATCGCTCATGCTCAGACGCCTTTTCCCGCTTCTTCTGGTTTTCGCCCTGCTGCCCGGCATCCTTTCAGCCCGGGCGGAAGGGCTGCAGGCCTGTCATAAAGTCACCAATACCTATCGGGATACCCGGAACGCCAACGGCTCCGTGGTTCGCCTCTGGCACGCGGAAACTGCGCTGGATTCCGTGACCGGGGAAATCAACGGCATCGCCCAGGCCTGGGCGGAAGAGCTGGGCCCGGGGCTGCCGGCCGCCGCCAACAATACCGGCGGAAACAGCCGGCTGGACGTGGAGATCCGCTACAGCCGGACCGGACTGCACTGGCTGTCCTTTCTGATCCAGGCGCGAACGGTTTATCACCGGGAGCTGACGGATCAGCGGTTCACCACCCGCACCTATCATATGGAAACCGGGGAGCCCGTGACGCTGACGGATATCTTCGGGGACGACGTGGACGCGTGGAATTTTCTCGAAAACCGGGTTCGGGAAACCCTCTCCGCCTACTGGCCGGAGGAGCAGCCGGATCCCGCCGCGCTGAACGCCCTGTGCACCCCCGGCGCCCTGGAAAGCGCGGAGTTTACCCTGCACGGGATGAGCCTGGTGCTCCACTATCCCGCCTCTCTGCTTTATCCCGGGCATCAGACGCTGATGGAGGTGCCGGTCTACTATCCGGAGATTCAGGACTGGATCACGGAGGAGGCGCTGGCGGAAACGGATAACCTCCGGTACTACAAAACCTGCGCCCTGACCTTTGACGACGGCCCCGTCAATACCAACACCGCCAACGTGCTGACCGCCCTGACGGAGGTCGGCGCCCGGGGAACCTTCTTCGTCATCGGGAATCGGGTTGAGGATTATTTCTGGCTGGTGCAGCGGGAGCACGACGAAGGCCACGCCATTGCCAGCCACAACTGGCATCACGGCGACGTCCGCAAGGTGTCCGGAACCCAGCTGAAGGCCATGCCCGGGCTAGTGAACGCCGCCATGAACAGGGTCATCGGCATTCCGGTCCGCTATAACAGGGTTCCCGGCGGCCTGTATCCGAAGATGGTCAGCGCCGGGGTTGACTGGGCTTTTATTCAGTGGAGCCTGGATACCTATGACTGGCGGGGGATCAGCTCCGCCTCCGTCATGGGAAAGGTCCGGAGCAAGCTGCGGGACGGGGATATCATTCTCTGCCACGATATCAAGCCCAACACGGCCGAGTCCGCCCGGCGAATCGCCCGGTACGCCGAGGAGCAGGGATACATCCTGCTGACCATTGACGAGCTCTTCGCCAAGGACGGGATTCCGCTGGAGGCGGGCACGGTCTACTATCGATGCGAAAACGGGGACTATTCCAAGCGCAGCGATCCCTGATTCCG
>JAFRHH010000008.1 GCA_017433405.1 Clostridia bacterium | reverse complement strand
TTTTGTTACCGCTCACGCTGACGCGATTCGCGGACAAACTCTTTTGCTCAGGAATAAAGCGGATATCCCGCCATCAGGGCTTCCACCTCCGCCTTCACGGAGGGTACGGCGCCTTCCCCGTCCCGCAGCACCTGGGCGATCCATCCCGCGACCCGGGCCATCTCCGGCTCCTTCAGCCCCCGGGAGGTCGCCGCCGGCGTCCCGACCCGGATTCCGCTGGTCACGAAGGGGCTGCGGGTCTCGTTGGGCACGGTATTCTTGTTGACCGTGATATTGGCGTCCTCCAGCAGGCTTTCCATCTGTTTCCCGGTCATCTCCGTCCCCGTGAAGTCGAGGAGCATCAGATGGTTGTCCGTCCCGCCGGAAACCATGCGGATCCCTTCCTCCCGGAAGGCCTTTTCCATGGCCTTGGCGTTCAGAATAATCTGATGCTGATAGGATTTGAATTCATCCGTCAGGGCCTCCCCGAAGCAGACGGCCTTGGCGGCGATGATATGCTCGAGCGGGCCGCCCTGGGTTCCCGGGAAGATCGCCTTGTCGATGGCCTTCGCGTATTCCTCCCGGCAGAGGATCATGCCGCCCCGGGGGCCCCGCAGGGTCTTATGGGTCGTCGTCGTCACGAAATCCGCGTAGGGCACGGGGCTCGGATGCTCCCCGGCGGCCACGAGGCCGGCAATATGCGCCATGTCGACCATCAGCATCGCGCCCACCTCGTCGGCGATTTCCCGGAGCCGCTTGAAATGAATCACCCGCGGATAGGCGGACGCGCCGGCCACGATCAGCTTCGGCCGGCATTCCTTCGCCAGGCGAAGTACCTCGTCATAGTCGATCTGCTCCGTTTCGGACGAAACGCCGTAGGGCACAAAATTGAAATAGGAACCGGACATGTTCACCGGGCTGCCGTGGGTCAGATGCCCGCCGTGGGAAAGATTCATGCCCATGACCGTATCCCCGGGCTTCAGCATCGCGAAATAAACCGCCATATTCGCCTGGGCGCCGCTGTGGGGCTGCACATTGGCGTGATCCGCGCCAAAGAGCTTGCAGGCCCGATCCCGCGCCAGGTTTTCCACGATATCCACGCACTCGCACCCGCCGTAGTAGCGCTTGCCCGGATAGCCCTCCGCGTACTTGTTCGTCAGACAGGTTCCCATCGCGGCCATGACCGCGGGCGAAACGAAGTTCTCGCTGGCGATCAGCTCAATATGGGTCCGCTGCCGGTTCAGCTCCAGTTCAATCGCGTCGGCTACCGCCGGGTCCGCCTTCCGGATCAGGTCAAGCTCCATGTTCGTGTCCCTCCGTCCTTGATATTGCCAAAGAACAGTATACCAAGCAGGCCGGCGGGACACAAGCGGCAAACATAAAAAAAACCGTCCGCGCCAATCCGCGGCGGACGTCCTGCATAAAAAAACCGCCCGCGCAAACCCGCGGCGGACGTCCTGCATAAAAAAACCGCCCGCGCTCAGGCCGGGCAACCCCGCAGCACATCCTTCAAACGCTTACTGCTGCTTCCGTCAGGACCTGACAGGGTTCACGCCGGAGGATCGCACAGGACCCAACCTTCATCGCGCTTGCGGCAGGAAAGAGTATACCCCCTTCCGCTCCAAAAAGCAAGGGAAAAAAGCTTATTCGAGGGTGGCGGAAAGAATCGCCTCGGACCAGGTGATGTTCGCGTCCACCTGATAGTTTTGCAGCCGCGGCGTATAGAAATCAAAATACGCGTTGCTGTAAAGGCCGATGGCGGGCACGACCTGCTGATACCGCTGCTGGAAGGCCAGCCACTTCCGGACATAGCCCAGGAGGTCCCCCGGCTCCGTTTTGGAAAGATCCTCCGCCAGGCGGTACAGCTCCCCATCCCGGACCGCCGTATAGTTGGCCATGCCGGATTCCGCGTCCGCCGGGTTCACCGTCAGCCGGGGATCGAAGACCGTTTCAAAGTTGCTGGCCAGGAGCATCATCTGCGCCTGCCGCGGCTCCTGGCGGTAATACTGGCGCAGAAGCGTCCGCCAGGGAAGGGGCGAAAGGGTCACCCGGATCCCCGCCTCCCGCAGATACGGCAGGAAGGTCTCCCGGAGGATCTCCCCCATGCCGGTCTCCTCCGGAAGCGCCAGGGTCAGATTCAGGGAAAGCAGCTCCGCCCCTTCCCTTTTGCAGCGGAAGGCGTCCCGGGCGGCGTCGTAGGGCTCCCCGGCGCTGTTCAGCACCCAGCCGTCCTCCTCCAGAAGGGCGATGGCCCAGGGCACGTCCAGCTCCCAGGCGGGAATGGCGTCCAGGCTGAGCTCCTCCCAGGCGGCCAGCTCCTCCTCATAGGCCCGGAGGGCCGCGGCGCTCCCGTCCGCCGGCTCCGACACCGGCGCGCCGGCGGCGCCGGTCAGAATCTGAACCATCCACTGGCCGATGCCATAATATCCGTCCACCCGCAGGCCGTAGCCGCCGGTATAGCGCCGGACGGTTTCCGCCTTATCCAGGCAGCAGGAAAGGGCCTGGCGCACCGCGACGGAGGCAACTTCCGGCTTTTCGCAGTTGAAGGAAAGGAAGCTTTCCCCCGTCCGGGCATAGGTGGTCATGGCAGCCAGGCCTTCCGTGACCAGGCCGATGCCCTGCTGAATCTCCTCCAGGTTCACCGCCTTGTTGATCAGATCCAGGTTCCCCGCCCGCAGGTCATCCACCGCCGCCGTTCCGCCGGCGGGGCGCAGGGTCAGGAAGCGGATCGAGGGCTTCCGCCCCAGCCGGTCTCCCCGGTACAGGTCATTGATTTCAAATTCCGCCACGGCGCTTTCCCGGTCAAAGGACAGAAGCCGATACGGCCCGGACACGACGGAGGGATGGGAAAGATAGCCGGTTTCCTCATCGAGAAGGGTTTCCCGGAGCAGCTCCGGCGTCATCGCTCCCTCGATAAAGGCGCCCTGGCCCACATCCTGAACCTCGCAGCCCGGGGCCACCGCCTCAATGGGCAGCGGGAAGCAGGAGAGATAGCCCAGTTCATAAAAGAAAGGCAGCCACGCGGCGGAAACCGTCACGCGCAGCATGTCGTCCGACAGCACCCGCAGGCCGGTCACCGTATCCGTCTCCCCCGCCCGGTAGGCCTCCATTCCTTCGATCCAGAGATAGTTGGCCGTATCCCCGCCGAGGGCGGCCACCGCCGGCGAGGCGCTGAAAAGGATCGAAAACGCGTAGTCTTCAGCGGTGATCGGGGTGCCGTCGGACCAGGTATTCCCCGGCACAAGGGCAATCTGGTACACCCGGTCCCCGGCTTCATCCTGGGAAACGTTCAGGCCGGAAACCGCGGACTCATCCATCCGGAAGGCGCCCTCCGCCTCGTTCCAGGCCACCAGGTTATAGCCGTTGACCAGGGCGGAGACATCCAGATCCGAGGTATTCGAGCCGAAAGCGCGGGTGGTGAAATTGCCGCTGAGCGCCGTCGCGTTCCCCACGGTCAGATGGTCCGGCGCCGGAGCGGCTTCCCCGGCGGCGCAAAGCGGAAGAAGGGTCAGACAAAAGGCCAGCAGCCAGGCCGGAACTGTTCTTCTCATCAGCGTCTGCCCCCTTTATTCCACGCATTCCCCGGTGTTCAGGGCCAGGCTGCCCACGCCCAGGGGAACCTCATAGTCTTCGATGACGGTATAGGTCCGGCCATCCCGGACATACACCGGGCGGTAATAGAACACCGTCAGGATCACATCCCGCGCCGGCATGGTTCCTTCGACCAGGGGCTGATCCGTCCGGTAGGAGGGGATTTCCGGAGAAGGAACGCTGTATGCGCTTCCGGCGAAAAGATCCGCCTCATGGGATTCATACAGTGTGTTCCCTTCCAGATCCATATAACGGATGGTCAGATGATAAATCCGCTCCTCCGGTTCTTCCGGCTCCTCCGGCGGATTCACCGGAGGCTGGGGCGGAGGCGGAAGGGTCGTCGTAACCGCCGGGGTCGGGGTGGGAGTGATTGCCGGCGTGGCGGTCGGGGTTTCCGACGGCGTGTCCGTCGGCGTTTCGGTCGGCGTGACAGTCGGCGTCCTGTCGGGCGTGGGCGTCGGCGTAGGAACCGGCGCCTCCACCACCGGATAGAGGTAGAACTGATCGGAAAGAGCAGAGCCGGTTACGGAATACCGGGTTTCCGGTTCCAGCGCCTACCCGGCATGGAACTCATCCCGGATCGTCCGGGCGAAATAACGGCCCTGGCCCGCTCCGACAGCAGAGGAGCCGGTATAGACCCGGTAGATTCCGTTTTCGGTCACGGAAGCCGCGAAGGAGCGGTAGGCGGCAGGCATGCCGGTCAGCGTGACCGTACCGCCCGGACCCCGCAGCTCGATCGGCCGGAGGCCTTCCGGATTCTCCCGGACGCCCTCCTCATCCGTATAGGCATGGACAAAAGTTCCCTGCAGCAGGGGGACAGCGATCCGCCGCCCTTCCGTCCGGCTTTCCGTCGACATGCCGTCGGGGGAAAGCAGCCGGGTATCGACGGCGAACTTCGTGCCGTCGGCATAGGCCTCGATAGTGGAGCCGGACAGCTCAATCCGGTTCGCCATTTTGTTCCCGGCGCCGGAGCCGATGCCCGCGGCTCCCCAGCCGCCCACGGCCAATACATCGCCGCCGGAGATGATGACCGATACCTCCGTATCCCGGGTATAGCCCGGTTTGGAAGGCGAGTAGAAGACGCCGGAGCCGATGCCCGCGCCGCCGGAGAGCTCAGCGGCGGAAGAGTCGGAGCCATAGGCCCTGACCGCGCCGCCGGATATTTCCACATGGCACCATTCGGAGGCATTGCCCGTTCCGATCCCCGCGCCGCCGAGGCCGCCCCGTGCGTTCACCTCGCCGTCCGTAATCCAGACGCCGGTGGACTCCCCGGGAATCTGGGCCCCCGCGGTACGGACAACCTTCGTGCCGGTAGCGGAGCGGCCGCTGCCGCTCGAGGTCGTAGTGGAAGCTGCCAGCGCGCCGTTGCCGATCCCGGGAGCGCCGTTGCCGCCGACCGCCGTCACCGTCCCGCCGCCGATCCGGACCTGGGCCGCGCCCTGATAGCCGCCGCCGATCCCCGCGCCGCCCTGGTAGGCATTGCCGTCGGTCGTCACGGAGGCCGTGACCGTTCCCCCGGTAATCGTGACATAGGCGTCGCTGTACATGCCGCCGCCGATGCCGGCTCCCATGTTGTTCGTGGCAAACGCCGTCACGTCGCCGCCGCTGATGACCACGTCCGCGTAAAAGTATCCCGGACCCTTATCCGCCCCCTTGCTGGAGCCGAGACCGGACCCGATGCCGGAATCGCCCCGGGCGTCGATCACACCGCCGCTGATCCGGATTCGTCCTGAATCGTTATGGTTTCCGCCGCCGATCCCCGCGCCGTTTCCCGCGCCGACCGCGGTCACCCGGCCTCCTTCGATGGTAATATCGCCCCAGTTGAAGGTATCGCCCGCGGAAACGCCGGGCTTATAGGAGGCCGAGGCTTTTCCCTCGCCCAGATAATTGTTCGAGGAGCCGATTCCGGCGGAACGCCCGGAGCCCAGGGCGGTCACGGTTCCGCCTTTGATGGTAACATGGCCGTGCTTGGCGCGGAAGGCGTTTTCTCCCCGGTCCTGGCCGCCGATGCCCGCCGCCTCGCCCCGGCCGGAGGCTGTCAGCGATCCTTCGCCGTCCACCGTCAGGGAGGCCAGGGTTACCGGGCCGTTTTCATAGGCTTCGTAGCCGACCCAGATTCCCGCGCACCCGTTTCCGCCGGTCAGGCGGTTCTCTCCGGAAAGGCGCAGGGAAAGATCGCGGCCCGGAAGCACCTCCAGGGCCGGACCGTCCTCCGCCGCCACCGCCAGGGACTGAATGGTCACCGTCGCGTCCCCGTCCACCGTCAGCCGCTGGGCGGTAACGGAGACCCCCGGCTTCATGGAAACGATGACAGCGCCCCCATGGATCACCGCCCGGCTCTCCCCGAAGGTTACGTCCGGCGCGGATCCGTCAGAGGTTGTAAACACAAAATCGGAAGGAAAAGTCTCCTCCTCCGCTTCGTCCGTCTCTTCCGGCGGCATGGCGGCCAGCAGCGCCTGGGAGGAGGGGGATTCCAGCACAATCACATGGTGATCCTTCACCTCCGACGCGTCCGCCAGGCCCGCCCCGGCCGCCAGCGCGGCCGCCGTCAGCACCGCCAGCAGTTCCGTCAGAAAGACACCTGTCCTCTTTTTCCTGTTCCTCATGTTTTCCCACCTCGTCCCTGTCAAAACGCAAAGGATTTACGGCAATCCGAAACCGTTTCCGGTGAATCATTATATTTTATTACATCGAAGCGCAAAAAACAAGGCTTGAATTCACGCTTGAAATGAAAGCGCTTCTCTGGTATACTTCCCGGGCGCACTTTAGCGCGGTGAGTTCGAGACCTTCCTCACCCTAAACAAAACTAAAGGATGGTAAAAGTAAAGATGAAAAACCTCTCAGCGAAACAGATTGCTATGGGCGGCATGATCGCCGCCCTCTACGTGGCCCTGACCTGGCTGGCCAACCTGGTTGGGCTGGCCAGCGGGGCCGTTCAGGTGCGCGTCTCCGAAGCCCTGACGATCCTCCCCTGCCTGACGGTATCCGCCGTTCCGGGGCTGACGATCGGATGCGTTCTGGCCAATATTCTGACGGGATGCGCTCCCTGGGACGTGGTGTTCGGCAGCCTGGCTACGCTGCTGGGAGCCCTGGGGACCCGGGCCCTGCGGAAAACACCCCAGCTCGCCTGGATTCCGCCGGTGGTTGCCAATACCGTCATCGTTCCCTTTGTACTGATGTGGGTGTATGGGGCACAGGATGCCTGGTGGTTCCTGGCGCTGACCGTCGGCGCAGGGGAGCTGATCAGCTGCGGGTTGCTTGGGCTCCTGCTGTACGGCCCGGTGAAGAAGATGATTCCTGCTGACTGATATGTGCAGATAAAAGCTCTTCCCCCCGTCCCCCCATCCCACTTGATTTTTCCTCGCGGGACAGGGGGACGGTTCCTCTGTCCCATTTGGGATGATGGAACCGTCCCCCCGTCCCACCCGTCCCACAAAAAAAAAGGCTGTGATTTCTCACAGCCCCAAAGGGTTCAAATCTATTCAGAGGCTTACTTGCTGACCACGCCGATGACGAACTCATCGTTCTTCAGGGTATTCAGCATATCCTTGGTCACCGTCATGCTGATGCTGCCGTCGCCCTGGATCGTGCCTTCCACGACCGTCCAGGCGCCCGCCTTATTGATTATCACGCTGACCTTTTCTCCGGCCGGAGAATACAGGGTCGAGAAGCGGACGTTCACCAGCACACTGCCGGTCACCTTGGTCACATCGCCGACGAACTTGGCGGCCACCATTTCGTTGATCTGGGTCACGCCGGAGGCCAGCTTAGCCTTCACGTCGTCCGGCAGCGCGCTCAGCACATTGCCGGCCGCGGCCGCATCCTGGAAAGCCTTGAACACGGAAGCGCTCTCCGTGGTCTCGCCGAGGATCTCGAGCTTCAGCCCGTCGTCCGCGGTGGCCTCAGCGCCGGTCCAGCCGGAAGAGCTTCCGGCGGATGTCACAGTCTTCTTCGCCGGAGCGGTAGTCGCGCCCACGACCAGGTTCACCAGATAATCCGCCACATACCAGACCTTGCCGTTATAGATCACCGGAATCCAGGTCTGTCCGTCGACCGTCACGGCGTCACCGGCCAGCTCCAGCGTGGTTCCCGCGCCGATCCAGTCGTTGCCAATGTTGTACTTTCCGCCAGGGGTCTCCCGCAGGTGAGCGGAATTGGTCTTCAGCTGGGCGTGATCCGGAGCCGGGGCAGCGGGAGCAGCCGCAGCTGTGGATGTCGTCGTCGTTTCCGTCTTGGTCTCCGTCACCGTCGTCTTCGTCGGCGTCGTGGGCGTGGAAGACTTGGTAGACGTATCCTGTATGACTACTTCCTTTTGGAGTTCCTCAGCCATCGCCATCCCGGCCACGCTCAGCGTCAGCGACAGAACCAGCAGGATGCTCAAAAACTTCTTCATGGTTTTGCCTCCTATAAATACATAGTAAAAATGTGACCTGTTCCACTATAATCCGACAGAATCCCTGTGTCAAGCCTTTTTTATGGAATTTATTAAGAAAATATAATATTTTTGTTACTATTTGCAGTCTTTCCTTGGTTCATACTGCTTTTTTTCATTTTCCCATCCCCTCCAGGACCTTCTCCGGCATTTCCGCGATCCGCCGGGCTGCCTCCGCCCCGTATTTCTCTTCCAGCGCCTTCATCCCCTGCGTCATGCAGGTTTCCCGGCCTGGCATGCAGTGGGTGTCCGTCGCGACGAAGTCCACCAGCCCTTCCCGGAAAAGCCGGTCCATGAAGCCCCGCCGCAGAAGCGGCTGCTTCCGCAAAAGCGTCCGGGCGTTGATCTGCACCAGAGCCCGGAACCGGGATTTGAGCTCCCTGACCTGCTCGATCTTCCCGATGGCCGGATACCGCTCCATATGGGCGATCACCGGGATGGCCCCCGCTCCGGACACCTTCTGAATCGCGTCAAAAATATGCTCCCGGGTGTCGGTAGGGCTGAATTCAATCAGCGCGCAGGAGCTTCCCGCCAGCGTCGCCACCCGCTTCTCCCGCAGGAAACGGGGCACATGATCGGTATAGAGAATCTCCGCCCCCCGGTAAAGTGAAATCCCCAGCCCCTCCCGGGCGATATATTCCCGGGCGTATTCAAAATGCCGCTCAAAGGTTTCCTCCGGAAACTCGTAGACCCCGGGCGTCACATGGGGCGTGCAGATTATCCGCCCGATGCCGTCCGCCGCTGCCTCCCGGAGCATCTTCTCCGTCTCCTCCCGGGTCTCTCCCCCGTCGTCCACGCCCCAGATCACATGGCAGTGAATATCCGTATACAAAACTTTTTCATCTTCCTTCAGCTGTCTCTTCTCTGTGAACGTCAGTTCACGTCCGCCATTCTGTCCGGATGACGATTTTGTAACCGCTTCGCTGACGCGTTCGCGGACATAATCTGTCTCTATGCCCACTTTTTCCCTTACTGCTTTACATACATGTGGTTCAGCACCCAATTCAGCGCGGCCCCTTCCTTCATGTGGAATTCCATGACGTTCTGGGTGCTGATAATGTGCTCGCCCTCCGGATGATCCACCGCCAGGATCTCATAGTCCCGGGCTTTGACCATCTCGTCCGCCAGGCGCTTGACCGTCATATTGCTGACCGCGATGTCCTGGAGCAGGTTCAGCAGCTCCTCTCCAAAGCTGCTGTTCTCCCCCAGCTTTTTCCGCATCCGCTCGATCGCGCTGCGCATAAATTCGTTCTGCCGGTCCATCCGTTCCACGTTTTCCCCGGAGCCGACATTCCGCCGGGCCCGCACGAAGGCCTCCGCCTCCTTCCCCCGCAGGGTAACAGTGCTCCCCTCTTTCCAGTCCGGATTCACAGCCGTCATATCATAATTGATTTTCACCGGAACTCCGCCCAGGGCATCGTTCAGAACCGGGATGGCGGAATAGTCCACCATGTAGTACCCGTCTACCTCGATCCCCTCAAGCAGGTTCTGCACCGCCTTGACGGTATATTTCGCGTTGTCCTGGGGCGTGGCGCCGAAGCTGTGGGCAAGGCAGATCTGAAGCACCCGGGTTCCGACCTCGTTGCCAAATACGCCCAGAACGGAAACGGGCGTCATCGTATCCCGGTCAATCTGCAGCTGATGAATTTTCTTCTCCGTGTGGTCGATCGCCAGCAGCAGCAGAAAGTCCGCCTGTCCACCGTTGCGGTAGCTGACCACATCGCTGTTCTGCCGGGTTCCGTCCTTGTCGATTCCGGCGATCAGCAGCGTCGTGATCGCCGGTTTCTCCCGATAGGTTTCGCCCCCGATCTCGACCGTTTTAAGCTGGCCAAAGCCGGCGCTCATGCTGTCCCGGCTTTCCGCGTATCTGGCCCGTTCGTTGTTGTTCAGAATGATCAGCACCGCGGCCAGCGCCAGAATAACCACTCCGCCGATGATGATTGCCCGAATCAGAATCCTCCTGTCTCGATGCATTCCGGTTCCCCCTCTCTCCCATGCCGCTTTTCCTCTGTGAACTTTAGTTCACGTCCGCCATTCTGCAACGGATGACGATTCTGTAACCGCTTTCGCTGTCGCCTGGAATCGCGCATGGAACAATGGTGTAAAAAACAATTTCATTCACGGGTTTAGTATATATCTTTACTAAAGCATCTGTCAAAAAAAGTTCTGAGATTCCGCTGATGTTTCCGGGGCTTCCGCGATTTCGATCTTTTCATCCGCGGACTGTCCATTCACGGCTTCAACCCTTCCGCCTGAGTTCAGGGGCGCTTCCTGGAAGGGTTCCTGCAGCGCCTCCTCCGGGACAACCTCATATTCGACCCAGGTATGAACCGTCTCCTTCAGCAGCCTGATCGCGATCTCCATTTTATGGTTTCTCCGAATGACCTTCAGGATGCTCACATCCGCGCCGCGGAATATCTTCGGCGGCAGATACAGCCTGCCGGTTTCCTGGTTCTCGCAGACCAGCGTCTTTCCCAGATATCCTTCCTTTTCCAGCATGAAGAGTGCAAAGGCCTCGTCCGACCCGGTCAGTTCATAAGATTCCGTGCCGCTGTGAAGGCAACGGATGACGTTGTCAATCCGTTGGATGCGGGGAATATCCAGTTCCTCCTCGCCATAGAGAAAAACATAACCCGGGAAAAGATCCCGAACGCGGTTGATCATACGCTTCTGCTGTTTTCCCCAGACATATTGAATCTGCTTCGGCACGATAGCCCTGCAGCCGAAAAGCGCCCTGACTGCCAGAGCCACGTATCCACTCTTCCCGGCCGCACAAAAAAGGCAATAGGTAAACATGCCGCTTTTCTCCCTTTCCAACGCATTCCTGCTCTTTTTCCTCTGTGAACGTCAGTTCTCTTCCGCAATCCTCTCCAACCTACCGACTATTCTACCCCCCTCCCATGAGAAGTCAAGAAATTAGCGGGTTCCGGCTCATACCTCCTCCCCCGTTTCCTCTCGAAAACATCCTGCATTGTCAATTATGGTCATTTCTATAAAATGCCTGCCATGTCGTTGTCAGCTAAGGCGTCGGCGTCTCTACGGGATTGTTCTGAATGTCAAAGTAGTGTTCCTCCGTGATGTTTTTCTGGTCATCATAGGCTCTGGTCATAATGGCATAGCCGGATGTAGTGAGAACCAGATTCCCATTCAGAAAATACTCAAAACGAACGGCCAGATTCTTGTCGTTGTAGGCTCTCCGGAGTTCATCGTACCCGTCCTTGCGTGCTATGGGGTTCCCGTCCGCCCCAAAGGTCTTCTCGACCGTGCAATTCTTCCTTTCGTCGAACTCCCGCTCCACCCGGACATACGTATCCCCAATGGTCATGGGCTGGTCGTTCTCGTCGAACCAGGCCTCGCTGGTCACATGATCCTTATCCAGGAAGATCCGGTCGATCCGGTGATACCCGCCGCTGTTGCTCCGGCGTATTGGCTCGCCATTCAATCCGAAGTACGCTTCCGACGCCACCAGGCCCTTATCGTCATACGCCCGCGTCATTCCGGCAAACCCGCTGCCCGTCAGCACCGGCTCCCCGTTCAGGTAATAGTCGAACCGGATTACCTGATTCTTCTCGTTGTACTCCCGCCGGTTCTCATCATATTTGTCGTTCCGCGCGATGGGGTTCCCGTCCGCTCCATAGGTCTTCTCGACGATCAGGTTCTTATTCTCGTCGAACTCCCGCTCCACCCGGACATACGTATCCCTGACCGTCATGGGCTGGTCGTTCTCGTCGAACCAGGCTTCGCTGGTTACGTGATCCTTATCCAGGAATGTCCGGTCAATCCGGTGATACCCGCCGCTGTTGCTCCGGCGGATTGGCTCGCCATTCAGCCCAAAGTACGCTTCCGACGCCACCAGGCCCTTTTCGTCATATGCCCGGGTCATTCCGGCGAATCCGCTGCCCGTCAGCACCGGTTCTCCATTCAGGTAATAGTCAAACCGGATCGCCTGATTCTTCTCGTTGTACTCCCGCCGATTCTCATCATATTTGTCATTCCGCGCGATGGGGTTCCCGTCCGCTCCATAGGTCTTCTCTGCCGTACAATTCTTATTCTCGTCGAACTCCCGCTCAATTCGGACATACGTATCCCTGACCGTCATGGGCTGATCGTTCTCGTCGAACCAGGCCTCGCTCAGCACATGATCCTTATCCAGGAATGTCCGGTCAATTCGATGATATCCGCCGCTGTTGCTCCGGCGAATCGGCTCTCCGCTCAGCCCAAAGTACGCTTCCGACGCCACCAGGCCCTTATCGTCATACGCCCGCGTCATTCCGGCAAACCCGCTGCCCGTCAGCACTGGCTGACCGTTCAGCAGATAATCAAACCGAACTACCTGATTCTTCTCGTTGTACTCCCGCCGGTTCTCGTCGTACTTATCGTTTCGGGCAATCGGATTCCCGTCCGCCCCAAAGGTCTTCTCCGCAATCAGGTTCTTGTTTTCATCAAACTCCCGTTCGATTCGAACGTACGTATCCCCGTTCACAATGGGCTGCCCATCCGCTCCGAACCAGGCTTCGCTCAGCACATGGTCCTTATCCAGATAGACCTTAGCAATCCGCTGCACCCGATTATTGCTGCGCCCGACCGGTTCCCCGCCGACGCCCCAGGTTGCCTCCAACGCCACCAGGCCCTTATCGTCATATGCCCGGGTCATGGACGCGAACCCGCTCCCTGTCAGCACCGGCTGACCATTCAGCAGGTAATCAAACCGGATCACCTGATTTTTCTCGTTATAAGCCCTGCGGTTCTCGTCATATCCATCCTTCCGGGCGATCAGGTTTCCGTCCGCCCCAAAGGTCTTTTCAATAATCAGGTTCTTGTTCTTGTCAAACTCCCGCTCCACACGTACAAAGGTATCCCCGTTTACAACAGGCAGCCCGTCCGCCCCGAACCAGGCTTCGCTCAGCACATGATCCTTATCCAGATAGACCTTATCGATCCGGTGAATCTGGTTATTGCTTCTCCCGACCGGTTCCCCGCCGACTCCCCAATAGGCCTCCCGGGTCACCAGTCCCTTTTCATCATACTCCCGGGTCAGAGCCGCATATCCACTCCCGGTCAGCACCGGCATGCCGTTCAGCAGATAGTCAAACCGTACCACCCGATGATCTTCATCATACGCTCTCCGGTTCTCGTCATACCCGTCCTTCCGGGCGATCGAGTTTCCATCCGCCCCGTAGGTCCGTTCCGAAATCAGGTTTTTCTCTTCGTCAAAAGTCCTCTCGATTCGGACATAGCTGTCCCCATTCACGATGGGCTGCCCGTCCGCCCCGAACCAGGCTTCGCTCAGCACATGGTCCTTATCCAGATAGACCTTATCGATCCGATGCACCCGATTATTGCTGCGCCCAACCGGTTCTCCGCCGACTCCCCAGCTGGCTTCCGAGGTCACCAGTCCCTTATCGTCATACGCCCGGGTCAGCACCGCATACCCGCTCCCTGTCAGCACTGGCTGACCATTCAGCAGGTAATCAAACCGAACCACCTGATTCAACTCGTTATAGGTTTGCCGGTTCTCGTCATATCCATCCTTCCGGGCGATTGGATTTCCATCCGCACCATAGGTCTTTTCGACGATCAGGTTTTTCCTTTCATCGAATTCCCGCTCCAACCGGACAAAGGTATCCCCGGTCCTCATCGGATTGCCGTATTCATTAAACCAGGCTTCGCTCAGCACATGATCCTTGTCCAGATAAACCCGGTCGATCCGGTGATACCCGCCGCTGTTGCTCCGGCGAATCGGCTCTCCGTTCAGCCCAAAGTACGCTTCCGACGCCACCAGGCCCTTATCGTCATACGCCCGGGTCATAGACGCAAACCCGCTGCCCGTCAGCACCGGTTCCCCGTTCAGGTAATAGTCAAACCGAACCACCTGATTCTTCCTGTTATACGTTCGGCGGTTTTCGTCATACCTGTCCTTCCGCGCCACCGGATTCCCGGCCTCATCGAAGGTCCTTTCCGAGATCAGGTTTTTTTGCGCGTCAAAGGTTCGCTCTACCCGGACATAGGTATCCCCATTCACGATGGGCTGACCGTCCTTGTCGAACCAGGCCTCGCTCACCACATGATCCTTATCCAGATAGACCTTATCGATCCGGTGAATCTGATTATTGCTTCTCCCGACCGGTTCCCCATTGACTCCCCAATAGGCCTCCCGAATCACCAGCCCCTGGTCATCGTAATCCCGGGTCAGGGCCACGTATCCGCTGCCCGTTATCACCGGTACGCCGTTCAGCAAGTAATCAAACCGAATCACCCGTTTTTCTTCGTCATAGGTTCTCCGATTCTCGTCATATCCATCCTTCCGGGCCAGTAAGCTTCCGTCCGGCCCATAGGTTCGTTCCGAAATCAGGTTTTTGTTCTCGTCAAACTCCCGCTCCACCCGGACATAGGTATCCCCGTTCACGATGGGCTGCCCGTCCGCCCCGAACCAGGCTTCGCTCAGCACATGGTCCTTGTCCAGATAAGTCTTATCAATCCGGTGTACCTGGTTATTGCTTCTTCCAACCGGTTCCCCATTGATTCCCCAATAAGCCTCCGACAGCACCAGGCCCTTTTCGTCGTACGCCCGGGTCAGCGCCGCGAACCCGCTCCCCGTCAGCACAGGCGCTCCGTTTCGGAAATAGCTGAACCGGATCACCCGGTTTTCATCGTCGTATTCCCGCCGGCATTCGTCATACCGGTCATTTCGGGGAACCGGCTGTCCGTCCGCCCCGTAAGTCTTTTCAATGACCAGATTTTTCCTTTTATCGAACGCCCTCGTAATCCGGACATACGCGTCCCCGTTCGTAACCGGCCGTCCTTCGGCGTCGAACCAGGCTTCGCTCAGCACGTGATCCTTGTCCAGATAGGTCTTTTCCGTCCGCTGAATGCCGGTCCGGGTATTGTTGGCCGGCTTTCCTTCCTCGTCGAAGGAGGTTTCCACAGCCAGATTGCCCGCCTCGTCGTATTCCCGTTCCGTAAAGGCAACCCCATTGAGCTCAAAAGCCAGATCCTGGATATAGTATCCAATCCTGACAAGCTGATTTTGGTCGTTATACTCCCTCCGGATCTCATCGTATCCGTCCCGCCGGGGAATCGCTTCCCCATAAATGCCGCAGGTTCGCTCCACGATCAGATTCTTATGCCGGTCAAACTGCCGCTCGATCCGGACATAGGTATCCCCAAGGGTCACCAGCCGGCCCTCCGTGTCAAACCAGGCCTCGCTGAGAATATGCTTCGCGTCCAGGTAAGTCCGTTCGATCCGGTGATAGCCGGCCCTGATATTCATCACCGGCTTCCCGTCCGCGTCAAAATAGGCGATCACCGTCGCGTTCCCGCTCCGGTCATTCTCCCGGCTGTAGGCATGATACCCGTCCTTCAGCGTGACCTTCCCCAGGTTCCGGTCATAGTACGCCTCTCCGCTCAGATAGCCGTTCCCATCGTAGCTCTTCGTCACGAAGGCATATCCCGCCTCCAGGTTCACCGGATTCCGTTCCCGGTCAAAATAGGTTTCCCGGGTTACGCGCCCCGCGCTGTCCGTTTCCCGCAGGATATAGGCATACCCCGCCTCCAGGTTCATCAGCTTCCCGTCGACACCGTAATACTCCACCAGGGCGCCGTTGTCCGTGCTTTCCTCAGCTGTTTCCGCTTTGCTCGACCGCTCGGAGAGAATCAGCTCCTCTCCGTCGTCGTCGACCAGCACCTCGACCTGGTCATCCGTTCCCTCCGCGTCCTCCGCCGTGTCCGCCTCCGCAGCTTCCTCTTCCGTCTCCCCGAGGCTCTCCAGCGGCAGTTCCGATCCGAGATATTTCAGATCCTCGAACAGGGAGGTGCGTACATAGGCGTATTCCTTCCCGGGCGTCAGCACCAGCTCTCCCTGCGCATCGTAATACCGGGTGCACATGACGTTTCCGGCGCTGTTATACTCGTACGCCACCATGGCGTAACCCTTGTCGTTTTCCGTGATCTGCCCCTCGGTATTGTAGTAGTATTCCCGGACCTTCTTTCCGTTTCCGTTGTAATCGTACCGGATCCCATGGATCCCGTCCTTTCCGGTGACCGCCTTACCGTCCCGCCAGAAGCTTTCCGCGGTTTTGTTGTTTCCCTCCCAGGTGTTCCGGATTTCATCCGCGTTCTGGTCATTAACGCAGGGATTTCCGTCCTCGTCGAAGAACATCGTCCGAATCGGTTTTCCCTCTTCGTTGTTGACGTATTCCACCGTCGCGTAGCCGTCCTTGCAGGCGGCCGGCGTTGTCTTATCCGCCGCCAGGTACCGGATCTTTGTTACAAACTTATCCGTGTATACCCGTCTGATAACCGCGTAGCCTTCCGCTCCCGCCGCCAGCTTTCCCTTTTCGTCGCGAAATTCCGTCCACTCGAGATATTTTCCCTTGCTGTAGGTATAGCTGACCGAGGCATAGCCCAGGGAGGGCACGATGACCGGATTGTCGTTTTCGTCAAAGAACTTCTGAAAATTGACCTTTCCTTTTTTGGTATAGGTATAGATCACCCGGGTATATCCATCCCGGATATTTCCGCGCACGCCCTCATCGATATAATAGATCCGTTCCGTCACCCGGTTCCGGACCCCCAGGGTCCGCTGCATTCCGCAGTATCCTTCTTTGGTATAATACAGGCTGCCGTCGGCGTTATAGTACATCTCCAGCCGGGTGGCTCCCTTTCCGGGATAGCTGTACAGCACACAGGCATATCCGTTCGGCCCCGCGATCGGCTGCTCCTCCGCCCCAAAATAGCGGGTCTCCCGGATTCTTCCGTCCCGGTATACCGCTGTCATGATGGCATACTTATCCTTCGCGTAATAGAAAGGCTTCCCGTCCGCCCCGGTATAGGCCACCCGGGTCTTCGCCTTTCCGCTCCATTCGTATTCGACCCGTGCATAGCCCTCCGGCCCCGCGGCCAGCTCGCCGCTGACGTCGTACCAGGTATCGCTGGCGATTCGGTCGATCTTTCTTCCAACCCGGATGTATTCCGTAATCCGGTGGATCCCGATCGGTTTTCCGTCGGTTCCGTACTGCCAGGTGTTCTGGTGCTTTCCGTTATTGTATTCGGTTACCTGAAGATGGTAGCCCTCCGGGCCGATCACCGGATTTCCCGCCGCGTCAAAATAGCTCTTCCGGGCCAGCCGTTTCACGCTGTATTCCATTTTGCAGACGGAGTAGCCCTCCGTCCCGTTGACCGGATTTCCCTTCTCGTCCAGCAGCTCGATCATGGAATTCAGGTTCCGCGTCGTATAGGTATACCGGATCGTCGCGTAACCCTTGTCCGAAGCCATGGTCGGCGTCCCCTTGTCGTCCACATAAGTTTTCGAAGCCACCAGCTTCGGGTTTCGGGGATTGTAAGCCGTTTCAATCTTCAGATTCGATGAAAGCTCCGCCGAAGCGACGCCAAATAAAAGAAAGCAACCCGCGAGCAGGCCCCAGAAAGCCCCTCTGCGGATTTTTCTTTCCCGCGCCGCGAAAAGATTCTCGCTTTTCAAGCCCTTAGGTCTCCTCTTTCAACATCAGTTCACGTCTGTCTTTCTCTCCGGATGACGATTTTGTAACCGCTCGCGCTAACGCGATTCGCGGCCAGCATCTGTCTCCTTTTTGTCAGCGCTTCGTTCATATCGTTCGTACCGGCCATACCGGCCGTATTTTCCATACTTCCCGTATCGGCCGTAATGCCCGCCGTAGCTATAGTACTTCTTCGTACTCAGCCGATCCATGGTTACCTTGTTCAGCACGCACCCCAGAATCGGTGTTCCGGTCACCTCCATCTGTTCTTTGGCCGCCTGCAGCGCCCGCCGGTGCGTCTTGTTGTATTCCAGCACCAGCATGACGCCGTCGCAGCTCTTGGCGATTTCCGCCGCGTCGATCACCAGGCCAACCGGCGGCGCATCAATGATGACCATATCAAAGGATTCTCCCAGCACTTTGACCAGATGATCAAAGTCCGGCGTCGCGATCAGGCTCAGCGGCGCCTGCACATCCGTCCCGATGGGGATATAATAAACATTCTGAATGTTCGTTTCATACAGAACGTCGTCCACGGTACACTGCCCGCTCAGCAGATGTGCCAGTCCAAACCCCGGCCCTGACAGCTGGATGTCGTAGTGAGCGTTCAAAACGGACAGCCGCAGATCCGCGTCCATCAAAAGCACCCGTTTGCCCCGACGGGCCATGTTGACCACCGTCTGGATGGATACAAAGCTCTTTCCGTCGTTCGGCTCACAGCTGGTGACAACGATCTTCCGAACGTTCTTCCCGCTGAAGGTCAGATTGGAGCAGATCGTGTTCAATGCTTCGTTCCCGGCATAATCCAAAACCAGGTTTCCCCTGATAACCGCTTTCTGCATCGTTCCTTACTCCTTATCCTTTCTTCCCTTGAGAAGCTTTGCCCCTCTGGCGGCGTAGGCGGAGGAGGGCTCCTCCCGGTTCCTGCTCATGTCCTGAAGCGGAATCATGCCCAACGTCGGCAGCTTCCCGACTTTGGCGATATCCTCGCTGGTACAGATCCGGTCGTCGCTGATAAATTTCACCGTCACCACCGCCATCGCCAGCAGCGCTCCCAGCAGGAACCCGATCAGGATATCCCGGGTCTTCTTCGGCGTCACCGGCGCGGTGGGCGTTCGCGCCTCCTCAAACACATTCGGCTCCCGCATGTCCATCCTGCTGGCGATAAACTCCTTGGCCACCTGGGCATAGGTATCCGCCATCAGCTTGGCTTCCTCCGGATCCGGAGAGGTCACGCTGACGTACAGCACATGCGTTCCCGTCGGATTGCTGACCGACACACGGTCCGCCAGCTCCCGATAGGAATAGTTGAGCCCCAGCCGCTTGTCCACCAGCTCATGAACATGCCAGTTCTTGAAAACCTCCTGGTAGTCCGCCGCCAGATTGGATCCGATCTGCAGATCCGACAGGCTGATCGTCGTATCGGATCCAACTATATAGATCTTGGATGTTGCCTGATACTGGGGGGTAATCACGAAATAGACGATCACCCCGGCGATCAGCGCGCCGACCACCGCAGCCAACAAAATCCAGTGTATCTTTTCCAGAAACCGGTAACTCAGCGCCACCAGGTCAATTTCCTGAACAGCCTCCCGGGACCGGTTGGCTCCAGCCGTCCCCGTGTTCCCGGCAGGCCTGGCCGCGCCTTCCGTCGTCCTCTCCAACTTTACACTCGTTTTCTCTTCAACCGTCGCCATGAAGCACCTCTTCCGATCTTCATCGGGTTCTTCCCTCTCCGTAAACATACCCTGTCTTGCTGAAATAGTACATTTCTTTATTACCATTTCTGAATATATCAAATATAGATGAAGATTTCAACCATAAGATATCTTCCGACCACGGCTTTGCTTCATATTACGCTCCCAGCGATCGCAGATAATTCTCGACATTCAAATACTGGATATCTCCGTCAATGGCATCCTCTCCGCGATAAATAACCGCTTTCTTTGTGATCGTTCCAAACCTGAATTCTGTTGCCTGGCACTTTTCTTCATCTACCAGATTCTTATATTGCTCCGGTACCATCTCTGCACTATGTTTAACCTCATATATTTCCGTCGTGATGGAAGCCGGGTCGACAACCACCATATCGAATTCCCCGATCGCAAACTGGAGTTTGAATACCTGTTTGTCAGGATAGGCCATTTTCGTTTCAAGCAGGAGGATTTCCTCCATCATGCGGCCTCGAATCTCGTTCAGAATTCGTTCCAGAATTACGGCTCTTTCTACTGCCGAAATTGTCTGGAATTCCTTATCCAGCAGAAGTTGCCGTACCAGCGCTTCCGCCTGGGAATACCGCATGCCCGGCTGTGAGACAACTGTCCTGTAGCTTTTTTCGTCTTTGACCGGAATGAATTCCGTCGGAATATCAACCGTTAAGTCCAACAGATCCAGGTATTCCCTGATCTCAATTCGGTGCGCATCTGTGATCGTAACGCTCTGTTCATTCTGATTCAAGATTTCCAGCGCTTTTCGAAGCCCATCGACAAACGTCTTTTCATCAATACGATCCAGAATATCCGTTGGATTCTCCCGATCCTTGCGAAGATTCCTCTTTGAGATTCCCAGGTCATGTGACTTGAAATCATCTGTCAGCACTTCCAGCGTAAACCGATGGTTGATATCCTCGATCACTCGGTTGATCGCGCTTGTCAGCTCATTTTTCTCGTATAGGTCCGCCAGATGCCGGAAGTGTCCGCTGTCCTGATACAGTCGAAGAGAATGCTGGATATTCCGGGCAATCGCGCTGTCAATATACTCATCCGTACTCTTCCTGGTTTTAAAGGTGACGGGCTCGTTATAGTGCTTCCCGCCCAGGCTCATTGTACCGCCGTAACGAATGTATTCATCTATGCCTTTGATATTCAGTACGCGCTCGAATTCCCGGTATGGGATCCATGTTGTATGCAGAAGGATACAACGGTCATAGAGCTCTTCGCTCTCCGAAAGAAGGAATCCCAGCGAATCTGTGCCCGACAGCACGATCTTGATCCCCGAGGCTGCATAAATGTCTGACAGAAGCGCTGCGCCTTCGATAAAATCTTCCGCCAGTGTGATTTCATCAATGAAGACGTATTGATAATCATGATCCCGTAACCAACGCA
>JAFRHH010000074.1 GCA_017433405.1 Clostridia bacterium | reverse complement strand
CGTCGAAGGACGCGATACCGTCGGCGGCGGGCTTGGCCTCGGCCTTCTTCTCCTGCTTCTTCTCGGCCTTTTCGGCAACCTTGGCGGCCTTCTTTTCTTCCTTCTCGGCGTTCTCCTTCTCCTGAGCGGCCTTCAGCTCTTCGGAGGCCAGCTTACGGTTCGCCTTGAACTCAGCCGTCAGCTCGCCGGCAAATTTCTCATATTCAGCCCTGGCGTCATTGAGGTGCTTTTCGGCGGTCTTATACGCGGCGACCGCGTCCAGATAGGCGTTCTTGGCTTTTTTCTCGTCGTTGATGGTCTTCTTTTCGATCTGATCGCCGATGTATTCCAGCGCGGCCGCGCCCTGCTTGAACTCTTCCTTGGTGCACTTCATGCCCAGTTCCTTGGCGAGGTCATAGGCTTCGTCCACGCTCTTAATGTTCTTGACCCTGTCGCCGAGCTCCTCCAGATACTTCGCCAGTTCGTCAAACCACCCCATGTCCGAGGGCTTCAGCCAGTCCTTCAGTACGTCCTCCAGATTGAATCCTTTCATTTGAGAAATACCCTCCTTTTTCATGTACCCGCAAAACCACAACCAGGCAGCAGAGCTGGTTGAGTTTTTGCTCATCTGATGTAAACTCGACAAATACTTTAATGCAATTTGTGCTGTCCGTCAAGGGGGTTGCTTCATGAAATGTACAGCATATTTGCTTTTTTTGCGATAACCGGGTAAAATTGATCCGCTTGAACCTGTGGGACGGGGGGACGGTTCCTCCGTCCCACTGCCCGATGGGAGCCGCGGACAGAAGATACGTCCCCGTGTCTTTTGTCCCCGTGTCTTTTCCCCGTGTCTTCGTCCCAGAAGAGAGGGAGCTGATGATGGAAAAGGTGAATTATCCGCTGATGTGCAATCAGGCCCGGGAAATGCTTCGGGAGGAGCCGTGGTATGCTTCCGCCCTCAGCAATCTGTCCGCCCTGCTGTTCGAAACCCTTCCGGATCTGAACTGGGCCGGCTTTTATCTCCTGCGGGACGGATGCCTGACGGTGGGCCCTTTTCAGGGGAAGCCCGCATGCATTCATATCCCCGTCGGAAAGGGCGTCTGCGGAACGGCCCTGGAACGGAATGAAACCATCCTGGTTCCGGATGTGCACGCCTTCCCCGGCCATATCGCCTGCGACAGCGCCTCCCGATCGGAAATCGTCGTCCCGCTCCGGAGCGATGGCCGCCCTGTGGCGGTCCTGGATCTGGACAGTCCCCGGCCCGGGCGGTTTTCCACGGCGGACGCCATCGGCCTCAAGCACTTTGCGAAGATCATTGAGGAAGCGATTTGCTGGCCGGGAAAACAGACGTGAACACACAGGGACGGTCCTTTTGTGCTTCAGGCCTATGATGGTTGGACAGAAAACAGACGTGAACTGACGTTCACAGAGCAGAAAGGAAGCGAACGCTATGGCAGACATCGGAAACTCCAACCGGATCGCCCGGGCTTATCTGGATTCCCTGAGGATTGAAACAAGATATATGGACGCGGTAACGCCTTCCACGGAATTTGAGCTCTACGGCATGAGGGCTGCCTTTCCCATCATGACGGCGGCGCTGTCCCATCTGGACCATTTTATGTTCCCCGGCGCGGCGGACGCCCTGGCCGAGGGAGCGAAGGCGGCCGGCGCCATTCTGTGGTATGGCATGGCGGAGGAAAAGGAAATCGGACGTCTGGCTTCCTTCGGCGCCCCCATGATTGAAATCATCAAGCCTTACGCCGACCGGGGAATCATCGGGCGGAAGATTCGCCACGCGGAGGAGCTCGGGCTGGGGGCCGTCGGAATCGATATCGACCACGCCTTCGGGGAGGATGGATCCCGGGACGTGGTAAACGGCTTCGAGATGGCGCCGCTGAAGACCGCGGAGCTGGAGGAGATCGTCCGGGGCTGCTCCCTGCCGGTCATCGTGAAGGGGGTGCTGAGCCTTCGGGACGCGGAACGCTGCCTCGGCGCCGGCGCCCGGGGCCTCCTGCTTTCCCATCATAACAACCGGATCGAATACGCGCTTCCCCCGCTCTGCCTGCTGCCGGAGATCTCGAAGCTGGCCGGGGACCGGGTTCCGCTCTTCGTCGACTGCGAGATTCAGACGGGCATGGACGCCTTCAAGGCGCTGGCCCTGGGCGCAACGGGCGTCTGCATCGGCAGACCCCTGATGACCGCGATCCGCCAGAACGGCGCAGGCGGCGTCCGGGATTATCTCCTGAAGGCGGCGGCGGAGCTGCGCAAGGCCATGGCCTTTACCGGATGTGCCACCCTGAAGGATCTGGATCCCACCGTGATTCACCACCTTGGATAACGGAACGGGGTGGGACGGAGGAACCGTCCCCTCGTCCCGGAACGGGGCGGGATGGAGGCGCTTGGTATGGAAACAATTTTCGCGGAAAACCTGCGAAAGCTGAGGGAAAGCAGGGGACTGACCCAGAGCCAGCTCGGAAAGCTGATCTTCGTGAACCGCTCCACCATCGCCCGCTGGGAAAACGGTTCCCGCATGCCGGACGCTGCGATTATCACCCGCCTGGCCAGCCATCTTGGCGTCGAGGCCAGCGTACTGCTCCGGATGGAGGCGGAGAGCGAAACCATCCCCAATATCATCCTGGTGGATCGCGGCCGGGAGGTGTTGACCCGGAGCCTGGGGGTTCTGGAGGAGGTCATGCCGGGGGCCGCGATTACGGGCTTTATCCAGCCGCAGGAGGCGGTCGACTACGCGAAGGCCAACCGTGTCGCCCTGGCCCTTCTGGAGGTGGAGCTGGGGATGATGACCGGGTTCGATCTCTGCAAAAGGCTGATGGAGATCAATCCCCGCACGAATGTCATCTTTCTGACGGCCTGCGCCGATTACGCGCTGGACGCCTGGGAAAGCGACGCCTGCGGCTTTCTGCTCAAACCGATGACCCCGGAGGGGATCCGGAAGCAGATGAAAAGGCTGCGGTTTCCCTTCTCTGCCGGGGGCGAGCCCTGAAGGTGGGACGAAAAAGACCGGCTCTGCGTTCCGGGTTTGACAATCTGGAACATTTTTCTGCTTTCTTCTTGTTTTCAGGGGGAAAATATTGTATAAATAATGATTGAAAAATGTCTGCAGAGCAGCGGATATGTCGGAAACGACGCGGACGATGTTCGCCAGCCGCGCCGGGGGGAGCGGAGAGGACGCTGTCCGACAGCCGGGCGCAGCAGAAGAGACAGAAGAAAGGAAAGAAGCCGCAATGAAGGAAAATATTATTATCGTGAACTGCAAGGTACCGAGCGAAGCCTACCAGATTCTGAGCAAGCTGCGGCAGAACCTGGATAACGATTACTTTGAGATCACCCAGGCGGGGGTCGTTAAAAAGGACATGGGCCATGTTTCCCTGGAGGACGGCTTCGTGACCAACGATCCCATCGACAGCCGCGGCTGGACCGGCGGGCTGATCGGCAGCCTGGTGGGAATTCTCGGGGGCCCGCTGGGGGTGCTGCTGGGCGGCGGCGTCGGGGCGCTGATCGGGGATCATATGGACGAGAAAGAGCTGGACGGGAAGACCGAGCTGCTCGCAAAGGCCAGCGAATGCCTCGTGGACGGGGAAACCGCGCTGCTGATCATGGCCAACGAGGCGGACGAAACCGCCCTGGGCGCCATGCTGAAGGATTTCCAGGTGACCATCACCCGGATGAGCGCGACGGAAGTCGCGACCGAGATCGAGGCTGCCGAGAAGCTGAAGCTGCCGGAAGCCACGGAGGAGAAGGCCGCGGACGCGGACAAGCCCCAGGCGTAACCGGCCGGCCATGTTCATGACTGATATGTTTCGCGGCTTTCCGCGGGTCATATAAAACTATTTTTACGAAAGGGGACCCTGTTGTTATGAACAAGAAACTGATTTCCTGCCTGCTGGCCGTGATCATGCTCTTCACGGTCGCGGGAGCCTTCGCGGAGGAATACGCAGCCAAGGTAGACAACGCGCTGGTGGAGTTCCTGAAGGAAACGGATATGAAAACCAAGGATCTCGCCCTGCAGATCCAGTCCGGGGACGCGAATTCCGATCTGGTGATCCGGATCGACGGAACGACCCTGCATCTGGTGTCCCGCCAGAACGGGAATGAAAACGGCCATGTCCAGCTGAATCCCACCGGGATCTATGCCAAGGAAGGCGATGGTGTAACGATGATCAAGTACACCACCCTGACCAAGGTGCTGGAGGACGTGCTCAACACCGTGAACAACCTGCTGGATGAGGTCGCCAAGAGCCTTGCCGCCGAATCGAAGGCTTCCAACGAGCAGGTTCAGCAGGCCGTTGCTCAGCTCAACATTCTGGCGAAGGCCGCGGCCGCTCAGGAGCAGGCCGATGCCATGACGGTCAGCAGCGCCGCGACGACCTTTGCCGACAAGTTCAAGCCGGAATACATCCTCGACGTCAAGGAAGAGGATGGCAAAGTGGAAATCAACCTGCGGGCGGATGCCTTCGCCAGCGCCTTCGCGGATGCGCTCGACAGCCTGATGAGCAACGCGGATCTGGCGGAACTGGTGGATCGGAAGGCCGCCGCGAACAACGGAAAGACCTTTGCGGAATACCAGCGGGAATGGGCGGAGAACCGGGAAGAAACCCTGGCGAAGCTCCGGTCCATCGAGAGCTTCGATAAGGTTGAGGAGAACGGCCACTGGACGTCTCACTTCCAGATCGGCGAGGAGAAGTCCGAGACCAAGGTTATGATCTGGGATACCGACAGCTGGATCGACGCGGAAGAGGGCGAGCTCGAGACGAAGGCCACCCTGAGCTTCAAGGACGAGGATCCCCTCCTGGTCTACGAGCTGGAAGTCAGCCCGGACAACTACAGCGAAAAGATGACCGCCGACAAGGACTTTGTCGAGTCTCAGTTCAGCTTCGCCGAAGACGGCCGGATCGCCGAGGGCCATCTGAACGCCAGGATCGATGATAAGGACGAGATCAATCTCGACTTTGGTGAGGACCATTTCAACATCAAGGGACCGAAGGGCGGCCTGAGCACCTCCGTTCGGGAAACCTGGACCGGCAAGATCCGCTACGAGATCTTCTTTGAGAGCGCCGAGGGTCAGGAAGCTTCCTTCATCATCGATTTCTATGAGGATGGCGACAGCCTGGTCTGCGAGCTGAAGAACGACGGCAACGGCGAGTCCGCGATCTTCAAGGTCAGCCGCATCGACAGGATCGAAATGGCCGATCTGGCCGCCGCCGCGAACATCAATGAGATTACCGCCGAGAACATCATCAGCGGGATCGAAACGATTCTCAAGCTGATGGCGCCGGCGGGGACCGCCACGACTGAAGCTGCCAAATAATTAAGCTGCCCCTTCCCCCGGACCTTCGTTTGATCGACGTCGGTCCGGGGGATTTTGGTCTTTTCTGTCCTCCCCCATGATTTTTTTGAGGTGAAAGCAGATGAATTTTGTGCAGGAAATCCGGGCGATGCTTCGGGAAAAGAGCGGGAAGGGTCAGTTTGCCCTTTCCCTGATCGTCTTTCTGCTGGCCACGGCCCTCGCCTTTTATGCCACCTTTATGCTCTGCGAGCACATCTGGGTCAGGCTGATGGACGAGTATCTCTGGGAAATGCCGGCGATCATCGAAAGCCGCAGAAACGAGCTGGCTCTGCACAGCAGCGCTTTCGAGGAGGATATGCTGACCCGCGCGGAGGTCGGCCGGAAGCTCTATCAGGATGAGAACGGCCTTCTGGAGGCGGAAAAGCTGGCGTGGGTACGCCATTCCGTTTCCGCCGCCAGCGTCACGCTGACGGACGGGTCGGGAAAAACGCTGGCTACGACGGGGGCAGTGAGCCCGGAGGAGACTTACCGCGACAGCCTTCAGGCGCTGAAGAGCGGCCAGCCTCATCTGGTCTTTTACGACAGCGCGGAAGGAAAGAGCGACGGCATGGGCTTCGTGATGCTTTCCCTGCCAGCGGACGGCGCCGGGAGCGCGACCCGCGGCCTGGTGTTTGAATTCACCATCGAGCCGATTCTGGAGCTGGTGAACGGCCTCTATGACGTCGTGGGCGTGATGGAGGACATGATCAGCGAGGAAGAGGGCGCGATTTACGCCAGGATCGGCGGGGCGCTTCCGGAGCAGGTGACGGAGGGCCTGCCGGCGGATCAGGCCGCGCGGCTCCGGGAGGAGCTGAATCAGGTCTTCGGGGCCCGGAGGGGCTTCCGGAGCACCGGGGACAGCGCCTCATTCGGCTACGTCACCCTGCTGGGGCAGCGCTTTCTGGCCATGCTGAGCAGCTATACCCCGGAGGGAGAGGAGCCGGTGGAGTTCCTGATGACGCTTCCCGCCCGGAAGGTGCTCGGCAACGGGGTCTTCATTGCGCTGGCCATTTCGCTGATCATCGGATGGGGCATCCTGCTGCTCCAGCACTATATTTTCCGAAAGCTTCAGCGGCAGGAGGCCGGGAAGGCCGAGGCTGGGCAGACCGAGACCGGAAGCGCCGGGGGCGGGCTCGGGCGGAGGACCTGGCCGGGCCTCGCGGTCATGCTGGCGGTCACCATTCTTTTTTCCAATATGCTGTTTTTGCTGGAAAGCCGATCCCTCGTCACGTCGACAGCCCAGTCCATGCGGGAATTCATCGGGCGGGATATCGAATGGCGGAAGGGCCAGGAAGGCCTGATCCGGAGCAGCTTTGAGAACTACTACAGAACCCGCACCCAGCTGCTGGCCGCCTACCTGAAGGAGCACCCGGAGAAGCTGACCCGGGCGGGGCTGGAGGAGCTTCGGCGGGCCGCCGGAGCGGAATACGTCATGCGCTTTGACGGGGAGGGCAGGGAGCTGGTCTCCAGCAACAGCTACAGGAACTTTACCGTCGGGAAGAACCTCAGCGAGGATTACCAGGCGGTGCTGCTGGGATATCCCTACGCGATCGTCGGCCCCGCGGCGGACGCCTATTCGGGGCGGACCCAGATCGGCGCGGCAATCCTGATGGAGGACGCGGAGGGAGCGGCGGACGGATTCCTGCTGGCGGTTTTCAGCGCCGGGGATCTGAACAGGACGCTGAAGTCGATGAGCTATGAAAACGCGGTCAACTCCTTTGCGGTGCGGACGGGGCAGATCGCCGCCGCCACCCGGGACGAGGACGGCCGCTTTATCGCCCATACCGTTCCCGAAATGATCGGCCAGAAGGCGGCGGATTACCTGGGGGACTACGAGCCCGGCACCAGCTTCGAGGGCTTTACCGACTACCTGGGGGTGGAGGTTTGCGTTTCCGCCCGGGCCTCGGACGGGAAGACCCTTCTGTTTATTACGCCTGAGCGTACGGACGCGTATCTGCAGCGGACCTTCGGCCTGTTTTCCCTGGCGGTGATCCTGCTCCTGGCGCTGGGGTACTATCCCTGGGCGCGCCGGCTGATGGAAGGAGCCCTGGAGCAGGCGAAGCTTCCGCGGCGGGCGGAGGACGGAAATCCCCTCATCATCTTTGCAAACGGCTATGCTTACTTCCTGCTGCTCTTCGCGATCGCGACGCTGATCGCTTCCTGGAATGGCTGGTGGACCTCCTTTGATTACGTGTTCAGCGGTCAATGGTCCCCGGGCGTTCACCTGTATTCCTTCTGGGCGGCCCTGTTTATCCTGGCCATCACGATCTCCCTGATGAGCCTGATCCGGATGATCCTCAGACGGATTGAGGGCCGGGTCGGCCTGCAGGGAAGGACGGTCGCACGGCTGGCGGGCAGCCTGCTCACCTATGCCGCCTCCCTCTTCCTCCTCTTCCGGATCCTGAGCATCTTCGGCGTCAACACCACGGCTCTGGTGGCCTCCGCCGGCATCATTTCCATTGCCGTCGGCATGGGCGCCCAGAGCATGGCTTCCGACCTGCTCGCCGGCTTCTTTATGATGCTGGAGGGCTCCGTCCGGGTGGGCGACAGGGTCAGCATCGGCAACATCGCCAGCGGGACGGTGACGGATATGGGGATCCGCACGACGGAGATTACCGACGCGGAAGGAAATGTGTTCGTTCTCAACAACAGCAAGGTCAGCCCCATTCGCAACATGAGCCGGAATCAGAAAAAACTGGAGAGCCCGGAGGACGGGAAGCCTGATGGCGAAAAGCCGGCGGATGAGAAGCCGGCGGAAAGGAAAAAGGCAGAGAAAAAGCCGGCCTCCGAAAAGCCGGCGAAGCAGGGCTGATGACCGGCCATCCGGTCAGGCGGAGGGCGGCGCCGATGGAATCGTGATTCTGACGACGGCGCCGCCTCCGTCCCGGGGCGTGACCGTCATCGTTCCGCCGCACATCATTTCCAGCCGCTGACGGATGTTGGTCAGGGTGGCATGCGGCTGGCCGGCGTCGGAGGGATCAAACCCGGGGCCGCTGTCCTCCACGGTCAGCTCGAATCCGGCCTCCGACCGCTCCGTCCGGACGGCGATGAAAAGCGGGCCGGCCCAGGGGTTCATGCCGTGCTTGACGGCGTTTTCCACCAGGGGCTGCAGGGTCAGCGGCGGCAGGCGGAACTGGGTCACGGGGGTATCGTATTCCACCCGGAGCAGCTCCTCAAACTGGGCCTGCTCCACCGCCAGATAGGCCCGGGTGTGCTCCAGCTCCGCGGAGAAGGGAATGGCGCTGTCGCTGGCGACGGCGTTAAAATTTTTTCGCAGGTAGTTGGTGAAGTCCATCGTCACCTGCCGGGCCTTTGGGGGATCCTGACTGCAAAGGCTGTAGATGCTCATCAGGGTATTAAAGATAAAATGCGGCCGCATCTGAAGCACCATGACGCTGGCGCGCTGGCGGGCGATCTCCTGCTGCTGGCGGGCGATTTCCCGCTGCTGGCGCAGCTGCGCTTCCGTCTGATCCGACAGAATCAGGCCGAACAGGGAAAGCGCGGAGAGCACGGTGCTGATATCCAGCAGCGCGGTCACATCCGTCAGGGCATGAACAGCCAGCATGACCGTCAGCGGAAGCATGGCGGCCAGGAAGCCGAAATAATACTTTCGGGGGAGCGTCCGGCGGGAGCGGAGGGTGGCGCCGAGGTTCAGACACATGATCACGATCAGCGGCGCAATCAGCAGCGGAAACCAGGGGCCCCGGTGAAACTGCCTGTCCGGCCCGATAAAATACAGATAGCGCGTAAAGGGCGTGGTTCCCAGCAGCAGGAAGAACTCCAGCCACAGGGGCGTGACCAGGCGGAACAGCCTGCTTTTCCATACGTTTGTTCCCCGGCAGTGAACCAGGTACGCCGTCAGCATGGGGATCGGCACCGAGAGGGTCAGGCATTCGAGGAAGACCAGCGCCTTGGCGACCGGCTCCGCGCTGGGAACGCGAAAGAAGATCAGATCGATCAGGCTGGCGAGGCTGCAGAAGAACAGAACGGAAAAATAGGCGGTAAAGAAACGCCTGCTCCACCGGTCCATGAAGGGCAGGATGAAGGTAAACCACAGGCCCATCACTGTCAGCATCATGGCCGCGCCGATGATAAAATAATAAAAGAAACTGATCCAGTCGTTCACGGCGTCGCACCTCCCCGGGGAAAGGGGTAGCGCAGCTTCTGAAGCTGACGGCGGACGCCCTCCGGGGTCAGGGGCTTGAGCATGAACCCGCAGGCTTCGGTGTCCCACGCGTCGAGGGAATAGTCGGGGTAGGCGGTCAGATAGACCACGTTGGTCCGGGGATTGATTTCCAGCAGGGCGCGGCACAGATCCAGGCCGCTGGTCTTTCCCAGCTCGATATCCAGGATGGCCAGGGCGATCCGGTTCGCCCTGGCGTATTCGATGGCCTCCGCCGGCCAGATAAAGCCGGTGATTGCCGCGTTCGGCAGCACATCCTCGAGCACAGCCAGGCTGTCGGTCAGCAGGATCCGGTTGTCGTCCACCATGATGATATTGGGGGATTCCTCGCTTTCCGCCGCGGCGTAGAGCAGCGTGTTGACGTCCACCTCCAGCACCCTTGAGAGGCGGGCGATCATGGCGGCGTCCGGGAGTCGGCTGCCGTTTTCCCACCGGGTCACCGTCGAATTATTCACAAACATCCGCTTTCCAAGCTGCGTCTGGGAAAGCCCTTTTTCAGCCCTCAGGTTTTTCAGCGTTTCCGCGAACAGTGTAGTCATCGCTCTTCACCCGTTCGATTTTATCATGGCGAAAACGCTTCCGCAAGAAGCAAAACGCATGAAGCAAAACACAAGAAGCAAAACACAAGAACCAAAACAGAAAACGGGATGCCCGTACGCAAGGCATCCCGCTTCTTTGGAGGTAAGGGTCTGGTATATCACTCGGGTGGCTTGGGCCCGATTGATATCGGTTTGTTAGTTAGCTATCGCTAACAATTGCATTATAGCAGATCGCTCAGGCCGTGTCAACAATATTTTCGAGCTGGGCGGCTCAACCCGGAAGTTTTACAGTTGAGAGATAGACAACAACCCTCAAAGCCTTGACAGGGCTTATTTTTTTATCAAAATTTTCTTTGTTGTTTTGTTGTTTGGTGTTGTGTTTTTGCACAATATATGGTATAATTGCTTTGTACTGCAT
>JAFRHH010000073.1 GCA_017433405.1 Clostridia bacterium | reverse complement strand
GTGGACTGGGATCACGAGGCGCTTCGGGCCATGACGGAGGGCATTGCCAACTATGTGAACCGGGATCCGGTCAACAGCACGGTGGAGAGCTTTGACTTCAATACGAAAACCTTTTCCTTTACGGAGGATCGGCCCGGGGCCCGGCTGGATCCGGAGGAGATGTACAGCCGGACGGCGGAGCTGCTGGACGCGGGGGAGACGAAGGGCACCCTGCGCTTTGAGCCGGAACGGGTGCTGGCGGAGGTTACGAAGACCGAGCTGATGAACCGCTTCGGCCTGATTTCCGCCTATACGACGGACACGACGAAGAACGAGAACCGGAACACCAATATCAGCCTCAGCGCCCAGGCGATCAACGGGCTGACGGTGCTGCCGGGAGAGACCTTTTCCTTTAACCAGGCCACCGGCGAGCGAACGGCGGCCAAGGGCTACCGGGAGGCGGCGGCCATCGCGGGCGGCCAGAGCCGGGACGAGATCGGCGGCGGCGTCTGCCAGACCAGCTCGACCCTCTTTAACGCCGTCGCCCGGGCGAACCTGGAAATCGTCGAGCGAAATCCGCATGCCTGGCCCTCCAATTACGTTGAAAAGGGCTTCGACGCCACGGTCAACTGGCCGGGGCTGGATTTTCGGTTTAAAAACAATACGGAGTGGCCGGTGTTTATTCTCGCGGAATACCGGAACCGGAAGGTCACCGTCAACCTTTACGGGATGCGGCTGGAAGCGGATACGGAAATCGACCTGGAGAGCATTACGGTCCAGACGCTGCCCCAGCCGACGGAGACCAATTACGTCGTGAACACCTCCCTGGCGCCGGGGCAGAGCAAAAAGACCGTTACCGGGCGGACGGGCTATGTGGTGGAAACCTGGAAGGTCTTCTTTCAGGGAAACCGGGAAACGAAGCGGGAGCTGCTGTTCAAAACGACCTACAAGCCCTATCAGGAGACGGTGGAATACAATCCGAATTAGGTTTTTTCTTGCATTCCCCGCGGAGGGTATGATATAATCCCTCCGATGCCGAAGTGGCGGAATGGCAGACGCCGCGGATTCAAAATCCGTTGCCCTCAAAAGCGTGCGGGTTCAAGTCCCGCCTTCGGCACTTTTCCCCGCGGAAGTTTTCCGCGGGGTTTTTTGCAAACGTGAACTGACGTGCACAGAGGGGAATCAGCGATGCATATGCGAAAAAAGAAATGGGCCCGGCCGGAACTGGCGGCCTGCGGATGGTATACCGCGGACGGGGAGAGCCGCCGGGGCCGCTGGCGGCAGTGGTTCTCCCATCCGGAGCGCCCGCTGCATCTCGAAATGGGCTGCGGCAAAGGGGTCAGCACCGCCGCCATGGCCGCGGATCATCCGGAGATCAACTATGTGGCGGCGGATCTGAGCGCTGACGTCCTGGGCTGCGCCCGGCGGAACGCGGCGGCCCTCTGCGGGGAAAACCCGGAGAACCTGCGGCTGCTGGAGACGGATATCTGCTTTATCGGGCGGGTCTTTGCCCCGGAGGACGGGGCGGAGCGGATCTACATCTCCTTCTGCAACCCCTGGACGGAGCATCCCAAGCACGCCAAGCGCCGGCTGACCCATCCCCGCCAGCTGGCCCAGTACCGCTCCTTTCTGAAGGAAGGCGGGGAAATCTGGTTCAAGACGGACGATGATACCCTGTTTCAGGATTCCCTGGTCTATCTGGATCTGTGGGGCTTCGATCCGGTTTATCTGACCCACGATCTGGCGGCTTCCGGCTTTGCGCCCAACTATATCTCCGAGCACGAAAAGAAGTATATGGAAGCGGGGGTTCCGATCAAGTTCGGGATCTTCCGGATGCGGCCGGAGGGGCCGGCCGGGGATCCGACCCGCTATCGGCTGACCCCCGGGGTCCGGGAGGAGGCCCTGAAGCGGCTGGACCGGGATCTTGCATAAATACAGAAAAGATACTGCATAATATACAGTTATAAACGCATAAACAGTGAATATAAGGAGAATTATTGTATAAAAATGCAAAATCGCGCTTGACAGGGGAAAAAGGGGCGTGCTATACTGGGACAAACGTGAACGGACGTTCGCGGAGGAGACAGAAGGAGGAAATGGAACATGAAAAAGCTGATTGCGATGCTGCTGGCGCTGACGCTGGGTCTGACGGCCGCGGTGGCCGCCGCGGAGCCCGTGGTGGTGGCGCTGAACCCGGAATACCCGCCCTTTGAGTATGTGGAGAACGGCGAGATCGTGGGCTACGATGTGGATCTGATTAAGGCCGTGGCGGAGAAGGCCGGCTTCGAGGTGGAGTTCAACGCCATGGCGTTTGACTCCGTGATTTCCGAGGTCATGGCCAATAAGAATACCATCGGCGTTTCCGGCATCAGCATCACCGATGAGCGGAAGATGAACGTGGATTTCTCCGAGGGCTATATCAACGCCGGCCTGATCGTGGTCGTCAAGGAAGGCAGCGGCCTGGCCGTTAAGGACGATCTGAAGGGAAAGAAGATCGGCGCCCAGCTGGGAACGACCTCTGATTTCGCCGCCGAGGAGATTACCGGCCAGGCGAATACCGAAACCTACAAGACCTTCCTGGACGCCATTAAGGATCTGCAGGGCGGCCGGCTGGATGCCGTGATCGTCGACAAGCCCGTTGGCATGGCGCTGCTGGCCGGCCTGAAGGACGACAGCCTGGTGATCGTGGACATGGGCCTGCAGGCGGACTGGTACGGCATCGAGGTTAACAAGGAGAACCCCGAGCTGCTGGAGAAGATCAACGCGGCCCTGAAGGAGCTGGAAGCCTCCGGCTACTATGAGGAGCTGGCGGTCAAGTATTTCAGCGCCGAAGAAGAAGCGAAGGCTGAATAATCTCTTCGCCGGATTGATACACGACCGTAGGGAGGGCTGCCTCTCTACGGTTTCTCATCTAAAACCGTCACATCCGTCGCGGAATGACAGACGTGAACTGCCGTTCACAGAGGAGAAACGCCGACAATGTCGATTTTTGAACAGTGGTGGCTTCCGATCGCCGAGCTGGTGGAGAACCGGCAGCCCCTGAATTTTTTCCAGAATCTCTATAAGGAAATCTACATGAACGCCATTAAGGACGACCGGTGGCTTCTGTATCTGGACGGCCTGTGGGTCACCCTGAAGGTTTCCTTTTTCGCCATCCTGGCAGGCACGCTGCTGGGTACCGTGCTGGCGGTGCTGCGCCTGCCCTCCGTAACGGACTACCGCTACCGGGGGAATCATCCGCTTAAGAAGCTGGGGTTCGGGGTGCTGCGCTTCTTCTGCTGGTTTGCGAAGTTCTATATCGACCTGATCCGGGGCACGCCCCTGCTTCTGCAGGTGCTGATCATCAACTTCGGGGTCTTCGGAAGCATCCGGATTGACAAGGTGATCATCGGCGTCATCGCCTGCGCGCTCAACAGCGCCGCCTATGTGGCGGAGATCGTCCGGGGCGGGATCATGAGCGTGGATCCCGGCCAGACGGAGGCGGGCCGCTCCCTGGGCTTTTCCGGGCTGGCCACCATGCTCTGGATCGTGCTGCCCCAGGCGGCGAAGTCGGCGCTCCCCAGCCTGTGCAACGAGTTTATCGCGCTGATTAAGGAGACGTCGATCCTGTCCTATATCGCGCTGACGGAGCTGACCAAGGCGGGCGACTATATCCGCTCCAGGACCTACTCCGCCTTTACGCCCTATATCATCTCCGGTATGCTGTACCTGCTGCTGACCCTGATTCTGACGACGCTGATCAGGAAGCTGGAAAGGAGGCTGCGCGCCAGTGACCACTGAAAAGAATGAGGTGCTGATCTCCGTCCGGGGGCTGGAAAAGCATTTTAAGGGCGGCGAGCTGAAGGCCCTGCGGGGCGTGGACGCGGATATCTGCCGGGGCGAGGTCGTCGTCGTGATCGGCCCCTCCGGAAGCGGAAAATCCACCTTCCTGCGCTGCCTGAACCTGCTGGAGCAGCCGACGGCGGGAACGATTTCCCTCGCCGGGGTTGATATTACGGATCCCACGGTGGATATCAATCTCCACCGCCAGAAGATGGGGATGGTGTTTCAGCATTTTAACCTGTTTCCCCATATGACGGTGCTTCGGAACATGACCATCGCGCCGATCAAGCTTCTGAAAAAAAGCCGGGAGGAGGCGGAAGCCAAGGCCCGGAGCCTGCTGGAGCGGGTCAACCTGGAGGACCGGGAGGACGCCTATCCCAGCCAGCTCTCCGGCGGCCAGAAGCAGCGGATCGCCATCGTCCGGGCCCTGTGCATGGAGCCGGAGGTGATGCTGTTTGACGAACCCACCAGCGCCCTGGATCCCGAAATGGTGGGCGAGGTGCTGGACGTCATGAAGGAGCTGGCCCTGAGCGGGATGACGATGATCTGCGTGACCCACGAGATGGGCTTCGCCCGGGAGGTGGCGGACCGGGTCCTCTTTATGGACGAGGGAAAGATCGTCGAGGAGGGTACGCCGGAGGAGATCTTCTCGAGCCAGAAGGAACAGCGGACGAAGGATTTCCTGAACAAGGTGCTGTAACTATTTTGAGTCAGTTTTCGTCGGAAGATACCTGAATGAAGGCTTCCACCCGGCTGCGGTCACCGCCGGCGGCGAGGTAGCCGTCGATGGCCGCCTGCAGCTGCTGGTGAAATTCCTCGAGGCACAGGCCGTTTTCCGCGATATAGGTGGCGACGGGAATGCCGACGTACCGAAGATGCCAGGGCTCCGTGTTGATCTCCGTCCAGTCCTTCTTCTCCGCCGGATAGCGGATGATAAAGCCGTATTCATGGCAGTGGGCGGCCATCCACTGGCATTCCTCTTCCTGCATCATTTTCTCGTTCATCCCGGACTTTTTCGTCCAGTTATAGGGAATGACGTCGCATCCGAGGCCCGTCTGATGATCGCTGGCCCCCGGCTGAGAGACCCATCCGTCGTCCTTCCCGTTATGCTTCGCCAGCCGGTTCCGGTACATGGTCTTCTGGGTCCGGTAGCTGCGGTAGGCGCTTTTGAGATACATCTCCTGAAAGCCGTCGATCTCCCGCATGGCGGCGTTCATGGCGCACAGCGCCTCCGCGCAGTCCTTTCGCAGCTGGTGCCCCTCCTTCGGGGCACTTTTCCATTTGATGCCGCCTTTTTTCGGATCCTTCGGCACCTTGACCAGGTCCCTGGGGACATAATCCTCCGAAAGCAGGTAATGCTTGTTGGCCAGGACGATGTATTCCGGGTTCATGTCCTCCAGGGCGACGGGAAAGCTCCAGCCGTCGGTGGCGGCGGGCTGATCCAGATCCACGGTTTCCACGATTTCGGTCACCGCCAGATCCTCCTCGGCCAGGGCCGGGGCGGAGAGCGGCGGGAGAGCCAGCAGGAGGCCGGCCAGGAAAGCTGTCGGAAGCTGATTCGTTTTTTTCATACGGTTTCCTTTCAGAGCCCGGCGGTCCGGGTTTTCGGTGTTCCGGGTTTCCCGCGTTCTTTTCTGTGAACGGCTCACGTCTGCCGCTCTGCAGCGGATGACGATTTTGCCGTCAGCGGCTGCCACAGGGCCCGGTGGGAAGCGGGAACAGAGACATTATAACCCTGTATCCGCAATTGTCAAACAGCACAAACAATTGACGGCGGGACAGGCTTTTTCAATTCGCGCTTTTGTGGTATGATGTTCGCGCTGCGAAGGAATGGCCATTGGCGTGCCCGCAAACGCGTCAGCGAAGCGGGACCAGAATCGTCATCCGTCGCAGAACGGCAGACGTGGACTGCCGTTCACAGAGGAGAGGAAAGAGGATGGGAAAGCCGAAAACGGTCTGGGTGACCGGCGCCTCCAGCGGTCTGGGGCTGCATACGGCCCGGGCCCTGCGGGACGCGGGGTGGAATGTGATCGCCGGGGCGAGAAGCTTCCGGGAGCCGGCGGAGCAGGACGGAATGGTCTGCCTCCCCCTGGATGTAACGAAGGAGGAAAGCGTTCAGGCCTTCTGTGAAAGGGCGCTGGCCGCTTCCCCGCGGGTGGATGCGCTGGTGCAGTGTGCCGGCGTGCTGGTGCTGGGCTCCTGCGAGGAGACGACGACGGAGGAATACCTGCGGGTTCTGGACACCAATTTCCTGGGGATGGTTCGGATGAACCGGGCGGTGCTTCCTGTGATGAGAACCCAGGGAGAGGGCCGGATCGTCATGTATTCTTCCATTAACGGCCTGATGGGGATTCCCTTCCAGAACGCCTATACCGCCAGCAAGCACGCTGTCGAGGGCTACGCGGAGGGGCTGCAGCTGGAGGTCCGGCCCTTCGGGATTCAGGTGACCCTCGTGGAGCCGGGGGATCATCGCAGCGGCAGCGAGCGGTACCGGGCCCGGGGCGAGCGGATGAACGCGGATTCTCCCTACGCGCAGGCCTACGCCCGGGCGACGGGGAAAATCCGGGAGGATGAAACCGGCGGAAGCGACCCGGACCGGCTGGGCCGGAAGGTGGCCCGGATGCTGGGAAGGCGCCGGATGCCTTTTCGGAAGCGGATCGCCAGCCCGGAGCAGCATCTGGCGGTCTACGTGCATAAGTTCCTGCCCGCCCGGTGGAACGAGGCAATCCTGCGGAGATATTATACGCGCGAATGAAATTGATTTCCGGATCATAAGGAGAGTCAACAATGAGACGATGGATGACGGGGATGCTGGTCCTGGCCCTGCTGCTTTCCGGAACGGGCTTCGGGTCGGGAAAATCTCTGGCGGAGGAAATCCTGGTTGAGGAAGTGACCGTTCCGGCAGGGGAAAGTGTTTCGGCCGTAGAGCCCGTCCTGGTGGAGGATCCGGAAAACGGGCGGTGGAGCTATGCCGGCCCCGGGCTGACCATCTCCATCGAGCGCTTTTCCGAGACGACGAAGGTCAAGGGCAAGAGCCGGACGCTGGAATACTGCGTGGCGGATATTCAGGCGTCCCCGGAATCGCCCCTCTATCCCGTCATGTCGGAGCCGACGAAAAAGCGGGTGGCGGGCTACAAGCTGGTCAGCCCGGAGCTCCTGCAGGAAAAGGCCAATCCGCTCTTTGCCATGAGCGACGATATGTACGGGATCCGCCTGCAGAAATATGATTACCAGGGCGTGGTGATCCGGGATGGGGAGGTCATGGCCACCAAGACCCGGAACAGCGCAAAGAAGCGCCCCTGGCCGAATCTGGATACCCTGGCCCTTTTCGCGGACGGCAGCATGAAGACTTACGTCTCCGACGCGCTTGCGGCGGAGGATTATCTCGCGATGGGGGCGGTGCAGGTCTTTGCCTTCGGGCCCTGGCTGATCTCCGGGGGAGAGCTGAACCCGGAGCTGGAGACGGTGGTTAAATACCGGGATTATAACGAACCCCGGGTCGCCATCGGGATGGTGGCGCCCTGGCATTATGTGGCGGTCGTGGTCCGCGGCCGGCCGACCCCCGCCTACCGGGGCGTGACGGTGGCCTGGGTGGCGAATCTCCTGAAGGAACGGGGATGCGTGGAGGCCCTGAACCTGGACGGGGGCCAGACCGCGACGCTCCTGTTTAACGGCAAGATCATCGAAACCGGCGGAGACGGCCTCCGCTCCCAGGGCAGCCTGATCTGCTTTGGGAAAATCGGAGAATAAAAAATGCGTTGACAGTGGCTGAAAAGCATGATATAATCCTAAATTGTCAGCGGAAAGGATACCGTTTCCGTCGAGCGCCAAAGCCCTTGAAAGCGGCCTGCGGCATGCGCCTGTAGCTCAGCCGGATAGAGCAACGGCCTTCTAAGCCGTGGGCCGGGGGTTCGAATCCCTCCAGGCGCGCCAGACATGGTGGGTATAGCGTAGTTGGTTAACGCGCCAGATTGTGGCTCTGGAGAGCGTGGGTTCGAGTCCCACTACTCACCCCATCTTTTTTCCGTCTGTTGGCAGTTTACCTACGTTGGGGTGTAGCCAAGTGGTAAGGCACGGGACTTTGACTCCCGCATTCGTAGGTTCGAGCCCTGCCACCCCAGCTTTCTGACCCATTAGCTCAGTTGGCAGAGCACTTGACTTTTAATCAAGGTGTCTGGAGTTCGAATCTCCAATGGGTCACTTATCTTTTCCGCTTTCGCCGGGTCCGGCGCGCGGGCGTGGCGGAATGGCAGACGCGCCAGACTTAGGATCTGGTGTCGAAAGGCGTAAGAGTTCGAGTCTCTTCGTCCGAACGGTTTCCCGGTTTTTGCGGTAGTAGCTCAGTTGGTAGAGTGCCACCTTGC
>JAFRHH010000072.1 GCA_017433405.1 Clostridia bacterium | reverse complement strand
TATCTGACGGATTCGGTGGCCGCCGGCGGGGATCTGTCGGTGGTCGAGGCGCCGGGAGGAATCGCCGTCAAAAACAGCAGGGACGAGGTGCTCTTCCAGCTCTGGGACCAGGTGGACTATTACGGATGGATGGCTGATCTTCCCGTAACCGCCTCCGGATACAAGCCCTACGGCTCCTGGGAGCGCACGGAATTCGAGGATACCTTCCATTTTGATTTCCAGACCTACCTCCGCTCGGCGGACGGATCCCGCCCCGATCTCCTGACCTTCCGGTCCTACGGGGACAATCTTCCCGCCGCCTGGCCCGTGGATACCGATTTTAACGCGCACCTGTTCCTGATGGGCAGCCTCTTCCCGAATATCGCCCTCTCCGCCGTCGGCAGCTGCCGGGAGGACGGCTCCTTCTCCGTCGGCCTCTTTAAGCCCATCGTGCCGGGAACGGATGACGTCGAGTTTTTCCGGGTCGAGGGCTCCGCGGTCCCGACGGAACCCGCGGATCTGCCGGATTACGCCCCGGCCGAATGGATGTACTATCGGAACGTGCTCTCCCTGAGCGATGTTTCCATGGGCGAATTTGTCGAAAACGTGACCCGGCCGCTGATTGGCGGCATGGTTCGCTTCCTGATCGACGTGCCGGTTTCCTTCTGCCAGAGCGTGATGGACGATCTGACGGATTCCGGGATCCTCGGCCTGGTTTTGAGCAAATAAAAAAAGGGAGCGGCATATGCCCCCTGCCCTCATTGTCCGGCGGGTCAGCGGCTGTATCCGGCCCCCTCCCCGTCAGGCTTCCGGCCATTCCCCGTCGAAAACGAATTCCGCCGGGCCCGTCATCAGGACGTGCCCGGTTTTTTCATCCCATTGAATCAGGAGTTCCCCGCCGTTGAGCGCCAGTACCGCTTCCCGGTCCGTCAGTCCGTTCAGCACAGCCGCCGCCAGCGTCGCGCAGGCGCCGGTTCCGCAGGCCATGGTTTCCCCCGCGCCCCGCTCCCAGACCCGCATCCGGATCCGTCCGCGGTTCACCACCGTCGCGAACTCCGTATTGACCCGGGCCGGAAAGGCCGGATGGTTTTCCACCAGGGGACCGACCCCATGAACGTCGAAGGCTTCGGCATCGTCTGTGAAAACCACCGCGTGGGGATTCCCCATGCTGACGCAGGTCACCCGGAGGGTCTGCCCGCCGGCCTCCAGGGGCTGATCCATCACCGGATTGCCCTTCAGCGTCGTCGGAATCCGGTGATCCTGAAGCTCCGGCATCCCCATGTCCACCGTCACGCTCCGGACCCTGCCGCCCTCGGTTTGCAGGCACAAGGGCCGGATCCCCGCCCCGGTCTGAAGCCGGATCTCCGTCCGGTCCGTCAGCCCCCGTTCATAAACATACCGGCCGACGCAGCGGGCGGCGTTTCCGCACATCTCCGCCTCGCTCCCGTCGGCGTTAAACATCCGCATCCGGAAATCCGCGCCCGCTTCCCCCGGCAGGATCAGCACCAGGCCGTCGCTGCCGACGCTGAAGTGCCGGTCGCTGATCCGGCGGGCCAGGCCCTCCGGATCCGGAACGTTTTCCTTTGTCGCGTCGATATAGACGTAATCGTTGCCGATGCCCTGCATTTTGGTGAAGTGAATCATTCGACGCCTCCCTCCGCGGCCAGCGCAGCGCCACCGATGCCTTCCGTCAGCGGCTCGCGCTTTTCTTCCTCTTCCTGCCGGATGAATCTGTTCAGCTCCTTCAGCCGGTTGATCCGCCCCTGAACCCGGCGGCCCGTCAGCGCCCGGCTCTTGTACCGGTCGAACAGCGCCCGGACCCCCATGGTCGCCGGAATGGCGGCCCAGAAGCCCGTCAGCCCGCTGACGGCCGCGCCGACGCCGAGGGCCGCCCCGGTCTTGGCAATGCGGAAGGCCCCGTCCTTCAGCCCGGTCTTTCCGGGCTTCTTCCCCAGCAGCACCTTGGAGCCCTCGCTGACGGAAATAATCGCGAAGGGAAGCAGCCCCGTCAGGTTCTCGGTCAGCTCGGTCCACAGGCCGGTTTCCTCCAGCAGCCCCGCGTCCACGGCGATCTCGTCCAGATAGGTCAGGCCGGAGGCCAGCGTATCCACCACGGTATCCCGCTGCCGCTTCCGATATTCCCTGACCAGCTCCTCATAGGTCTTTTTCATCCTTCTTCCCTCCTCTGTAAACGGCAAGTTCACGTCTGTCATGCTGCCCGGATGACGGTTTTGTTACCGCTTTCGCTGACGCGATTCGCGGACAGAATCTGTCTCCTCCGGTCAACGGATGCTGTCCCTGATCAGGTTCAGCAGGGTCACAATGATCCAGGCGCCCGCGGCGATTCCCACCAGAATCGTCACGTCCCGGATAATATTTCGCTTTTCTCCCTTTTTATCCTTCTTGTCGGTCTGCTCCGCCTTCCGCTCCAGGGCCGCCAGCCGGTTCCGGGTTTCCGTCAGCTCCCTGTCCCGCTCCCGCCGCTCCTCGTCCAGGGCGTTTTCCAGCATGTCGATCCGGCTTTCCAGCTTCTGAATCCGCCGGTCCTCCTCCGTCGCCATGCGCTCCGTATCCTGCCGAAGCCGGCTCTGATCCTCGCAGAGGCCTTCCGCCACCAGCGTCATCTCCGCCGTAAACTGCTCGATCAGCTGGGCCGTATCGTCCCCCTTGACCATCTTCAGCGCGCCGTCCCAGAGCTTCTTCGGCATCTGGGCCACCGTTGTCTTTTCTTCCGCCATGTTGCAGTCCTATCCTCCTCTGTGAACAGTATTTTCACGTCTGCCGTTTTATATCCTGAATGTATACCGGTCTCCCCGGATCAGCTGTTCGCTGTTATGCAGCGGCCGTCCCTTCTGGTCGAAAATCACCTCATGCAGCTTCATCAGCGGGTATCCCTTCGCCACCCCCAGCAGCTTCGCTTCCTCTTCCCCGGCGAAACAGATCGAAATGGCGTGATACCCGTCCTTGGGCTCGATGCCGTAGTCCTTCAGCAGCCGGTAGAGGCTGCCGCCCAGATCCGCGTCCTCAAGATAGGAAAAGGCCATGGAAAAATGGTTTCGCTCCAGCACCACCGGCTCCCCGTCCGCCGTCCGGATCCGCAGGGTCTCGATGACCCGGTCCCCGCTTTTCAGCCCCAGTTCCTGCCGGTCCTCCGGGCTGGCGGCCACGGCCCTGACGCTCAGTACCTTCGTCCCGGGAACGGCTCCGCTCTCCCGGCAGGCGTCGTGAAAGCTGTGAACATTGCGCTGATCCTGCCGGCCCCGGGGAATGGACACGAAGGTTCCCTTGCCCTGCTTCCGCTCCAGCAGGCCGTTTTCCGTCAGCTCCGCCAGCGCCCGCCGAACCGTCACCCGGCTGACCTGATAGGTCTGCTCCAGCTCGTGCTCTGGCGGAATGCGGCTTCCGACAGGATAATCCCCCTTCTCAATGTCCTCCAGAATCCGGTGCATCAGCTGCTGATACAGCGGATTTGAGCTTTCCGACTGCAGCTTTCTCATGGCCTTCCCTCTTTGTTCCTGTCTTCTTGTATTATAATGTTACAATACAATATCTATGTTATCACGTTATTCCCCGGAATTCAACCCCCCAATGCAGGTCGCGCGCCGGATCATTGAAGAATCATTTCCCATCTGTTATAATTTCTTTACCGCCTGTTCTCCGGAACCCTCCCGGACCGGAATCGGCAAGAAAGGAATGACAAGTTATGAACGCCTGGCTGAATCGCTTTCCCGTTTCCCTGCCGGAGCGGCTCACCTCCCCGGAGGAGACCGCCGCCCTGGAACTGCGCTCCGCTCTGCCGGAGTTAGCCGTTTCCCTGGAAAAGAAGGAGGAAATGGGTGAAGGCTTCTGTCTTCGCCGGGTGGGGGATCGAATCCGCCTGCTGGGCGGCGAAACCGGCCTTCTCTACGGCGCCTGGTTCCTGATGTATTTCTGCCGCCTCGGCGGAGGGACGTTGCCGGATCATGTGGAATCCGCTCCCCGCTACAGCCTGCGGATGATCAACTGCTGGGATAATCCCGACGGCACCGTGGAGCGGGGCTATGCCGGAATGAGCCTTTTCTTCCGGGGCGGCCGCCTCGCCTGGGATCCGGCGCGGATCCGGACCCTGGCCCGGATGATGGCCTCCTGCAGCCTGAATGTCCTGTGTATCAACAACGTCAATGTTCATGACCCGGCCCAGCTCCTGCTGGAAGACGGTCTTCCGGATCTGGCCCGCCTCGCTGCCGAGTTCCGTCCCTTTGGCGTGCGGCTGATGGTTTCCGTCGATTATTCCCAGCCGATGCGCCACGGGATCCCCACCGCCGATCCGCTGGACGCGCAGGTGCAGGCCTGGTGGCAGGAAACCGCCGCCCGGGTCTATCGGGCGGTTCCGGATCTGGCGGGCTTCCTGGTAAAGGCGGACAGCGAAGGGCGCCCCGGCCCCTTTACCTATGGCCGCAGCCACGCGGAGGGGGCCAATATGCTGGCCGAGGCCCTTCGCCCCTGGGGCGGCATGCTGGTCTGGCGCTGCTTCGTCTATAACTGCCGCCAGGACTGGCGGGACACGGAGACGGACCGCCCGAAGGCCGCCTGGGATCACTATGCCTCCCTGGACGGTCAGTTTGCGGATAACGTGATCCTTCAGATCAAGAACGGCCCCTTTGATTTCCAGGTGCGGGAGCCCCTGTCCCCCCTGCTGCTGGGCATGCCGAACACGCATAAGGCCCTGGAACTCCAGCTGGCCCAGGAATATACCGGGCATCAGATCGATCTCTATACCATGGCGCCCATGTGGCAGGAAATCTTCCGGGATCTTCCGGAGGACCGGATCATGGCCATCGCGGCGGTTTCGAACTGGGGGGACGACGCCAACTACACCGGGCATCCCCTGGCCGCCGTCAATCTGTTTACCTACGGACTCCTCGCCTGGAATCCGGGCGTCGATCCCCGGGAGATCGTCTCCCTCTGGGTTCGCCTGACCTATGATTTCTCCCCGGAGGACAAAGGAACCCTGGTGGCCCTGATGCTCTCCTCCCGCCGCGTCTATGAAAAATATACGGCCCCCCTGGGCATCGGCTGGATGGTAACGCCCCATGATCATTACGGCCCGAATCCCTCCGGCTATGAATACGACCTCTGGGGAACCTATCACAAGGCGAACCGGGAAGCGGTGGGCATCGACCGGACCACTTCCGGAACGGGCTATCTGGATCAGTATCCGCCGGAGCTTCGCGACCGCTATGAAAACCCCCGCACCTGTCCGGATCTCTATCTGCTGTTCTTCCACCGTCTTCCCTATGCCTGGCGGATGAAGGACGGCCGGACGCTGATCCAGCGGATCTATGACGACCATTTCGAGGGGCTGCGCGAGACCCTTGAAATGCAGCAGAAACTGCAGCGCCTCCCCTTCCCGGAGGAAGACAGAAATATCATTCTTGAAAGAATGGAGCGCCAGGTTCATAACGCCCGGGAGTGGTGCGACGTCATCAATACCTTCTTCTTCCGCCTCTCCGGGGTTCCGGACGGGCACGGCCGAAGAATCTACGACTAACGGAAAAGACACGGGGAAAAGACACGGGGACGTAGGAAAAGACACGGGGACGTATCTTCTGTCTGCGAATGCGTCAGCAAAGTGTTGCCAAAATCGTTATCCGGACAGAAAGACAGACGCGAACTGTCGTTCACAGAGGCGCATGATCCGGCACCGGCCTGAGCGAAACCGCGAAGCGGGCTTACAGCTCCCGAATATCCGTCAGCCCGCTCCGGCTGAGGATCTCGCCGGGAGCGACGATGCATTCGGCCCCCTCCTCCGCCATGGCGTCCAGGATCCGGCAGCAGGCCAGCAGGTCCTCCGGCGTCGCGTTCAGGATTTCCTTCCGAGTCTTTTCCGACATCTCCCGGGTATAGCCGGAAAGCGTCCTCAGATCGGCGGCCAGCCCCCTGTCCCGGGGGCTCAGCAGCGGATTCAGGTCATTGAGGCTGGAGATAATGAATTTATCCAGTTCCCCCTCCTGGCCCGCGAATTCCCGCAGGAAGGCCGAGGCCCCCGCGTCCACTCCCATGGTTTTGTCCGGGCTGGGATCCCGGTAGGAATAGGTGAAAAGGTTGCCCCGGCGGTCCACCTGGATGCCGGCGCCGTAGGCCCCTCCCTGAACCCGAACCCGGTTCCACAGATAGCCGAGGCTCAGGATGCTGGCGGCAAGCCAGAGGCTTCCGGAAAAGGACGCCCCGCAGCGGCTGAGCCGGTAGCCCCGGGCAAAGAAACCAACCTGGGCCGGAATCCGGTACCCCATACGCGAAGCTTCCTCCGCGGTATAGGCGGCCTCCGCGGGAACCGCCTCCCCCTCCGGAAAGGCGGAAATAAAGGGCGTCAGATCCTTTTGATCGTCGGCGGTCCAGCTGACGGTCATCCGCTTCCGGCACATCCCCTCTTCCAGCAGGCGCTTTCCCACCGCCAGGAAGGAGGGCATGACCGCCTCCGGCTCCCGGGCGAAGCGATGAATATAGGCCGCCGCCGGCGGGCCGTCCAGCGCGTTCCGGACCGCTCCGTCGGCGCTGAACTGGCTGAGAACCTGGCGCACGGCGATCAGATGGCCTGCGCCGACGATCCGCTGTCGGACGGCCAGCTCGCTCTGCTGAATCATCTCCTGAATCCGGTCGGTCTCGTCCAGCCGGGTTTCCGTCAGAATCTCCGCCACCAGCGCCATCGCCCGGTCCGCGTTCTCCCGGAGGGCGGAAACCGTCGCGGTCAGATAGGGGGTGCAGGCGTCATCCCGGCCCGGATCGGAACGGGAGATGAGGCTGAAGCTCACGGAGCCGGTATACCGTTTGATTTCCTGCTGCAGGCTCAGGGCGTCGTGGCGCTTCGTCGAAAGCCGGCCCAGCATGGTGGTCAGAAGCCCCGCCGCCGTGATGTCCCCAAGGCTCAGATCCGTCAGGGTGAAAAAGGCCCGAAGATGCACCACGTCGTTAGAGGGAATCTCGTGGACCAGCGTCCGGACGCCCAGCGTCTCCCCCTCCTCCGTCGGGGTCCATTCCGGCATGACGTCGGCGTCCTCCTTTTTCAGCGTGGGAAGGGTCGAAAGCGCCTCCGGGGCGTCCGGCTCGCTCTGCCACCGGTTCAGCGCCTCAAGCTGCCGCTCGTTTTCCGCCCATTCCGCCGCCGTCCAGGCCCCGGTCACGCGGCGAAGCCGATCCTCCTCCGCCCGGCGCTTTTCCTCCCCGATGGTTTTGGAGGGCCGGCTGTGAAGCACCGCCAACCCTTCCCGGTTCAGCAGCACGTCGGCGGCCAGGCGGTCGAATTCACCCTCCGCCAGCATCCGCTTCAGCTCCCGGACCAGCTCCTCCGTCTCCAGGATTTGTCGGGGGTCGCCGCCGTAGATCCAGTCGCTCATGCAGCGGATGCAGCGGCCGATCCCCTGGGGCTCATCCTCCTCCCGCATGTGGAAGATCACCCGGTTCAGGGAGGCCTCCGCTGCGCGCCGGTCCAGCCCCTCCCGCCGGATACGCTCGCCGGTTTCCCGGCAAAGCGCCATCAGCTCCTCTTCCTTTCCGTCTGTCACGTTATCGGCGTGAATCGTGACCCAGCTCTGCAGCGAGGTATCGTCGATCGTCAGGCTCAGATCCTGGGCCAGCCCTTTTTCCAGCGCCGCCCGCTTCAGCGGCGCCTCATTGCTGCCGGTAAGCACGTCCCCGATAATGCCGATCGCGTTGTTCCGGGCCCTTTCCCGCCAGGTGCCCACAATCCGGGCCAGCGTCAGGTGGGAGGCGTTTTTCTCCTCCTGATCCTGCGCGATCTCATAGAAAATGGTTTGCTCGGAAGCCACCGGCGTCTGGAAACGGAACTGCGGCACCTCCTCCCGCCGGTCAAAGGCCTTCAGATAGGAATCGATCAGGCACAGCAGCTCCTCCGCCGGAACAGCCCCGTCGAGATAGAAGAAGGCGTTGGAGGGATGATAGAACCGGCGATAGGTTTCCCGGAACTTTTCCCAGGTAAGATCCGGAATCACCGCCGGATCCCCTCCGCTGTTAAAGCCGTAGCAGGTATCCGGAAAAAGCTGGGCGGCGATCTGGTGATCGATCAGAGTATCGGTATCGCTCATGGAACCCTTCATCTCGTTGAAGACGACCCCCCGGTACTCCGGCTGCCCCGCCTCGTTCCGGTCGATATGCCAGCCCTCCTGCAGGAAGCGCTTCTCGTCCCGGATCACCTCCGGATCGAAGACGCCGTCGAGATACACCTCCGCCAGATTCAGCAGATCCCGGGGATTGCGGCTCGCCACAGGGTACAGCGTCATGTCCGGAAAGGTCATCGCGTTCAGGAAGGTGTTCATGCTGCTCTTCATCAGCTCGACGAAGGGCTCCCGGACCGGGAATTTTCCGCTGCCGCCCAGCACGCTGTGCTCTAAAATATGAAAGACCCCGGTGCTGTCCTCCGGCAGCGTCCGGAAGCCGACGGAGAAGACCATGTTCTCCTCCCCGTTGTCGAGCCAGAACAGCTTCGCCCCGGTTTTCCGATGCTCCATAAGAATCGTCCGGCCGTGCAGTTCCCTGCTCTCCCGGACGCTTACCACCTCAAACCCGTAAAGAACCTGACGCTCCTGAAAAGTCATCCGTTTCTCTCCTCTTCTTTCATGCTGAAAAACATTTTAATGCTTTCTTTCCCCTTGTCAAGGCACTTTGGAAAGAAGGATTTTTCGTCTTTTTGTGGTATTAATCTATTGCACAGCGGGAAAGGGGGCGGAAGGATGACGGTTCGGGAGCGTCTGGAACAGCAGGAAGCCCTGCTGCTGGCCCCCTGGGCGACCCACGCGGCGGACAGCGCCGGGCGGGCGCGGCCCGAGGCCCCCTGCGATCTGAGAACAGCCTTTCAGCGGGACCGGGATCGGATTATTCACTGCAAGGCCTTTCGCCGGCTGAAGTTCAAGACCCAGGTTTTTCTCTCCCCCGAGGGGGATCATTACCGGACGAGGCTGACCCATACCCTGGAGGTGGCTCAGGTGGCCCGAACCATCGCCCGGGCGCTCCGGCTCAACGAGGATCTGACGGAGGCCATCGCCCTGGGGCATGATCTTGGCCATACCCCCTACGGGCATATCGGGGAGAGAACCCTGAACGATCTTTTGCCGGAGGGCTTCCGCCATAATGAGCAGAGCCTCCGGGTGGTGGACTGTCTCGAAAACGACGGCCGCGGCCTGAACCTGACGGCGGAGGTCCGCAGCGGGATTCTGCGCCACTCCGGCCCCCTGCGGCCCGAATCCCCGGAAGCGGAATGCGTCCGGAAGGCGGACCGGATCGCCTATCTGAATCACGATCTGGACGATGCCCTGCGGGCCGGGATCCTGAAGGACTTCGAGCTCCCCGGGGACTGTCTCCGGGTGCTGGGGAACAGCCATCGGTCCCGGATCAATACGATGATTACCGATGTGGTCCGGGAAAGCGCCGGCCGGCCCCATCTGGCCATGAGCCCCCTGGTGCAGGAGGCCATGGACGGTCTGCGGGAATTCATGTTTCAGCGGGTCTACCGGGACGGGTGGCGGGATCCGGAGGAAGCCCGCTGCGATACGGTGCTGCGCCATCTGTATGACCATTTCTGCGCCCATCCCGGTGAAATGCCGGAGGAGTTCGTGCTGATCGGCTACCGGGACGGGATCGAGCGCAGCGTCTGCGACTATCTTTCCTGCATGACGGACCGCTTCGCGACCCGGAAATTTACGGAGCTCTTTCTGCCCTCCTCCTTTCAGTCCTTCTGACGCGGGGTGGCTGAACGCCCCCTCATGTCCGCCATTTCATTCGGAGGCGGTTCCGGGCCCGCGCGGCCGCGGGCCGAAACCGGCTCTGATAATCTGTTACAGGACAGGTGAATGACATGTCGTCCCGATATCCCTCCGCCTGGATGGACGAGCTCTATGCCCGATCCGATATCGTCCAGGTCGTTTCCGGTTATGTCGCCCTCAAAAAGAAGGGACGAAAGCACTGGGGCCTCTGCCCCTTTCACGGGGAGAAAACCGCCTCCTTCTCCGTCGACGAGGAGCGCCAGCTGTATTACTGTTTCGGCTGCAAGGCCGGCGGAAACGTGATTACCTTCGTCCGGGATATCGAGCGCCTCAGCTTCCGGGAAGCGGTGGAGCTGCTGGCGGAGCGGGCCAATCTTCCACTTCCCGCCATGATCGAGGATCCGGATTACGAAAGGCGCCGGACCCAGCGGGGGCGGCTGCTGAGTGCCAACCGGGAGGCCGCCCGGTATTATCATGAACGGCTCTTCCGGCCGGAAGGGGCGGCCGTCCTGAACTACCTGCGGGGGCGCGGCCTGTCCGACGCGGTGATTACCCGCTTCGGCCTTGGCGCCGCCCCGGCGGACTGGGAGGCGCTGACGAAGCATCTGCTCTCCCTGGGCTATACCCTCGAGGAGCTGTCCCTGGCGGGGCTGACGGTTCTTAAGCCTTCCCCCGACGGATCCTCGCCCCCCCGCTCCTTCGACATGTTCCGGGATCGGGCGATCTTTCCGATTATCGACATGGATAAGAACGTCATCGCCTTCGGCGGGCGGTGCCTGGGGAAACAGGAGCCCAAGTATCTCAACACCTCCGATACCCCCGTTTTCAACAAGCGGAAGGGCGTCTACGCCGCCAACTTGCTCCGTCGGCAGCGAAACCTGAAGCGGGTCATCCTGGTGGAGGGGTATATGGACGTGGTTTCCCTCTCCCAGTTCGGGATCGAAGGGGTCTGCGCGACCCTGGGGACCTCGCTGACCAACGAGCAGGCCCGGCTGCTCCGCCGGTTTGCCCCGGAGGTCTACCTCGCCTATGACGGGGACGCCGCCGGCCAGAAGGCCATCCTGCGGGGGCTGGAAATCTTCGGCCAGGAGGATGTTCCGGTCCGGGTGCTGGATTTCCCCGACGGGCTGGATCCGGATGAGTTCATCCGCCGGGACGGGGCCGAGGCCTTTCGCGCCCTTCCCCGGCTGACCCCCGCCGCCTACCGGCTGCGCCGGCTGAAAAGCCAGACGGATCTTTCGGATCCGGAAAAGCGAATGCAGTACGCCCGGGACGCGGCGGTGGTGCTGAAGGATCTCGATCCGGTGGAGCGGGAGACCCATCTCAAGACCCTGGCGGTGGAAACGGGCTTTTCCCGGGAAATCCTCCTGGAACAGATGCGCACTCTCCCGGGCGCCGCTCCGGGGACGGAGCCCCCGG
>JAFRHH010000071.1 GCA_017433405.1 Clostridia bacterium | reverse complement strand
GCGCGGGTAACGCTTCCCATGTTCCAGGAGTCCGCGAGTGGCGCGGCGAAGCCGAAGACAGAGCGGAGACGACGATCACAGCGAAAGGAAATGATAATCCGATGCAATGGATGAAGAAGGCCGCGGCCGGGCTGGCCCTGACGGCGCTGATGGCGGGACTTTTCGCGGGCGGGACGATGCCGGGCGGCGCGCTGCCGGGATTCCGGATGACCGCGGCCCGGGGGGAATCCGCCCCGCTGGACGATATTCCCGACGAGGATGACGCGGGCGACGCGGCCGACGGGGCCGAGGCGGTCCCGGTGGACCTGTCCGCCTCCGACGCGGACGACGCGGACGACGCTTCCGCCTCCGCCGCCTCCGACGCCTCCGATCTCGAGATCGAAACGACGGAGGTCCGGATTCTGAAATACGGGGACAACGGGGACGACGTAAAACAGCTTCAGACCCGGCTCAAGGAGCTCAAATACTATACGGGCAACCTTTCCGGAAGATTTCGGGAAGGAACCCGGGAGGCGATCAAAACCTTCCAGAAGGATTTTGAGCTCGAGGCCACAGGGGTCGCGGACGCCCAGACCCTGGCCCTGGTTTACGGAACCCAGTACCGCCCCCTGCGGTACGGCGCCAAGGGCGAGGACGTGAAGGCGCTGCAGACCCGGCTCATGGAGCTGGGGTATTACAAGGCCAAGATCAGCGGCAACTTCCTCGAGGTGACCCAGAGCTCGGTGGTAACCTTCCAGAAGATCAACGGACTCGAGATGACGGGCATCGCGGATCCGGAAACCCAGGAGATGGTCTTCTCCCCGGAAGCCCTGGACGCGAGCCAGGAGCCCCGGGAGAAGGCGACGCCGACCCCGAAGCCGGAGCTGGCGAACTATCTGGTGGACGACAGCCGGGAAAATCCGGTTCCCATGCCGGAGGCGCCGGTTGAATATACGAAGAAGCTGAAGAACGGGTCCAGGGGAAAGCTGGTCAAGGAGCTTCAGCAGCGGATGGCGGATCTGGGGTACTACGACGGGCCCATCAGCGGGAATTTCATGGTCAAGACCACCCGGGCGGTCAAGAAGATTCAGACCCAGAACGCCCTCGAACCGACCGGGGTCGTGGACGAGGCCACCTGGAACCTGATCTTCAACGATTATGCCATCGTGATGCCCGCGGATACGCCGAAGCCGACCCCGGAACCGACGCCGGTGCCCTTCGCGATTACGGTCGACGTGGCGAACCAGGTAACGACGGTTTACGGGCTGGACGAAAACGGCGAATACACCGTCGTCGCGCGCCAGATGCTCTGCTCGACGGGAATGAAGGCGACCCCCAGCGACCCGGGCGACTGGGTGCTGAGCGGGCGGAAGGCGAACTGGTGCGTATTCCCGAAATGGGGAAACAGCTACGCCCGATACTGGACGAAGATCAACGGATCCATCGCCTTCCATTCCGTGATTTATAACGCGGTCGACCATAAGGCGGTCAACACGAAGAGCGTCAACATGCTGGGCTCCCGGGCGAGCCACGGGTGCATCCGGCTGTCGGTGGCGGACGCGAAGTGGATCTATGATAACGTTGGGGCGGGAACGATCGTGTCGATCGTGGAGAACCTGCCCGCCCAGCCGGAGCTCCGGGCGGCGCTGCAGAAGGAGCTGCCGATCTGGGATCGGAAAAACAAGGTCTTCGTCAGCCGGGAAGCCCCGACGCCGGAGCCGACCTTCGCGGCGGATTACCATCCGGATCTGGAGGGGAAGACGCTGAAGGAAAAGAGCGAGAACGAGCACGTCTTCTGGATGCAGGAAAAGCTGAAGGAACTGGGGTATTACGAGGGAAAGGTCACGGGCCAGATGCTGGGCGGCACGGCCAAGGCGGTCAAGGCCTTCCAGAAGGATCATGGAATCTACCAGAGCGGCAGGGCGGATCAGAAGGTGATCGATCTGCTGTGGGAGCTGACCGCGGGAACGCCGGAGCCGACGGCCCCGGAGGAAACCCCGGCCCCGGAGAGCGAAACCCTGTCGCCGGCCCCGGAAACCCCGGCCCCGGAGGAAACCCCGGCCCCAACTGAAACCCCAGCGCCAACATCGGAGACAGCGCCAACACCATAACGGGCTGAAGCGATCAGGGCCGGACCGGAACGCGGGGACTGTCCCCGTGTTACGCCGCCAGGCGGAACATGGGGCCTGTCCCCCCCGTTCCGGTGACACGATCCAGGGTGCTGAACGAAGCGTCAGCCCCCCCGTTCCGGTACATAGGAGAAGAGGAGAAATAAGAAGATGCGCAAGCTGATCGAATTTCGGAACATCGTGAAGAGCTTTGACGGCCAGATCGTCCTCAAGGGCGTGAACCTGAACATCTATGAAAACGAGTTTGTAACGCTGCTGGGGCCATCCGGCTGCGGCAAGACGACGCTTCTGCGGATCCTCGGGGGATTTCTGGAACAGGACGAGGGTACGGTCATCTTCGACGGCCAGTGCATCGACAGGGTCCCGCCCTACCGCCGGGAGATCAACACGGTGTTTCAGCGCTACGCCCTTTTTCCTCATCTCAACGTCTATGAAAACATCGCCTTCGGCCTGCGGATCAAGAAGACGGGCGAGGATATCATCCGCCAGAAGGTCGGGCGGATGCTCTCGCTGGTGAATCTGGAGGGATACGAAAAGCGAAACGTAACGAAGCTCTCCGGCGGCCAGCAGCAGCGGGTGGCCATCGCCCGGGCCCTGGTCAACGAGCCGAGCGTGCTGCTGCTGGACGAGCCCCTGGGGGCGCTGGATCTGAAGCTGCGCAAGGAAATGCAGCGGGAGCTGAAGCGCATTCAGCAGGAGGTGGGCATTACCTTTATTTTCGTGACCCACGATCAGGAGGAGGCGCTGACGATGAGCGACAAGATCGTGGTCATGAAGGAAGGCGAGATCAAACAGATCGGAACGCCCCTGGAAATCTATAACGAGCCGGCCAGCGCCTATGTAGCCCGGTTTATCGGCGAAAGCAATATCATGTCCGGGGTCATGCTCGAGGATTATAAGGTTCGCTTCGACGAAAAGAATTTCGACTGCGTCGATTTCGGATTCAGGCCGAACGAGCCCGTCGACGTCCTGATCCGCCCGGAGGATATCGATATCGTCAAACCGAAGGAGGGCGTCCTTCGGGGAACGGTCAAGAGCGCCGTCTTCAAGGGGGTTCATTACGAGCTGATGGTCGAAACCCAGACGGGCACCAGCAAAACGGTCCAGATGCACGTCGTCACCCAGCACGATCTGACCAACGCGGCGACGGGAGAAAAGATCAGCGCCAACGATTTCTATGTGGATCTGGACGACCTGGAAAACGGCCATATGACGGACGCGGATTTTATCCGGATCGCGAACGCCCAGGCCTGGGACGGGGAAAACCGGGATATCTCCCTGACCCGGGTCAGCCATCATATCGAAAACCGGACCGGAGTCTATTCCATTACCTTCGGAACGGAAAAACGGACGGAGATTACCGTCAAGGTGTATGTGGTTCATCCGGAATACGTCGAGGATCCGCGGCATAATATCGGGATTACGGCCCTGGATTTCTTTATTACCCCGGACGAGATCATGGAATCCATGGCGATTTCGACGGATCTGAAAAGCTGGGCCAGCGCGGAGGCCTGGAATCTTCAGGATGACTCCTCGATCGAAATAACGGACGTCAAGTTCGATTTCGATCCCGCCACGATCACGGAAGGCTCCTATGAGATCACCTTCTCAACCCGGGGCCGGGAGTACAAGGTCGAAACCACCTCGGCCCACGAGGCGGGGGATCGGATCGGGATCAGCTTCGGGGCGGACGATATCCACGTCATGCGGAAGGAAGTCGGGGAGGTATAGCGAAACGCGGGGACTGTCCCCTCTGTGCGGCCCCCCGTTCCGGCTTGCGGCCCCCCGTTCCTGTCTCCTTGTCCCAGTCCCCAGTACGAGAAAGGAAACGTCCGATGAAATCATTTTTCCGAATGAGCTATCCCTATATCCTCTGGATCAGCGTCTTTATCGTCGCCCCGATGGTGATGATCCTGCTGTACGCGGTCACGAAGACGGGCAACGGGACGCTGACCTTCCAGTTTACCCTGGAGCATTTCGCCCGCTTCTTTTCGGATCCGGACTTCCTTCGGGTGCTCTGGACCAGCCTTCGAATCGCGCTGATAACGACGGTGTTCTGCATTCTGGTGGGCTATCCGGCGGCGCTGTTTATCGCGAACCTGAAGGAGCGGGCGCAGACGCTGATGATTCTGCTGCTGACGCTGCCGATGTGGATCAATATGCTGCTGAAGACCTACGCCTGGCGCGGGATCCTGATGAATTTCGATCTCGAAAGCGAGGTCAAGGTGTTTATCGGAATGGTCTACGATTTCCTGCCCTATATGGTGATCCAGATCCATACGGCGATTTCGAAGCTGGACCGGGAGCTGCTGACGGCGAGCTACGATCTGGGGGCGAACCGGTGGCAGAGCTTCCTGCGGGTAACGCTGCCCCTGAGCGTTCCGGGCATTATTTCGGGCATAACCCTGGTCTTCCTCCCGGCGGTGTCGTCCTTCGTGATTCCGAAGATGCTGGGCGGCGGGAACTATGTGCTGATCGGAAACCTGATCGAGAAATATTTCCTCGTGGCGGGGGACTGGAACTTCGGCAGCGCGATTTCGCTGATCATGGCGCTGATCATTATCGCCTCGATGTATCTGACGAAGAAGCTGGACCGCTCCGCGGAGGAAGCGTGAGACAGGGGTGTCTGGCAGACGCGTCTCTATCTGGCATCTGTCTGGCATGAAATCAATCAGTAAAGGAGGGCTCAGGCGGCAATGGAAAGGAAAAAGGGATTCTGGCATTTCTTTACCTCCGGCTATCTGATCCTGGTGCTGTTGTTTATTTATCTGCCGATTGTATACGTGGTGGTCTTCTCCTTTAATGAAAGCCGCTCAATGACGGCCTTTTCGGGCTTTTCCCTGAAGTGGTACGAGAGCATGTTCAACAACCGCGAAATGCTGGATTCGCTCAAATATACCGTCCTGATCGCCCTGATCGCGACGGTAACCTCGACGGTGATCGGAACGGTGGCGGCGATCGGCCTGTCGAAGGCCCGGCGGCTGATCCGGTCCGTCATCCTGGAGATCAATAATCTGCCGGTGCTCAATCCGGATATCGTGACGGCGATCTCCCTGATGCTCCTGTTCCTCTCCCTGAAGATCCGGCGGGGCATTGTCACGCTGACCCTGGCCCATATTACCTTCTGTATTCCCTATGTGATTCTCTCCGTGCTGCCGAAGCTGCGCCAGCTGGACGACAACGTGGCGGAAGCGGCGATGGACCTGGGAGCGCCCCCCTGGCGGGCGCTGACCCGGGTGATTATTCCCCAGATCTATCCCGCGATCTTTTCCGGCGCGCTGATCGCCTTTTCCATGTCCTTTGACGACTTCGTGATCTCCTTTTTCACCGCCGGCATGGATGTCCAGAATATCTCGATGTATGTCTATTCGATGAAGCGGTTTAATCCGAGCGTCAACGCCCTCTCGACGCTGATCGTCGTCGTCGTGACCCTGATCCTGATCCTGGCGAACGTGGTGCCGGCGATCAGGGATCGGAAGCGGAAAAAAGAGGAATTCTGATTTCCCGGTTTCCTTCGTTCCTGCCCCCCTGTTCCCCGCTCCGTGGCAGGAACGTGGGGCCTGTCCCCGCGTTCCGTCTGCGGGTTAAGGATAAAAATTTTTTTCACAGGAGGCCCACTGAACATGAAAAAACTGATCGCGACCCTGCTGGCGCTGTCCCTCTCCCTGTCCCTTCTTCTGTCCCTGCCGGTCATGGCCATGGGGGAAGCGGCCGAGGATTTCGGCGGCGTGACCCTGAACGTCTATAACTGGGGGGAATATATCGACGAGGGGATGGAGGTGGTCCGTTCCTTCGAGCGGAAGTATAACTGCCGCGTCAATTATAAAACCTACGAATCCAACGAAATCCTCTTTACCCAGCTGGAGGCGGGGGATTCGAACTGGGATATTCTGGTTCCCAGCGATTATATGATCGAGCGGCTGATCGCCCGGAATATGCTCCAGCCCCTGGATCGCACCATCGTAACGCCGGAGCTTCTCGAAACGCTGACCCCCGGCGTCCGGAATCTGCTCTGCGATCCGACGAATACCTACTGCGTCCCCTATCTCTGGCAGAACGTCGGAATCGCCTATGATAAAACAAAGATCGATCCGGCGGTCGTCGAGGAAAAGGGCTGGGAAATCTTCCGGGATCCGGCCTACGCCGGCCATACGGATATGTATGATTCCGAGCGCGATGCCTTCATGATCGCCTTCAAGGCCCTGGGTTATTCCGCGAACACGGAAAACGAGGAGGAAATCCAGGCAGCCTATGAATGGCTCCTCTCGATGAACGAAGCGGTCGAGCCCTTCTATGTAACGGACGAGGTCATCGAGGACATGGCCCAGGGCTATAAATGGCTGGGCCTGGTGTACAGCGGCGACGCCGCCTATGCCCAGTCCATTAATGAAAACATGGGCTTCTGTGCCCCGAAGCAGGGCACGAATATCGCGGTCGACGCGATGGTCATTCCGGCGAATTCGAAGAACCCGCGGCTGGCGAACCTCTTTATCGCCCATATCATGGAGCACGACCAGGCGCTGGCGATCTCGGAGGATGTCGGCTACGCCTCTCCGAACGCGGAGGTGCTGGCGGAGCTGTCCGGCCCCGGCGGGACCTATGAAGGCAACGAGGCCTATCTGCCCCGGGCCGGCTACGAAAAGGACGAGTTCTTCCACGATTCCCCCGTGCTCCAGGCCAGGCTTTCCGAGCTCTGGATCAAGGTGATGTCCGCGAGATAATGGGACAGGGGGACGGTTCCTCCGTCCCACCCGCTTCGCTAACGCGTTCGCGGACAAAATCTGTCTCGGAAAATACAACACGAATCGTTTGCAAATGTTTACGGCCGGGCCTTTTCCAGGTCCGGTCGACTTTTTTCTGTCTGCGTCCTTCTGTCTGCCGAAAAAAAAGATTGACTTTCCCCCTGCGCCGCTGTATCATAGTCATGCAAACGATTACAAGATTTTCAGGATGATCACGCTGCTTTCGCTATTCACCGGTCGGGGAGACAGTCGTCATCCGTCGAAGAATGGCCGACGTGAACTACCGTTCAAAGAGGTGGAAAGGGGAGCGGTCGCCGTGGTAAGGCTCAAGGACGTTGCGGAAGCCTGCGGCGTTTCGGTGGCGACGGTTTCCCGGGCGCTGAACGGCCGGTGCGGAGAAAATAAGGAACGGGCGGCCTATATCTGCCGGACAGCCCGAACCATGGGCTATTTTCCAAACGCGGCGGCGAAAACCCTGAAAACCTCCCGGTCCAATAATATTGGTATTCTGTATGAGGACCGGATGGACCACGAATATTTCAGCGCCATGATGGAGGCGATCCGCCGGAACGCGGAGCTCAGGGGCTACGACCTGACCTTTATCCGCCGGGAGGTGGAAAAAGCCCGCGACGCCTATTATGAGCATGCGCGGCGTCGAAATCTGGACGGGGTGATCGTGATCCAGGCGGATTTCGATTCCGCGGGGGTGATCCGGCTGGCAACCTCGTCGATCCCGACGGTGATTATTGACCATATCTACGAGGGCTGCGACTGCGTTTCGAACGATAACCGCTCGAGCGTGGAGGAGCTGGTTCGCTATGCCCGGGGAAAGGGCCATCGTGCCCTGGCGCTGATCCAGGGGGAGCGCGGCGCCGTCAGCCAGGAGCGCCTCGCCGGGTTTTATAAGGCCTGCGCGGAGCTGGGAATCCGGGTCCCCTCGGAATACGTCCGCTCCGGCCGCTTTCATGATCCCGCTGGCTGCTATGCCCATCTCCGGTCGCTTCTCTCCCTCCCGGAGCCCCCAACCTGTGTTCTTTGTCCGGATGATTTCAGCTGCCTGGGCGCCCTGTGGCAGATGAAGGCCGCCGGAATCCGCGTTCCGGAGGATGTCAGCCTGGTGGGCTTCGACGGGCTGGGCGCGGATCGGATGACGGGAATCCGGCCGACGACCTGCCGCCAGGATTACGAGACCATCGCCGCCGAGGCGATCGGCCTCCTGCTGGATGCGATCGAGCGCCCGGATGCCCATGTTCCCCGCCAGATAACGGTTCCCGGGTGCCTGCTGGAAGGGGATACGGTCTCGGAGCCGCCCGCGCTGTAGCTGGAATCGAAGAATGAAGCTTACCGCCCACGTGGCGGCAGCGATACACGGATCCGAAAGGATCCGAAAGGAACGAAAAGCTGTAGGAGGAAAAGATGATGAAAAAGTACCTGCTTCCCTGTCTCTCGATCGTGGCCGTGGTGGCGATTATCCTGGCGGTGGTCTTTGGCTCCCAGAAGGGAAATCTCCAGAAGATGGTGGACGACGTAAAGGCCCAGCTCCAGACGGCGACGGACGAGGCCGCTGCGGCGAAAACCGAGGCGGAAAAGAAGCTGAAGGAAGCCCAGGACGCGGCGGCGGCCGAGCTGGAAACGGCGAAAACGGAAGCCCAGACAGCGCTGGACGGAGTTCAGGCCGCGCTGGATGAGGCGACGAAGGCGAAGGACGACCTGACGGCGCAGCTGGAGGCGGCGAAAACCGAGGCCGCGGCCCAGCTGGAGGCGGCGAAGGCCGACGCGGAAGCGAAACTGAAGGAAGCCCAGGCCGCGGCCCAAAAGCAGCTGGACGAGACGACGAAGGCGAAGGACGCCCTGGCGGCGGAGCTGGAAGCGGCGAAAACCGAGTCCGCGGCGGAGCTGGAAGCGGCAAAGGCCGACGCGGAAGCGAAACTGACGGAAGCCCAGACCGCGGCAAAGAAGCAGCTGGACGATGTCACGGCGGCGAAGGACGCCCTGGCGGCGGAGCTGGAAGCGGCGAAGGCGGCGACCGTGGATTACGCGAAGATGACCGAGGATGAACTGGTCAAAACCTTGGAAACGGTGAAGCCCCTCCTGGAAAAACTGGGCTATACCGTAACCTGCGAAAAGAAGTCCGCCGAATAAAGGAACGCGTGGACGCCCGGAACGCGGGGACTGTCCCCGTGTAACGCCGCCAGGCGGAACATGGGGACTGTCCCCAAGTTCCAGCTCCCCCCAAAATCGTCATCCGCCATAAAACGGCAGACGTGAACTGCTGTTCCCCCAAAAGGAGGTAAAGGAAGCGATGAAATTAAGATGGCCGGCCCTGGCGCTGATCGCGGTGCTCGTCGCCGCCCTGTTCCTGCCGGCGGTAAGCCTTCATGTGCATTCCCGGGTGGAAGCGGAAATTGCCTCGGCGGTCCCCGCGTCCGCCTCCCTTTGGGCGCTGATTGTCCGGGGCGCCGCGGCGGTGCATCCAACCCTGCCGGCGATGGCCCGGCTGGAAACCTGCTCCCTGGAGCTGGCGCTGGGCCTCCTCCTGGCGCTCTTCTCCGCCGCGGCCCTGCTTTTTCCGCGGCGCCGCCTGACTGTGGCCGCCCTCTGGAGCGCGGCTCTGTCCCTGGCGTTCCTGGGAACGGCGGTTTTCCACTGGGCGAATGTGGATGCCTCCCTCCTCTTTGGCATGCTGGTTTCCGTTTCCGCGGGGTTCTATCTTCCGCTGATCGCGGCGGCCGTCCTGCTGCTCTGGTCGGCCCTGGCCCTGCGGATGAAAAAGGATGAGGCGGGGGAGTCCGGAGAACCCCGGGAGCTCGCCCTCTTTTCCTCGGATCGAAAGCTGCGGCTCCTGAGCGGGCTCCTGGCCCTGGCCGCGGCGGCCCTCTTCCTGCTCCCGGCCTACCGAATCGCCCTGCCGTCCTCGGTCACCGATACGCCGGGGGACGCGGCGGTCCTCTCCCGAAGCCCGAGCCTCCTGTTCCTGGCGCTGGGCCGGGAGCCGAATCTTTATGCCCTTTCCCAGGAAACCGGTTCCCTGAAAAATCCGATCTCCGGGGATCTCGCCGCCCTGAACGCCTTCTCGAATGACCAGAATAACGTGGGCGGCGCCTTCCAGATCCGCTCTGCGGCCACGGCCGCGAACCCGCTCCTGCTGGGCGTCGCCGTTCTCCTGCTCCTGGGGGTGCTCCTGGCGCTGCTCCCCCGGGTGGACCGCTGGTTCTCCGTCGCCCTCCTCTCGCTGGCGGCGGTGCTCCTGGCGACGGAGGTTCCCTCCCTCCTCCAGGTCTCGGAGGCGGATATGTATGCCTCCGCCTCCCGCCAGCTCCTCCTCCTCGGCCTGGGAAAGCTGACCTGCGTCCCCCTGCTGGCGGTGGCCCTTTCGGCCGCCGCGGCAGCCTTCGGCATCCTCGGAATCCGGGCGGCCAATGAGCCCTATTTCGTGAATCCGATCCCGGCCGGCTTCCGCCTGCGCTTCGTGGCGGTCTCCCTCTGCGTCCTGGCCGCGGCCTGTATGCTGCTGCCGACGGCGAAGGTCTCCTTCTCGAAGCCGGGGAAAAATAAGGTCCTCGCGGAAACGACCCTCTCCGGCCCGGATGTCCTGCTCTTCCGGGCGGGGGATAAGCTGGCGGATCCCGCGGATGCGAAGGGAAAGCCGGTCTATTCTCCGGATGATCCCGCCGCCTCCCCGGAGGCGGTCCGGGCGGGAACGGACCGCCTGGCCTCCCGCCTCGGCCTGCTCTCCTGGGGCTCCCTGCTCCTCGTGGCGGCCGGCGCCCTCCTCCTGCTCCTGCAGTCGAAATGGGGCGTCCCGAAGCGGGTGATTCTGGCCCTCCTCCTGGGGGCCCTGGTCCTCCGGCTGGTCTCCTGGCTGGCCCTGGGCGCGGGGCTGAACCGGGATGTCGCCTCCGAGGAGGGGACGCTTTATCTGTATGCCTCCCTGCCGCTCCTGGCCTTCGCGGCCTTCTTCTCGAATTTCGCCGCCCTGGAGGAGCTGCCGAAGAAATATAAGCTCTTCCTGATGATGCTGCCCTTCCTCCTGGCGGTCTTCCTCTTTTCCTATCTCCCGCTCTACGGCTGGTCCTACGCCTTTTATAATTATAAGTTCGGCCTGCCGATGGATCAGCAGGAGTTCGTCGGGTTCAAATGGTTCGCGGAAATGTTTACGAATCCGGCGAACCGGGATAATATCTTCCGGGTCCTGAAAAATACCCTGGGTATGTCGGGCCTGAATCTCCTGACCTCCTGGCTCCCGATGATCTTCGCGGTCTTCCTGAACGAAATCACCCGAACGAAGTTTAAAAAATTCGTCCAGATCTTTACGACCCTCCCGAATTTTATCTCCTGGGCCCTGGTCTTCTCCTTCGCGATGTGCCTCTTCGCGGCGGATACGGGAATCTATTCGAAGCTGATGATGCAGCTGGGGCTGAACGACCCGAATAACCCGACGGTCTGGTTGAATTCCGGGGATCATATCTGGCTGAAAATGTGGGGCTGGTCCACCTGGAAGGGCCTGGGCTGGGGCGCGATTATGTATCTGGCGGCCATCGCCGGAATCGACCAGGAGCTCTACGAGGCGGCCCGGGTCGACGGGGCGAACCGCTGGGGCCTGATGCGCCATATAACGCTCCCGTCCCTCCTCCCAACCTTCTTCGTCCTCCTGATGCTCTCGATTTCGAATATTCTGAATAACGGGATGGAGCAGTATCTGGTCTTCCAGAATCCGATGAACCGCCAGACGATCGAGGTCCTGGATCTCTATGTCTATAATATAACGATCGCCTCCCGGGGCACGACCCTCTACGCCTACGCGACGGCGATCGGAATCCTGAAAACCCTGGTTTCGGTCACCCTCCTCTTCTCCGCGAACTTCCTTTCGAAGAAGCTCCGCGGCGAATCGATTATGTGAGTTAGGGAAGGAGGAGAAACAAAACCATGACTGCCCTCGACCGTAAAGCCGCTTCCGGAGCCTCCCGCCCCGGAGCCTCCCGTCCCGGAGCCTCCCGCCCGAAGCTTTCCGGCGGCGATATCGCCTTTAATATTGTCAACTATTCGGTCTTTATCCTGATTACCCTGGCCTGTATCTTTCCCTTTTATTATCTCCTGATCAATACGATCTCGGATAACGAGCTGGTTCGCCTGGGAAAAATCCAGCTTCTCCCCCAGGGAATCCATTTCGAAAACTATGTCCAGGTCCTGAAAATCCCGGGCATCCTGGACGCCCTCTTCGTCTCGGTGGCCCGAACGGTCCTGGGCACCCTCTGGACGGTGGGCGGCTGCGCCTTCCTGGGCTATCTGGTAACGAAGCGGGAAATGTGGCTCCGAAAGGTCTGGTATCGGCTGATTATAATCACGATGTATTTCTCCGCCGGCCTGATCCCCTGGTATATGAACCTCCGGATGCTGGGCTTCCTGGATAATTTCTGGGTCTACGTAATCCCGGGCCTGGTCTCCCCCTATAATGTGATCCTGGTGAAAACCTTTATCGAGGCGCTCCCGCCCTCCCTGGAGGAAAGCGCGACCCTGGATGGCGCCGGCTATACCCGGGTCTTCTTCTCGATCGTGATGCCGCTGATAACGCCGATCCTGGCGACCCTCTGTATCTTCTCGGCGGTGGGTCAGTGGAATTCCTTCACGGATACGATGATGCTGATGCCCTCGGGAAAGTTCTATACCCTCCAGTTCCTGCTCTATAAGTATCAGAATGAGGCCTCCTCCCTGGCGGCCCTCGTCCGGAATACCCAGGATTCCTCCGCCCTGGCCAATGTCGCAACGAAGCAGACGGCGCTTTCCGTCCGTATGACGGTGGCCATGGTGGTCACGATCCCGATCCTGCTGGTCTATCCCTTCTTCCAGCGCTATTTCGTCAAGGGGATTATGATCGGCGCGGTCAAGGGTTAGCGGGTAGCGTTTTTTGACCGCCAGTGGCGGATATATTTTCCCCCCCACTCCCCGGCTTCAGCCCGACAGGCAAATCGGGTTGGCAATAAAACATTATTTCTAAGGAGGAAGCAAGCATGAAAAAGTTCCTGTCCCTCGTCCTGTCCCTCGCGCTGCTGGCGACCGTCCTCGCCGTTCCGGCGCTGGCGGACGGCGCCTACCGCGAGCCCGTAACCCTGAAGATGTTCTCCGGCCTGGCGAACTTCGCCGGCGACCAGGGCGGCTGGTTCGCCAAGGAGCTGAAGGACCGCTTTAATGTCACCCTGAATATCGTCTCGACGAACGTGGATGGCAACGCCTGGACCTCCGCGGTTTCCGCCGGCGACCTGGGCGATATTATCTGCCTGGGCGATATGGGCGACCAGCTCGTCGAAGGCCTGAATGCGGATCTGATCCTGGATTGGTCGGATATCGATCTCTCGGTCTATCCGAATATCTCCGCCTACCTGGGCGACGCGATCCAGAAGGTCTCGGATTTCGCCGCCACCAAGGGCCATGAAGGCAAATACGGCTTTACCTATGCCGTCGCCCTGGAGGAAGGGGCCTGGGCGGAGCTGACCGACCCGACCTACGCGCTCCAGATCCGCTTCGATGCCTGGGAAAAGGCCGGTAAGCCGCAGCTCAAAACCCTGGAGGATCTCCCGGCCTTCCTGAAGGCGCTCCAGGACGCGGTCCCGACGACCCCGACCGGCGAAAAGGTCTATGCCTACGGCGGCTTCCCGGACTGGGAGGACTGCGTCATGAAGTTTACCTGGGATCTGATGACCTATTATGGTTATCAGGAATATGATTTCCTCGGCGTCAACTATGCGACCCGCGATGTCGTGAACCCCCTGGAGGAAGGCTCCCTGTATTATCGGGCCCTGAAGGTGAATAACCAGCTCTACCGCGAGGGCCTCTTCGATCCGGAATCTACCTCCCAGAATTTCGACGCCTATTCCCAGAAGCTCTCCGCCGGCCGCTATCTGATGGCGATGTGGGGCTGGATTATCGGGAACTATAATTCCGCCGAAAAGGCCGCCAATAAGGATGGCTTCGTAACCTTTATGTTCGAGGACTCCGCCCCGGCGATGCAGACGATCTCGAAGGCCGGCTCGAACCGGATGTGGGCCCTCGGCGCGAAAACCGAGCATGCGGATCGCGCCCTGGAAGTGATCGACTGGCTCTGCTCCGAGGAAGGGATTATTATCCAGAACTACGGCCCGAAGGGCCTCTGCTGGGATTACGGCGAGGACGGCGTGCCCTATATGACCGATTTCGGCTGGCAGTGCCAGGAGGATCGGGCGAATACCCAGATGCCGGAGGAATTCGGCGGCGGCACCTTCCAGGATGGCGAATCCAAAATTAACCATGAAACCCTGAAGGTGGAGCAGATGATCCCGGGTAAGACCTATTCCTTCTCGAATAAGGGCTGGCCCTGCTATGCCGAGCATTATGCGACGGCCCTCTCGACCGCCTGGTCCGAGGAATACGCGGGCGGCGCGACCTCCGGCGTGGATCTGTATCGGAAGACCGGAAAGGTCTCCGTCCAGTCCCCGGCGGCGATCGCCTATTCGAAGGCCCTCCTCTCCGAGGAAGGCCAGCAGAAGCGCGCCCAGTTCGCCCCGGTGATGAAGGAAGGCTCCTGGAAGTGCGTCTATTCCGCCTCTGATGAGGAGTTCGAGTCGAACTGGAAGTCTATGGTGGAAACCTGTAAGTCCTACGGCTACGACGACGTGGTGGCCGAAAAGATGGCGGACATCCAGAACTGCTTCGCCTATATGGACGCCAACGACGTGAAGTAACCCCCGTATCCAAACAGCAGCTCCGGAAAAAATCCGGAGCTGTTTTTTCGCGGCGTTTGATCCGCGCCCATGGGCCAGGGGGACGGTTCTCCTGTCCCATCCGGATCCGGAAAAAACACGTGCGGAGGATCCCTGATGTCGATATCGAAAACCCAGCTCATCAAAAAACAGCGCCTGCCATTCCGGCGGGCGCTGCCTGGTGTCCCTGTTTTTCGGGGCTGCTCTTTGCTGTCTCTGTTTCTTTTGGCCGT
>JAFRHH010000070.1 GCA_017433405.1 Clostridia bacterium | reverse complement strand
TCTTTGATTTGGGTAACGCTTCCCATGTTACAGGAGCCCACGATTGACGAGTGCGAAAGCACGAAGGCAGAGTGGCAGCGATGATCACATGAGGAAGCGTCCAAATCTTTGATTTGGGTAACGCTTCCCATGTTACAGGAGCCCACGATTGACGAGTGCGAAAGCACGAAGGCAAAGTGGCAGCGACGATCACATGAGGAAGCGTCCAAATCTTTGATTTGGGTAACGCTTCCCATGTTACAGGAGCCCACGATTGACGAGTGCGAAAGCACGAAGGCAGAGTGGCAGCGACGATCAAAAGCATAGAGAAAGGACACGATCATGAAAGTAGCCGCCCTGATCATGGCGGGAGGCCGCGGGGAGCGCTTCTGGCCGAAGAGCCGGAAAAGCACCCCGAAGCAGTTCCTGACCCTGACCCATTCCGATCGGACGATGATTCAGTCCACCGTGGATCGGATCCGCCCTCTTGTGGCCCCGGAGGATATCTTTATCGCCACGAACAAGGATTATCGGGACCTGGTTCGCGCCCAGCTGCCGGAGATCCCGGAGGAGAATATCCTCTGCGAGCCTATGGCCCGGAATACGGCCCCCTGTATCGGTTGGGGCGCCGTCACGATGCGGCGGAAATACGGGGACGCCCTGATGATGGTCCTCCCTTCGGATCATATCGTCCTCCAGCCCCAGCTGTATCTGAGCGTCATGCGCTCGGCGATGGCGGTGGCGGAGGAGACGGATGCCCTTGTGACCTTGGGAATTCCGCCGGCCTCCCCGGATACGGGCTACGGCTATATCCAGTTCGATACCGCGGCCCAGACGGCCCATTATAATGCCTTCCGGGTGAAGCGCTTCGTGGAAAAGCCGGATCTGGAAACCGCCCGTCAGTATCTGGCCAGCGGGGAATATCTCTGGAACAGCGGCATGTTCGTCTGGAAGGTTTCGGCGATTCTCCGGGAAATCCGCTCCCACCTGCCGGATTATGAGCCGGTGCTGGAGGCGATCAACGGGGCGGCGGACAGGCCGGAGGCGGAAGCCCGGGCGGTCCTGGAGGCGGAGTTCCCGAAGCTCCGCCCGATCTCCGTCGATTACGGCATCCTGGAGCATTCCGCCAATGTATATGTGCTCCCGGCCTCCTTCGGCTGGGACGACGTTGGCTCCTGGCTGGCGGTGGGCCGGATTTCCCCGGCCAATGATATGGGCAATGTAATCCGGGGCGATGTGGTGACGGTGAATTCAACCCGCTGTATCGTCCAGGGCGGGGATAAGACCATCGCCATGGTGGGCCTGGAGGATACGATTATCGTCGATACGAAGGATGCTCTGCTGGTCTGCGCCAAGGACAGCGCCGGCGAAATCCGAAAGGTTCTCGAAATCCTCCGGGCGGTCAACCGAACGGAGCTTCTCTGACTTTATTGACCTGAACGGCTGACTTCCGACCGGAACACGGGGCGGAACACGGGGACTGTCCCCTGTATTCCGGTTCCACCACGCAAACAAACTGACCAGTTCGATCACAAGCGGAGGTATCCAACATGAAAAAAGCGCTAATCACCGGCATCACGGGCCAGGACGGTTCCTATCTCGCGGAGTTCCTGCTGGAAAAGGGCTACCAGGTCCACGGCATGATCCGCCGCTCCTCGGTTCCGACGACCCAGCGGATCGATCATATTCTGGATCGCCTGATCCTCCATGAAGGGGATCTGACGGACAGCTCCGCGGTCACCCGGATCGTCCTGCAGGTCCGCCCGGATGAGATCTATAATCTGGCGGCCCAGTCCCATGTCCAGGTCTCCTTTGACGCGGCGGAATACACCGGCGACGTGGACGCCCTGGGGGTTCTCCGGATACTGGAGGCGGTGCATAACGCGGGCCTGGATCATGCCTGCCGGGTCTACCAGGCCTCGACCTCCGAGCTTTACGGCAAGGTCGAGGAGGTTCCCCAAAGCGAAACGACCCCCTTCCATCCCTATTCGCCCTATGCCGTGGCGAAGCAGTACGGCTTCTGGATGATCCGCCAGTACCGGGAGGCTTACGGGGTCTTCGCCTGCAACGGCATCCTCTTTAATCATGAATCCGAGCGCCGGGGTGAAACCTTCGTAACCCGGAAGATCACCCGGGCGGCGGGCCGGATCGCCGTCGGCCTCCAGGATCATCTGGAGCTGGGCAATCTGGATTCCCTCCGGGACTGGGGCTACGCGAAGGATTATGTCGAATGCATGTGGCTGATCCTCCAGCAGCCCTCCCCGGATGATTACGTGATCGCCACCGGCGTCCAGCATACGGTTCGGGAGTTTACGACCCTGGCCTTCGCCCATGACGGCATCGAGCTGGAGTGGCGGGGCGAGGGGATCGACGAAAAGGGCTACGACCGGAAGACCGGAAGGATGCTCGTCTGCGTCAACGAGAAGTGGTATCGCCCGACGGACGTGGTGAATCTCTGGGGCGACCCGACGAAGGCCCGGACGAAGCTGGGCTGGAATCCCCAGAAAACGAGCTACGAGGAGCTCTGCGCCCTGATGGCGGAGCATGACCTGAAGCTGGCGAAGGCTGAAAAGGCGGCTCTGGAGGCTCGGACGTGAAGGCGCTGATTACCGGCTCCGAGGGCTTCGTCGGCCGCTATCTCCGTCGGGAGCTGGAGGAAAACGGCCATACCGTCCTCCGGGCGGATATCGTGGATCTTCCCGGTGTGGAGCGGGTGGATCTTCTGGATGCGGAGGCGGTGGAGGCCCTGCTTGCCCGGACGGCCCCGGACTGGATCTTCCATCTTGCGGGCCAGGCGGATATCGGCCTTTCCTGGCATAAGCCCCGCTTTACCTTTGAACTGAATATCCTCGCCGCCCTCCATGTCCTGGAGGCCCTCCGGAAGGCGGGCCGGAAGGAAACCCGGGTGGTGATCGTCGGCTCCTCGGACCAGTATGGCCATCTGGGCGCCGACGGCGCCCGGGTGACGGAGGAAACCCCGATGCGCCCCTCGAGCCCCTACGCGATTTCGAAGCGGGCCCAGGAGGAGCTGGCCGCCCTCTATGCCCGGGCCTACGGCCTGTCGGTCTGTATGACCCGGTCCTTTAATCATGGGGGCGCAGGCCAGCGGACGGGCTTTATGATTCCGGATTTCGCCTCCGGCATCGTGCGGGTGGAGCGGGGCCTGAGCCCCACCCTGTCGGTGGGCAACCTTGCCGCCCGGCGGGATTTCACCCATGTCCGGGATATCGTCCGGGCCTACCGCCTCCTGGCGGAAAAGGGCCGTCCCGGCGAGGTCTATAACGTGGGCTCCGGAACGACCTGGAGCGCCCAGGAGGTGCTGGACCGCCTCCTGGCCCTGGCGAAGATGCCGGTTCCGGTCCGCCAGGATCCGGCGCGCATGCGCCCCTCCGATTCCCCGGTCATCTGCTGCGATCATACGAAGCTTTCCCGGGATACCGGCTGGGAGCCGGTTCTTCCCCTGGATCAGATCCTGACGGATACCCTGGATTATTTCCGCTCCCTGCCGGAGCTCCCCTGAGGTGAAAAAAAGTATGCCACAATCAGATTTACTCGCCCGGAAAAACCCCTGGCTGAAATATCTGCCGGTCGCCGTGACGGCGCTGTTTGCCTTCTTCTGCTTTGATCAGGGCTTTGATATGAGGATCACCATGCTCCACGCCTCGGAACTGATCCGGGCCTGGCTGGGAGGGCAGCCCTTCTATGCCCTGACCTGGACGATCGCGGAGCATACCGGCTATCTTGGCGCGCCGACCCTGGAAAGCGGTGCGATCTATAATATCGTGATCTATCTGACGATGGCTGTTTGGGTAGCGCCGGTTTATCTCCTGAATTCGATTTTCCATTTTTCCCCAACGGTCTATGTGGAAATCCTGAACCTTTGGGGCCGTGTTCTGGTGGTGGGTCTTTGCCTGGTCACCGCGTCTCAGATGGTAAAGCTGGCGGGAGAGATCTTTCCCGGCCGGAAGGAGGAACGCCGCCTTCCCTGGGATCAGGATGTGCGGTATCTCTTTCTTTCTTCCCCGATTCTCCTCTATGAGGCGATCGTCTTTAATCAGTATGATATCTTTATGATTCTGACCATGGTTTTCGCCCTGCGCCTGTTTTTTCGAAACCGGCTGGTGCTCTTTTCCCTGGTCATGGCCCTTTCGATCTGTTATAAGCTTTTTGCGGTTCTGGCGTTTGTACCCCTCCTGCTGTTGAAGGAAAAGCGCCTCTGGCGCCTCCTGGGATATGGGGCCCTCGGCCTTTCGCTCTATGGGGTAACGACCCTGGCCTGCACGCTTCTGGATCCAGGCTGGTCCGCGACCCAGGAGATCATGGGCGCCCATTTCCATTATTCGACCTGGATCTTCGAAGTGGAGCTGCCTGGGGGCTTCAGCCCGGTTTATGCCTTTATTCTGGGATATATCCTCCTCTGTTTCTTCGCCTATATGCATCATCCGGAGCGGGATCCGGTCCGGGAAACGGAGTTTACCCTCTGGCTCTGCCTCGCGGCCTATGTCCTCTTTTTCTGCTTTGTGAACTGGCATCCCCAGTGGATTATCCTCCTCGTTCCCTTCATGACGCTGCTTTTCGCTTCCGTGCGCCAGCGGGAAACGGCCCTCCTGGCGGATCTGGTCCTGAGCGTGGGTTATCTCCTGGTGAATATCTTCCGCTGGATGCATAACTGCTTCCTTGAGAATTCCCTCTTCCAGTGGGTGTTCAAATTTAACTATTCTTATCCGATGAATCCCCTGAAGGATATGATGGAGGCCGCCGGGGTGAGCGGAGCCCTTCTGATGACGGTCATGGAGGCGGGCATGCTTCTCTTCCTCCTCGCTGCCTGGCGAGGCCTGCGGGGGAAACACACCGTCCCGGAGTATCCGGGAAATGCCGGCTGGGTGGAATTCCTCTTCCGGGCCCGGAGCCTGGTGCTTTTCCTCTTTACGCTGCCGCCGATTATTCAGGTTTTCCGCTCCCAGCCCTGAAACGGGAACGAGGGGACTGTCCCCTCTGTCTTCTGTACAATTATGACTATTTAGTTACAAAAACAATAAAAAACCTTCATAAAAAAATGAAATTTCAGCCACGAAACGGTTTACAAATGTCAAAGATGGTGATAAAATACCGCCATCACCACCCTGAAGGGAGATGCATGATCGAAATGAAGCGTGTTTTGAGTATTTTGGTACTGGTAACCTTGTTTGTTGCCCTCCTGGCCCCCGTGGCTGAAGCGACGACCTATCCGACCTATGGCCATACCCGGGTAAAGACGACGGTCCGGAAGGAGCCGAAGCCCAAGGGGAAAAAAGTTGTTGACCTGAAGGCCGATACGGAAGTCGAAGTGAACAAGATGGAAATCGGTGAGGACGGCGAGATCTGGTATAAGATTACGACCGCGAAGGAAAAGGAAGGTTATATTATCGGGACGGATCTGGCCGTTGAGGATAATGACCGGGATGAGGAAGCCTCCTCCGCGGTCTACAGCGATGTGCTGTATCTGGATAAAACCTATGCATGTGAGGATTATAACGGCATGGGCAAGAAGTACTCCTGGATTTGTGAAATTAACGGAAAGCCCGTCGCCGGCCGTCACCCGAAGACCGCCATCGGCGCCGACGCGGAGTTTACGATCTTTACCCGTGCGACCAATACGGGCAAAAGCAAGGCCACCGGCGAGGCGAAGTCCCTCTTTACGCCGTCCTATGAGGATGTCATGAACGGCTTCGCTGTCCAGCAGAAGCTGACCGCTGTCTGGAAGGAAAAGGAAGTTGAGTGGGTTGTGACCTATACCTTCCTGCCGGAAGGGGTCAAGAAGCCCCCGGTGACCTACGAGGTTGATAATATCGAAAGCTTCGAAACCGGAACCTCTGCCGCCGCCAATACGGTGGTCGCCGGTTCGAATTCCCAGACCGAAGCCGCGGCCGCGGCCGCCGCGGCGAATGCCTGGACCTGCGTAAACGGCCATACCGGACTGCTGGAAACCTGGCTCTTCTGCCCCTTCTGCGGCGTGTCGAAGCCTGTCGCCGGCCAGTAATCAGCGCCGCTGAATAGGAAGATGCCTCCGCGTTCGGAACAGTCAAATATTGGAACCTTCCCCCGGAAAGAGTATAACAGCTCTTCCGGGGGTTTTTCTATGATCTGGCACAACGATCTTATCATCCAGACAGAATGGCAGACGTGAACTGCCGTTCACAGAAGAGAAATCAGGAAAACCAAAGCCTTTCGGCCCCGCTTGTCATTCTCTGTCAGAATTGACGCTTATGGGGCCTTGGTGTATAATGCAATTTGTGTATTTTTAAGCTTTTGGAGGAGAATGCATGGAAACCAGAGTTCGGAGCGGGAATGATGTTAACCTGAGGGATATGTTTTTCCATATCCTGTATCATTGGCGCAGCATCCTGGTCATTGTTCTGATTGGAACCATCGGGCTGGGAGCGTATCAGCATTTCTCGATTGTGAATGTCCATAATCGGGGAGAGAAAACCGCGGAAGAAAAGCAGTATGAAATTGATTATCAGGCCTGGGAGGCTTCCGTGGCCACCAGTGACCAGGCGGTTCGCAGCTATCGGAATCTGCTCGCGAACCGAAAGGATTATCTGAATAACTCCCTGCTGCTGAAGCTGAATCCGTCGGAGGTGTTTCAGGCGACACGGGTTTATCTGATTAAGCTGGCGGAGAGCGAGAACGATAAGCTTCATGCCGGTATGTCGGGTGATCCCGCGGATTATCTGATCAACGTCTATAACGGTGCCTTTGATAACATTATTTCGGATAAAGGAATGGAAGAGATCTTTGGCACGGATAATATGGCCTATGTCCGGGAAGTGGCGAAGGTCGAATGTAACGCGGATTTTAATACCGTTACGATTACGATTCTGGGTACGAACGAAGAAGATGCGAAAAAACAGCTGGAATATCTTTCCAAATATGTTCTGGGCCTGAAGACGAAGGCGGATGAGATCTATACCCATGATCTGGAGGTTGTCCGGGATGGCGTCTTTACGATTACCCGGATGGATCTGGCTCAGTCCCGGACCAATGTCGCCTCAGAAATTGAGTCTTACCAGAATGCCCTGAACCGGAACCTGGAAAACATGTCCCGTGGGGCTCCGGGTGTCCCGGGAACCCATGTTAAGAAGATGGCGCTCTTTGGCTTCCTGATCTCCTTTGCGGCCAGCCTGTTGCTTTTCGGTATTCAGTATGTGATCGGCGGCCGCTTCCATGAAAGCCGGGATCTGACGGCCCGCTATCAGCTGCCGGTCTATGCGGAATATGTCCATTCCCGTGCCTGGAATCATCATCCGGGTAAGCTGATCGATCATCTGATCGAAAACTGGGAATTCCGAAAGAAGATGCGGAATAATGAAACGGTGAATGATACCCTGGCGGCCCTGGTGAAGGAAAAGGTGCCTTCCGGAAAGCTGCTGGTGACCGGTACCCTGCCGACGGCGAAAATGGAAAAGCTGGTGAACGCCCTGAAGAGTCGGATGGGAGATGATCTGAATGTTGAAGTCCGCGGCAACCTGGCCAATGACAGTGAAACCCTGACCCGGGCCGCGGCGGTGGACGCTGTCCTGCTGGTGGAGGAAATGCACGTCTCCCGTGTCAAGGATGTGGACCGTGTTGCCGAACTCCTGACCATCGGTGATACCAACCCGATCGGTTTTGTAACCATCTAACAACCCGACCCGGAACACGGGGGCTGTCTCCAGGACTGCCGCCCGTTCCCCATCATACCCGGTGGTCCTGCTGGGTATGACAAAATCCCTAACTCAAAAAAATGAAGCGGGAAACCCAGCTTCATCGGCGGAGCTATACCCAATCACAGGAAAAAGGAGGTCCAAAGAGCGCCTTGAGCAGGAAAGAAACCCGAAGGAAGCTGGAGCACTGGCAGATCATCTCGATCTTCCTGGCGATCTATGACTTCCTGGCGATGGGCGCGGCCTATTTCCTGGCCCTCTGGCTCCGCTTCGACGGGGTCTTCAGCGAAATCCCTCCGGAATTCCTGAATCCCTATCTCTCCTTTATTCTGCCCTATTGCTGCGGCGCCCTCGTCTGCTTTTACTTCCTCCGGATGTATAACAGTATGTGGCGCTTCTCCGGCTCGGCGGACTTCGTCCGGGTCTTCGGGGTGTCCTTCGTGGTCTCCCTGCTCCATGCGGCCCTGATCACGGTCTGCTTCGGCCGGATGCCGCTCTCCTATTATGTCCTGGGCGCCGGCTTCCAGTTCGTTTTCCTGGCGATTCCCCGCTTCGGCTTCCGCTTCGTCCAGCTCCTGCGCTCCCGGGCGGAGGCGGCGGGGGGCGGAAAGCGGATTATGCTGATTGGCGCGGGCTCCGCGGGCCAGCTGATCCTCCGGGATATTAATCAGGCCCGGGAAATCCACGATACCGTCGTCTGTATTATCGATGATAACCCGAATAAGTGGCAGCGCTATCTCGACGGCGTCCCGATTATCGGCGGCCGGGAGGAAATTTTCCGGGCGGTGAAGGAATACGAGGTCGACCAGATTTTCCTGGCGATTCCCAGCGCCACGGCGCAGCAGAAGCGGGATATCCTGGCGATCTGTAACGAGACGGACTGCGAGGTCAAGCAGCTCCCCGGCATGTATCAGCTCATGAATGGGGATGTCACCGTCTCCGCCATGAAGGATGTCTCCGTGGAGGATCTGCTGGGCCGGGAACCGGTCAAGGCGGACCTCAAGGAGGTCTTTGACCAGATTAACGGCCGGGTGGTCATGGTCACCGGCGGCGGCGGATCCATCGGCTCCGAGCTCTGCCGCCAGATCGCGGCCCACCGCCCAAAGCAGCTGATCATCGTCGATATTTATGAAAATAATGCCTATCAGATCCAGCTGGAGCTGAAGGAGGCCTATCCGGATCTGAATCTGGAAACCCTGATCGCCTCGGTCCGCGACTCCCGCCGGATGTTCCAGCTCTTTGAAAAATACCGGCCGGAGATCGTGTATCACGCGGCGGCCCATAAGCATGTCCCCCTGATGGAGGACTCTCCCTGCGAATCGATCAAGAATAACGCCATCGGCACCTATAAAACGGCCTATGCCGCCATGGTGCATGGCTGTCGGCGCTTCGTCCTGATCTCGACGGATAAGGCGGTGAATCCGACCAACGTGATGGGGGCGTCGAAGCGCCTCTGCGAAATGGTGATCCAGGCCTTCGACGCGAAGATCAAGGCGGGAAAGGCGGGGGAAATTCCCCAGCTCTTTACCCATGAGGTCTCCCGCGCCCTGGAGGCGAACCGCTTCGACTTCTCGAAGGTGCATACGGAGTTCGTCGCCGTCCGCTTCGGAAACGTCCTGGGCTCGAACGGCTCCGTGATTCCGATCTTCCGGCGCCAGATCGAGCATGGTGGCCCGGTCACCGTGACCCACCCGGATATTATCCGTTATTTTATGACGATTCCCGAGGCGGTCTCCCTGGTCATGCTGGCCGGCACCTACGCCAGGGGCGGCGAAATCTTCGTCCTGGATATGGGAAGTCCGGTGAAGATCGATACCCTGGCCCGGAACCTGATCCGCCTCTCCGGCTTCAAGCCGGATGTGGATATCCGGATTGAGTATACCGGCCTGCGCCCCGGCGAAAAGCTCTATGAGGAAAAGCTCATGGCGGAGGAAGGGCTTCAGAAGACGGAAAACGACCTGATCCATATCGGGAATCCGATCCGCTTCGACGAGGACGCCTTCCTGGAAAACCTGAAGGGCCTCATGAAAGCGGCCTACGCGAACCGCGCCGATATCCGGGACCTCATCATGGCGATGGTGGAAACCTATCATGCGGATCCGTCCACGCTTCAGCGTGGGTAAAATGATGATGATGGCGGACCAAAAGATACAGTTGTCCAATTCGAATAATTTGGAGATTCAGAAATGAAAAGCTTCTGGAAGAACCTGCGGGACGATCTCTGGATCGTCCTGCTGGACATCCTGGCGGTGAACGCGGCCTACTTCCTGGCCCTGATCGTCCGCTTCTACGTGAACTTCGAATTCCGCCCCTCCGTGGGCTATTATCTGACGGACTGGCTCCGCTTTACCCCCTTCTATACGGTGATGTGTATCGCGGTCTTCGCCCTCTTCCGCCTCTATGGCGGTATGTGGCGCTATGCCGGTATTAACGATATGAACCGGATCATAGGGGCCAACGCGGTCACGCTGCTCCTTCAGGTGCTGGGAACCCTGGCGTTTCTGGGCTTCCGTCGCCGGATGCCCTTTACCTATTACGCGATCGGCGCGATTCTCCAGTTCTTTTTCATCGCCCTGATCCGTTTTGGCTATCGGCTCCTGCTGGTGGAAAAGAAGCGGATCGCCCGCCGAAAGGAAGCGGCCCTGCCGGCCGTCGTGGTGGGCTCCGGGGAAATGGCCCGCCGCGCGATCCGCTATCTGGAGGATGGCTATGCCTGGCGGGTGAAGGCGGTGGTGGATCCTGCCGGCGAGGGAAAGAGCCTGGACGGCGTCCCGGTGGTCGCCGACTGGCGGGAGATGCTCCCGTCGGTGAAGGCCGTCGCCGTCGCCGATCCCCGAATGTCCGCGGAAGCCCGGGCGGAAATCAAAAAAGCCGCCCAGGAGGCCGGCCTCGAATGGCAGGATGCGACGGGCTTCCTGAGCAATCTGGGGGGCCGGGTTTCCCTCTCGGCCCTGCTGGAGCTGGCGGAGGGCCCGGTCACCCTTTCCCGGGAAGGAAAGGAAACGGCCTATGCCTCCGGCGAGGAAGCCCTGGCCGCCACCCTTGGCCGCCAGGAAATTGTCTCCGTCCGAAATCTGACAGTGGATCTCGCGGATTCCGCGATCGTTTCCCCCGCCGGCGACGAATCCTGGGCCCGCCAGCATCAGCGGGAAACCGGCGAAGAAATCAGCTTCTTCTAATAGTGGAACGCGGGGACTGTGGAACGTGGGGACTGTCCCCTGTGTTACGCGGCGCGGACCATGGGG
>JAFRHH010000069.1 GCA_017433405.1 Clostridia bacterium | reverse complement strand
CGGAGCGCCGCGGGCTTCCGCTGTTTTCCCGACCGAAGCTCCTGCCTTACTGGGCGACGGCGTCCAGCACCTTCAGGGTCACTTCGACATCCAGATCCTCCCCGGTGGTGGAGATCATCCCCTGGGCGGCGTCTTCCACCCGGTCGGGCCGCCAGATCTTCAGCTTCACGGTGTCGCCTTCCTTCAGGTTCAGCAGCACGCCGGACATCTCCTCAAAGGTGGGCGTCACGGTTCCGTTGGCTTCGAGGATGATATCCCCGGGCTTCAGGCCTGCCTTCTCCGCCGGGCTGTTCTCCTCCACCTCCAGGATATAAACCCCGTTGGGGAGTACGCCGTCGGTCATTTCAGCGCCGTTAAAGGTCGTTACCGAGACGCCCAGCCGGGGTTTTCCGACCATGGTGCTGTCCGCCGCCTGGGCCTCCTCCGGGTTCTCCGCGCCGGCAAAGTCGCTCACATCCGCGCCCAGGGCCTTGCTGATCAGATCCTTGGCTTCGTTCACCGGAATGCACAGGCCGATGTTTTCAATTCCCAGGGACGCCATAGAGGAGCGGGTTCCGCTGTACTTCATGTTGGGGATGCCCACCAGTTGGCCGGCCGTATTGAACATGCCGCCGCCGCTGTTGCCGTTGTTGATGGCCGCGTCCGTCTGAATCATCTTGTTGACCGACTTGACCTTCCGGCCATAGGCGTCCGTCGTCGAGCTGCCCGACGCCACTTCCCGGTCCAGGGCGGAGATGATGCCGGCGGTCACGGTTCCGGTCATGATGGAGCCCTCGCCGTTGCCAGGGTTTCCGATGCAGATCGCCCAGTCGCCGACCACCAGCTGATCGCTGTCGCCCAGCTCCACCGCCTCCAGCGGCAGCCCGGGCACATACAGCACCGCCAGATCCTTGTTCTCGTCGGAGGCCGCTACCGTCGCGTCATACAGGGTCGCTTCGGTATCCCCTTCCTTGAGCACGGAAACCTTCAGGCTGCTGGCCCCATCCACCACATGGTAATTGGTCAGCACATATTCCTTCTCCACCACCACGCCGGAGCCGCTGCCGCTCTGGACTTCCCGGGAGGAATCCGAGCGCCCGTTTCCCCGGCCGTTCCGGCCGTTCGGATAGCCGTACCCATAGCCGCCGTTGCCGTAACCGAAGAAATAGTCCCAGGGAGAGTAGTAATCGTTTCCGCCTCCGTAGGAATAGCTGCTGACCAGCTGGTAGTTATTGACGCCGACCACGCTGTTGCGAACCTTCGCGACCGCTTCCGTAAACGGGGATGTCAGGACGACGGTCTCCGCGCTGGCGTTTCCCGGCGCCCGGAAAGCCACCACCGCCGTCGCCGCCAGCGCGCATACCAGCGCCAGCGCGATATATCCCATGAAATGCCTTCTGTTCGTTCCTGTCATGTTGATAACCTCCTTTCGGTTTCAGGGGCAGTATATACCGGCTTTTTGACCGGAATATGAACGCCATGTTAATAAATGAATAAATCAGTCCCCGAGCCCCGGGTTGAACAGAAAATCCCCCGCCCAGTAAATCTCTCCCGCGATCGTCTCCCGCTGCTCTCCCTCAAAAAAGAAGCAGACGCGGCTCATCCGGCAGTTCATGGCCAGCGTATTGATCATGCTGTAACACAGAAGGGCCTCCCGTTCCTTTCCCCAGGCCTGGATCGCGGAGCGGAAGCTCTCGGAAAGGTTGACCAGCAGCGTATCCCCCTCCGCCGCGATGCCCAGCACGTCGTCCTCCCGAAGCTCCGGCGGGAGCACGGGTTCCAGCCCGCCGTTTTTTTCCCGCCGGGTCGGGCCCGCCATCAGCTCCGAGAGCAGCGCCCGGGGGTTTTCCGTCTTCTGGCGGTCCACCGGCCGCAGGCAGGCCTTCAGCTGCCCGTCCCGGGAAAAATAGACCGTCACGCCGCCCCGGAGCCAGGACTGAAACATCCCGCGGCGAAGAAGACCGCCCAGGGCGGTAATCCGGCCCAGATCCCCGTTCAGCTCCGTTGTCGGTACATCCTCCACCCGCAGGCTGACGGCGCTGACGCCCGGCATAAAGGTGGTCAGGGTCATCGTAATGGCGGCGGCCAGGCAGGGAAAATCCGTCTGCCAGGCTTCCAGCAGCTCGCTGATTTCCCGGCGGAAGGAGAGCGTAATCAGCTTCCCGCCCTCCTCCAGCTCGCTGGTCAGCGGCGCGTAGGGCATCATTTCCGCCAGATCCGGCAGCGCCGCGCTGCCAACCTGGTTTTTCCGCACGTCACCGATGGCCTGCAGCAGGCCGCCGGCCAGCTGGCCCGGGGTCTGGCCCGGAAAATTCAGAATCCGGTTTTCGCAGCCGATCCCCCGCCCGTCCGTCAGGGGGTAATAAAGGGTAGCCATGGTGCTCAGCGGCGTCCGGGCGGGCTCTTCCCCCAGCGGCGTCCGCTTCGCTTCCATCTGTTCCCAGAGCACCGGCAGGTTTTCGTCCGGATGCGCTGTCAGGCTTCCCATCGGCAGGATGCCGCTGACATCCAGCCCGACGCTCTGATCCGCCACCAGCACATTCACAAAGCTGATCTCATCCAGGGAGCAGAGGGTAGTCGCCAGACCCACGCACATCATATAGAAGTCGGAGGAAGACAGCTCCAGGGCCGCCGTTCCCAGATTCACGGTACAGATGCTTCCGCTGATCTCCACCGGCGTTTCCCCGTAAAAGGTCAGGGGCCGCTCGCCGCCCCAGGGGGCTACTTCCCCGTCCCCCGGCGCGCTCAGAAAAACCGCGGTCAGCGTCCTGACCAGATTGTGCAGCTCGGCCGCCTCCAGCATGATCTCCCGGGGAACCATCTGCAGGCCGCTTACGCTCCGCAGATACAGGGTCGCCCGCCTGGCCTGACCGACCGTTCCGTCTCCGTCCGGCGCCGTCCAGGGAACCTCCGGCTTCGAAAGCCTCGGGGCAGGAGCCCTTTCCTCCTCCCGCTCCCTGCCGCAGCCCGTCAACAGCGCGAGCATCAGCAGCGCCATCAGGAGGCAGCCAACCTTCTTGATCCGGTTTTTCATGCCTTACGCTCCCTCCTTTGGCAGGCGGACGATAAACTCGGAGCCTTCTCCCATCCGGGATTTCACCGTCACCGTTCCGCCGTGCAGCGTCACCAGCTGGCGAACGATGCTCAGCCCCAGCCCCGTTCCGCCGGTTTCCCGGCTGCGGGCCTTATCCACGCGATAGAAGCGTTCGAACACATGGTCCTGGTCCTCCTCCGGGATTCCGACGCCGTTATCCCGCACCCGCCAGACCAGCTCCTCCCCGTCGAGATGAAGGGAAACATGAATCGCGCCGCCGTCCGGCGTATATTTCATCGCGTTGTCCGTCAGATTGTAGAGCACCTGGTGCAGCCGGTTCCTGTCCCCCCGCATCGTCAGCCCCTTCTCAACCTCGCCGGTCAGGGACTGTCCGCGCTTTTTGGCCGCCGGACTCAGCAGGCGGATGATCTCCTCCGTCAGCCCGGAAAGATCCACCGGTTCCTTCTTCAGCTCCTTCGCCTTCGCGTCGGTCTGGGTCAGCGTCAGCAGATCCGTAATGATCCCCGTCAGCCGGTCAATCTCGTGGTTCATATCCTCCATGAATTCCCGCTGCAGCTCCCGGGGCATATCCGGCTGATACATCATGGTTTCCAGCATGATTTTCATGGTGGCCAGCGGCGTTTTCAGCTCATGGCTCGCGTTTGAAACAAACTGGTTCCGGGTTTTGTCGATGCTTTCGAGCTGGGCGGCCATCGTATTGTAGGCCTCCGCCAGCTCCTTCATTTCGCCGCTGCCCCGAATCGGCGCCCGGACGCTCAGATCGCCTTTTCCCATCTTCCCCATGATCCGGCTCAGGTCGGTGATGGGCTTGGTTACCACCTGGCTCAGGATCAGGGCCAGCACCAGCGCTCCCAGCGCGATCACCAGGAAGACGGTAACCAGCTGCCACTGCACCGTGTTCAGGGAATCCATCAGGCTCTGAATCCGGCTGACGAACAGAATCACCCCGAGGCGCCGCTCCCCGAGCCGGATCTCCCGGGCGCAGTAGGCCACATAGTCCGCGCCGCTCTCCCCGCTCATTTTTTCGACCGTTTCCCGGCCCGGGGTATAAAAACCGTAGGCTTCCTCACTCCCGCCGGTCAGCACCTGGAGCACCTCCTCCAGCTCCAGCCGGCGGCCGCAGAGGGCGCCGAAGGTATCGAACTGAACCTTCCCGTTCGTGTCCAGCACCATCAGGCGCCCGTCCATGGTTTCCGCGTTGCTTTCCAGGATGCGGTTCAGGCTGTCGGCGGAGAGATAGGCCAGCTCCGGCGCCACCGCTTCAGCCACCCGTTCCGTCATCTGATAATCCTCCCGGGTCCGCTGATCAAAGAGAAAGTCCCGGACCAGATTGGTCAGGTTCGAGGCTGCCACGGCAAAGGAAACCCCCACAATGACAAAAAAGGCCAGCAGGATTTTCCACCTGATGCTGGCCCCCGAAAAAAGATCCTTAATCCTGGTCCGTGAAATAATAACCCACTCCCCATTTGGTGAAGATGAATTCAGGCTTCGAGGTATCCCGCTCAATCTTCTCCCTCAGGCGCCGAATATGAACATCCACCGTACGGGCGTCTCCCGCGTAGTCATATTTCCATACGTTTTCCAGCATCTGCTCCCGGCTGAAAACCGTACCCCGATTGGTCACAAACATCTGCAAAAGGTCAAACTCCTTGGCGGTCAGCTTCACGTCCTTCCCGCCCAGGGTCACGCTTCGCTTCACAAGATTGACTTCCATATCATGGACGCGAACCACCCGCTGCTCCTGCTGAACAGTTCCCCCGGAAACCCGCCGGAAAATCGTCTTGATCCGGGCCTTAACCTCCAGAATGTTGAAGGGCTTGGTCATATAGTCGTCCGCGCCGAACTCCAGGCCCAGAATCTTATCCATATCCTCGCCCTTGGCCGTCAGCATGATAATCGGAACATCGCTGCTCTCCCGGATCCGCTGGCAGACCGAGATCCCGTCCAGCTTCGGCAGCATCACATCCAGCAGGATCAGATCAAAGCCGCCGCTTTCAAACTTCGCCAGCGCCTCTTCCCCGTCCATCGCGCTGTCCGTCTCATAGCCCTCCTGTTCCAGGGTATATTTCAGTCCCTTCAGAATCAGAGGCTCATCGTCTACCAGCAGAATCTTCTTGCCCACGCGTAACACCCTTTCGGCCGATGGTTTTGCTTACGGATCGTAGCTGACGCTCCGGTTGTCCTTGGTATCCATCATAATGATCAGCGTTTTTCCGCGCAGCAGCGGCATCTCATATCCATCGGGCCCGTAAAAGACGGTCCGGTCGAAAATGCTGTCGCGTTTCCAGACACCCTGATAATGCTTTCCGCCCATGAAGTAGTCCGCGTTGCCGGTGCCGTCCTTGCCCTTGCCGGCGGGAATGAACTTGGTTCCCTGGCCGTTCCAGTCGATGGTCACGTACTGGACGATCACGTTGGTAAAGGTAATCGGATTCGCGTGCTCGATCTCGAAGGTGAAGGTCCCCTCGCCGGTCTTGTCGCGGTTCACCAGCACCGGGTTGGTCAGGGTCAGCTCGTCATAGAGCGCAGCCTTCTGGGGATCGTTGGCCAGATAGACATAGCGTTCATAGACGTTGGCTTCCGGATCGTATTCCAGCCGGCTGTTGTTCACGGCCTGCCTCCAGTCCACATAGATGAAGGAGGCGTCGTCCCCGCCCAGGGGCAGCTGATCCGTGAAGACATAGGTATGATTGTTGAAATCCCATTCCGCCGGGCAGACTTCCTTCTGAATCTCCGCCAGCCTGTAGCCCGCGTTGTTCGGCGCGTCAATCTGCGTCTTGTTGACGCGGAAATGCCGGTCCCCGGATTTATAGGGCTTGGTATTGCCGTCGGTCCCGTTCAGCAGAATACCCACCGTATTCAGCTTCCGGCTGTAGGTGGTTCCGGGGCGGGCCTTGTTCAGCTCGATCATCAGCGGATCCACGTACATATCCTGCTTTCCGTGGAACAGATAGGGGCAGTTCCACTCCGCCTGAATCGCCAGATGGTGGGAACGGATGCTCCGCAGCGGCCCCACGATCTCCGGCAGCACGTTGTTGAAGATAGCCGTATGACGGGTAATGCCATCGCCGCTCAGCATCGTCTCATACATGACATCGGCGTAGGAGGCGAACCAGGGCGCGTTCTGGCCGATTCCGCCGTTGGGATTGGAAATCTGAACCAGCATGGGATAATACTTTCCGGTTTTCACCATGCCGCCGTAGGTTTCCGGCAGCTGCAGCCTGGCCGCCAGCTCCGAGAGATTTTCACCGGTGGTCGGGCTGATTCCCGGCTCCATCGGATTATCGCCGGTCGCGTGAATGTTAATATTCCGCTTTTGCGTTCCGTTAATCATGATGCTGCCTGTTTCCATGGCATACGCCGTGCTCAGAAGCAAAACAGAGGTCAGCAGGAGGCACAGAATCTTTTTCAAAACGTTTCATCTCCCATGCAAGAATTTTAACATTCCCGGAAGGAATCTGAAACATTCTACCATAACAAGTCTTTCTGTGTCAAATGCCGCTCCTATCTTTTTTTACATTTATTTAATCAAAATGTATCATTTTACTCCCCTCTTGACAAACGCGCCCCGTTGTTTTATGGTATGAGCCGTGCTAGGGGAGCGACTTGCTG
>JAFRHH010000068.1 GCA_017433405.1 Clostridia bacterium | reverse complement strand
GTCCGGCCCGGTTACGGTGGAATATTCATAGACATAATAATGCCCGGAAATGCACTTGACCATGGTTCCTTTGGGCTTCATCTGACGGATGGATTCCGGCACAGCGTACTTACCCATTTCATGACCTCCAACCACCTAAAGTATACCTAAATTATATCATGAAACGAGTAAAAAAGCAACACTTTTCCGATAGTTTTTTTACGAAAAAGTGTTGAAATACAAAGGATTGAAGGCTGTTAGAAGATCCCAGGAGAAGGCCGGTCGCTGACGAACTGTCTACCTAATTTATCAGGATGCTGTGGTTAGTGATAAGCCCGATCGTCTCGACTGTCTCTGCGTTGAGACGGTCTGATGCATTTTTGTAGATCCAGCCACTTGCACCGCGCAGGCTGACAATCAGCCATTCTCCTTCGTCCTTCAGGATGGGCAGGACGGTGCCTTTGCTCAGCAGTGCTACTTTGGGCGACATGGTATCGTTCCAGGCGTAGACCGGCGTTGCATCGTCTGTCCGGTACCATGTTGGATTGACAATGATATAGTCAGAATTGACCCAGCCTGTCTGACCCGCGTTGACATCATCTGAGGTAAAGCAGCTCGCCCAGCCGTCCCAGCTATCCTGCACAGCAAACGTATCACCATAGTGCAGGGTTTTCACTGCCCTGGAACTGGCACTGCGATCCTGACGCACCGTCAGGCTTTCGCACAGCACAACAGCCTGGTAGCCGATCTGTCCTTCGCCGCAGGCAGGAAGAATTTCAGCATGAATACTTTCGACGTCTGCGAATGTAAGAATCATTGATAACAGGATTGCCAACCAGATACGCTTTCTCATACTCGTTTCCCCCCTGGTTCGTTACAATCATATAACGCAGGTTATGACCGATTTATTTCAGCCCGTATAGGCATTCATGATCATGATACTCTTCCAGAATCGGATCACCGTTATACCAGTTTCTGCATTCACTCATATATGTACTCCTTGTGTAAAGGCCAGCATTAATTTACATGATCTCCTCAAATTCCGATATGACGGCCTCTTCGATAAAACCCATTATAGGCTGAGCATGAGCTTACTATCAAGCCCACACCTGTTATTTCGCCGCAAACGGAAAAACTCCTGTCAATGCGACAGGAGTGAAGGGGGATCGGGCCATCAGATCCCAATAGATCAGGCGATACATGGCTCAGCATCCATAAATGAGTTGAAAAGCCTGATAATGGGCTTCTTCGCCACCTTATACAATAACGTGCCTGCCGCGTTTCCGATAAGCGGCCCCAGGAAAGGTATGGGGATGAAACGTCTGCCGAGCTCTGTAGATATAGCGCTTAGTGCGCCCGGAAAGGGCAATGTAACAAGCTGGTGGGAACCCAGCCCGGAAAGATGAAAGCCCCATCACCGGCAACAAACCCTGTGCGGATGGTAGTAATGCCAGACGTAAAGCGTGGGAAGTGAGGCAGTAGGGATAGTATTGAGCGCCGAGACAAATTTCTCCCGTAGGCCGACACGGTTAAGCGCGTGGAAGGCAAAACAACCGGAGCGATAGAGGGCGAGCGAAGGGAGCTACGGCGGCGTCGGAGACCTATTCATGCTGTACAACGTTGCACTGTCAACTGGGGAGAGCCTACGGTGTCCGCGGAGAAGAAGTGTAACACGCGGTATGCCTAACAACGAAAGGAGGGTTGCAAACACAGCGTAGGCAGTCGGATGGCCCCATAGTACCGATAGGGGAGTCGAACCCCTGACCTCGACAATGCGAATGTCGCGCGCTACCAACTGTGCCAATGCCCCGTATGGGATCCCGGATCGTTTTTCCGGGGGAGTGTCGCCACCGCCTGTTTTAGGACATCAGACCGCTACTCATGGGAAAGTAGACCGCTGAAGATGGGAATTTAAACCGGCGGCAAACTTTTTTCGAATAATCGGCATGGCACCTTACAATTGTTTCGCCGAAAGGCAAATAAACTATTGGAGGTAGTGCCTATGTTGGACTACAAAACCATCGTCAGGCTGAAAAAACTCGGCCTGAAGACTGCAGCTATCGCAAACAACCTTGGCTGCAAGTGGGAATCCGTTGACCGGATCGTTTCCAGATGCGAAAGCATCTGGGGAAGCGTCGACGGCGTCCCGGAGAACCTCACCAATGAAGAGATTGCAGATTATCTCTTCACCGCACGAAAAAGTGTGGATTTTGGATTATCTGCAGCCCGATTCCGAAAAGATCCTGGACAAACAGCGTCAGGGGTATCAGCGGAACGAACTCTGGGCGGAATACTGTTCGGAAGCAGCATCCAAAGGCAAGAAAGCGTACAAGCTGAGCCGCTTCAACGAGATTGTTTCGGAATACCGCAGCAAGAACGATATCTCCTTCACGATGAAGCATGTTCCTGGTTTGGAAGGGCAGGCTGACTGGACCGGTGATCACGGCCACTTCACGGATCTTGATACTGGCGAGATCATTGAAGTCCATGTGTTTGTCATGACGCTTCCTTACAGTGGATATTTCTACTGCGAAGGATTCCTGGATGAGAAGATGCCTTCCTGGTATGCCGGGCACACGGACGCATTCGAGTTCTTTGGCGGCGCACCGGCTTTCGTCATCCCGGACAATTGTGCAACCGCAGTGGATAGGCAGCATCTTGACGAAAAGGGCATCCTGAATACCAGATACGTTGAATTCCTCAACCACTATGGCGTCATTCCCAAGCCGACGCGGATCAAGAAACCGCGGGATAAGGGCCATGTGGAACGCCACGTCCGCATTGTGGAGGACGATATCATCCGCCCGATGGAGCGGCTGGATATCTATTCCCTGCAGGAATTCAACGACATTATGCGTCGGAAGCTGATTGCCAGGAATGCAAAGAGCTATTCCAAACGGCTCGGATCACGGACATCGATATTTGAAGAGGAAGAGAAGGCAACGCTGCTGCAGCTCCCTGTTCTGCAGTATCGGTCCTATGATGAGAGGACTGCTGTTGTATGGCGTGATTTCCACATTCAGTTTGAAAACGCGTTCTACAGCGTTCCCGTTCAGTATATTGGCAAGACCGTCACGGTACGGGCTACCAATGATGCCGTTCGGATCTACGAAGGGAACAAGCTCATTGCAGAGCATCCGCGAGCTGTCAGGAAATGGCAGAAACTGACGCAGCAGAATCACATTCCGGGGAAGGGAGTTGATTTACACGGCGCATACTCTGCGGCGGAACTGACAGATTGGGCAGCAAAGTTTGGGCCTAATACCGTACGGTGGGTAAAGACGGTGCTGGGCAGGTATGAGTTTGAAGTCCAGTCATACAGGCCGATTTCCGCTGTGCTGAGAACGTTGAACAGGTACAGTGCCGATGTGGCTGAGAAGGCATCTGAAGCGGCATATATGTCCTCCGTATTCAACGTGAAGGGTTTTAAGAGCATTCTGAGTGCCCAGGCAAAGCGTCATCCGGCTGAAAAGGAAAAGCAGGTCGATCTGAACGATATCTTCTGCGCGCACAGCGACGAGGAGGAATCGGCGGATGAGAACTGATGAAAAGATGGCGAAGATCTGTGATTCCCTGAAAATACTCGGCTGCAATAATGCCAGTGAGAAAATCCAGGATGCTATTGCCAACAGCCTCGACGATCCACTGTCTGTTGTGTGTATGGCTCTCAGCGCCACCGCTGTTACCGTGAAAAACAAGAAGTATGAGAAATGCCTCCGAATCTCAAAAATGGGCGATCCGGTATTCCTGAGCGATCTGCTTAACTACAAGGTTCGGCAGCTGGATCTGGAGTATATTCACCGCCTTGCAGATTTACACTTCGTCCGTGAAGGAAAGAACCTGATCATCTGGGGCGCTTCGGGCACAGGGAAAACGTGGATGGGACAGGCCATTGCCACGAAGGCCTGTGAGGAAGGTATACGCACAAGATGGGTTACTTATCCAAAGCTCTGCCGGGAACTGTTACGGCTCAAAGAGGAAGATACTCAGCGACTCGAATCGCGTATCCGGTATTATTGCAACTTTGGGCTGCTCTGCATCGACGAATTCCCGAACTACAAGCTCGAAGACAAGTTTCTGATGCAGGAGTTTTTTAACCAGGCGAAGATTGCCGGGCACTCGATTGTCGTCTGTGCCCAGTGCAGTCCGGAGAACTGGGATGCTCTTTTCGAAGTGAAGAGCTTCGCCCAGTCCATTCGCGGTAGGCTGTTGGAGAAATCTTACCGGTTGGAGCTCAAGGGTCCTGACCTCCGGATTTACGTTCCGGGCAAAGAGTAAGTCGAATCGGGGCTTTGCCCCGCACCCCAAGGTTTTTCGAATTTTGTTTTACCAGGGAAGTGATGCTGTGTGCGTGCCAACCATCCCGCGTTAAATGCAAAAGGGGCGGTACCAACACGGCACCACTCCCCCGCAAAACCTCATGTGTTACTCGGGTCGCTCCTCAGCGTTGCCCTGCCCTCCACATGAGTAAACGCAGGATTATGATACATTCGCTTCGCGCCTTCGTCAACCGCCTACGGCGCTTGAGAACTCTCCCATTTGTGGCGGTTTAAATTCCCGCCTGCGGCGGTCTGGTTCCCCCCTGACGGGCGGTCTACTTCCTAATGGCAATCGGTGTAAACAGGGGGAGTTTCCTGCGTTTTACGTCTGCAGGTCTGGTGACGTGTCCATTTCGGTCAACTCCCTGACCTTTGTGGGGTGAGGACGGAGGACTTCGCCCTACCAACTGTGCCAATGCCCAATTTGGTAAGTTTTGTGACCAATTCTTACATTTCCGGTATGGTCACCTTCTGAACCGGCGTGGGGTGACAAAGGGAACCTTCGCCCTACCGACGCATTCGCATTCCACAACATATTGCATTAAAAGAAAAAGGACAGGTACAAAATGTAGTAGCATCAGATTCACGAAAAAGCGGATGAGATCGTTGACAGCATCGAGTGCGAGCAGAAGGAGCAGAAACCCCGCGGGAAAGAAAAACCTCTCCGCACGAAGGATACGGAAAGGATTGTGTAACGGAGTTATAGGCTGGAGAATATTTTTACCCCCCTTATGTCCTTAACTGAGCAGGAGTGAACCCTTCTTTGCTATATTGTAACGTTCGCGCATTGGTCAACAGATCCGTTTTTTCTTTCCACAGAAGTGTCATTTTCTTCAATCCGCGTTTGCGGTCAAATGATGGATTGGCGACAAAAGACCTGCAGTAATAATCGCTGTTTCTTCCCTCTTCCTGATCAATGTAAACATAAATCTGATTCCCATCTACATCTGTGTACAGCAAAATACTGGCCTCAATCTTTATTCGGCCATCTGCACCTATGACATATCGAAATACAAGATCATTGTGATCCAGCGCTGTCTCCAGCAGATAAAGACAATCAATCTTGTTCTGTGTCCTTGTGGATTCAAACAGGGCTGACTTTTTCAGATCTTCCTCAGTTATTTCACCATTCAGCGCCATTGAAAGAGTCTTCCTGCCGCCCAAACTATGGATTTGCAAGTCGGTCAACTGACCGATTCCCTCAAGATGATGGAAATCCTCTTCCTGAAAACGCAGGCGAACCTCGATTCCCTTTCCGGCAAGAGAGAGACAGTAATAATATTCCGTATGCAACAGCTTCTGAAATGCGATTGCGTTTCGCTGAATCAGATTCACCATTTCGCCACCTCTAAAACTGGCTCCGATACTTGCGTACCGGAGCCAAATAGTGTGTTTTTTTCAGCTTTCGCCTATCTGGATTGCGGTCACACTCAACCCACCGTAGGCTCCATATGACACTCCACCAGCGGAGCCCCATACTTCACAGCCAGCAAGCACTTAAGTCCTTGCTTCGCTTGTAATATACCATATTTAACGATATAGGTCAACAGATTTTCACTGCAATTCAGCCAATGCAGCTAATTCAAAAGCAATTCTTAAGCTGCGATTCTGTTTTCAACCGTGTAGCCCTTGGAGCGCAGAAAGTTGATCTGATCACACCAACGGTCCCATTTTTCATGATAATCCGTTTCCGGGATAATGCAGTGTATCAGATCCTGAGGTGAACGGATCTGCCTTTTCCGGCACTCTTCCACGCATTTCCGGTACATTTCCCAGCTCAGGTCATCGCGATCCCAGACCAAAGGCACAGAATCAAGACCTGCTAAGATAGCAGCTACAGCTCTTGTATGCCCGTCTGTCATTACCGGGATGCCGTCCAGCATTTTCACAGGAATTGCTTCAAAGTTGGACAGATCAGATGGGTTAAGCCATTTCTACACGCCTCGAAGCTTCTTTTCAGAAATATAAAACTGGGACGGTTGTAAGTCTTTCAGGCTGAGTGTGTTCTCTTCATTCCAGACTGCAAGACATTTCTTCAGTTCACTCAAGACGGATTCAACTGTTTTATTCACAAAAGCATCTACTTGGGTAGGATTCAAAAACGGATAATCCCGGTATAGTTCCCCATGCTGACCGCGATAGAATCCGCAGATGTATTCCCGGCGAATATCAAAAGCATCCTTGCTGAAAATATCCATGAAGTCATTTGTAAAGCCGGTAGCCTGTTCATAGATATGGAATGCCCTGAAGTCAGGATGTTCTTCCAAATATCTGAAATCCAGATCGTACCAATCTTGCTTCATTTTCCAGATGAAAGTGTTTTTATCTTCTCCGCGTTTTTCCGCATATTCCGCAATCATCGGTCTGTAGATATTCAGCGTCCAATCCACATCGGTTAGAAGGTGGACATAGTAACCGATGAAGAAGGAAAACTCTCGCAGTGAATAGGCTCGGATCAGTTCGGAAGAAAAATGCTCTCTCAGGAACCGCCCGATATCAAAGAAGGTTTCATCTTCACGCCGCGTTTTATAATGAGAGACAGTCTTTGGAGGGAAATATGCAGTCCAGTCCGCATTCGGAACACCGCTGTCCGGCGCGATGTTTCCCATCACGAAAGCAGTCTCATCAAGCCCTGGGATCCTGTCCATGAGCAGATCTGCCACCCGCAGGTGTATCATCCAGGAAGCCATTCTCCCAACTCGCTTTCGTGAATCGGTAACCGGCTCCAATAATACCATACTCAAGAGGCCGCAGTCAAAGGAATATAAACGCTTGCAGCGTTTCCACGCCCGTGATACAATACCCGGGAGAAGAAAAAGAGCAGCAGGATCGCTTTGACGCAAGCCGGATTCACTGGATGGAGTAATCAGCATGAAGAAGATTGCGTGCCTGTTTCCCGGCATCGGCTATACCTGCGACAAGCCGCTGCTGTACTATAGCTGGAAACTGCTCAAAGGACTGGACTGGGAGGTCGTTCCGGTTCCGTATACCGGTTTCCCGTCCGGCGTGAAGGGCAACGCGGAGAAGATGCAGCAGTCCGCGCATATGGCGCTGGAGCAGGCCGAAGAGATTCTGCAGGGAATCGAATGGAGCGACTATTCCGATATCCTGCTAATCGGCAAGAGCGTCGGAACCGTCGTGTGCGCCGCGTACGCGCAGCGCCACCGCCTGAAGTGCCGCCAGATACTGTTTGCGCCGATTGAGGCAACCTTCCAGTTCGCCAGCAAGCAGTCCATCGTGTTTCATGGGACTGCAGATCCCTGGGCGAACACAAAGGCAATCGAGGAATGCTGTCGCCGGATGGACGTCCCGCTGTATGAAACGGAGAATGCCAATCACTCGCTGGAGACCGGGGATGTTGATCTGGACATTAAGAATATGCAGAAAACGATGAAGATCGTTAAAGCCTACGCAGAAAACGAGGAGGAATGAGCATGCTGGCTGTTGGAACAAAGGCACCTGATTTTACCCTACAGGATCAGAGCGGTAAGGAACGCTCTCTTTCAGAGTTTCAGAGACAGAAGGTTGTTCTGTATTTCTATTCGAAGGATATGACTTCCGGATGCACGAAGCAGGCCTGCGGGTTTGCGGAACTGTATCCGCAGTTTACGGAGAAGGGCGCTGTCGTGATCGGCGTCAGCAAGGATACGGTGGCATCCCACAAGAAGTTCGAGGAAAAATATAACCTGCCGTTCATCCTGCTTGCCGATCCGGACAAGGTAGCTATCAAAGCGGCAGATGGTACACCGATGAGAACAACGACGGCCTGTTGATGGAACGGCATCTGGCAAAAAGGCCCGGCGCAGCGGAAAGCATCATTTGAAAGGGCCAGCAAAGCGTACCGAGGAAGACGACAAACGGTTCGCGGAGAGCTTTGAACGACTGATCCAGGAGGCGCTGAATGCATCATAACTTCCTCTTTGACCTTGACCAGACATTGCTGGATTTCCACGCGTCTGAATATAAGGCGCTCGGAATTGTGCTGAAAGCGAATGGTCTTTCATTCTCGGATGAGATCTACCAGGCCTTTAAGGCCTACAACAAATCCCTCTGGCTGGAACTTGAAAAAGGAGCAATCACGAGAACGGAGCTCTTCACTCGGAGGTTTCTGGACGTTTTCAGTCGTTGCGACGGGGACTCGTCACAGCTTGATCCCCTGACAGTCAACGATGATTTTATCCGGACGATGTCTGTCAACGGCGTGCTGATGGATGGCGCACTGGAATTTGTAAAGAAGGTGAAGGACGGAATACCAGATGCCAGGATCTATATCGCCTCCAACGGAGCAACCATAAACGCAAAGGGCAGGATCGCTTCCACTGGGCTTGACCGGTATATTGACGGTTTGTTTGTGAGTGAGGACATGGGCGTTGCAAAGCCTGCCGCAGAATTCTTTGATATCTGCCTGAGGCAGATCGGAGAGTCGAAAGAATCATGCATCATGATCGGCGATTCGCTTTCGTCAGATATGCTTGGTGCAAAGAACGCCGCTCTGGCCTCTGTTTGGTTCATGCCGACTGGGGACATCGAAGCAGCTGTAAACGAATATAATATCGACTACTGTGCTTCCTCTTTTGACGAACTGTACGAGATCCTGAAAAGGTGGTCAGCAGATTCAAAATGACGGATGCAACTATGTGCACAAAGGACGCTGGAGGGACCATGACCAAGGTTCAGTTTTACGATCAGGTTGATGATCAGAAGCTCAAGTTCGCCGTGATTGTCACAAAAACAAACGGGCACTGGGTGTTCTGTAAGCATAAGGAACGCAATACGCTGGAAGTCCCCGGTGGCCACCGGGAGCCGGGTGAAGATATCCTGGCTACAGCGAAGCGTGAACTGTATGAAGAGACGGGTGCTGTTGATTTCAGTATTGAGCCGGTTTGCGTATACTCTGTTACGGCATCATGGAATTTTGATGGGCAGGAAACCTTCGGCATGCTGTTCTATGCCGAGGTGAAGGCTTTTGAAATAGAACTCCACAGCGAAATTGAGCGGATTGTCATACAGGATGATCTGCCTACCGCGTGGACATATCCGGAAATTCAGCCGCTCCTGATGCAGGAAGTGCAGAAACGGCAGACTATGATTGTCCCGGTAGACGCTTCGAATATACATGATGCAGCGGTAATTCATTCTGTATCCTGGCAGGAGTCTCACCGTTCATTCTGTAATGCGGATTTTGTCGCACTTCACACACCGGAACATCAGGAAGGATACCTACTTCAGAAGATGAATGATGGCAGCAGGATATTCATGCTGATCCATCAGAATCCGATAGGAATTGTTTCGTTGAAGGACAACCTCATTGAAGATCTTTATGTTCTTCCTGATCATCAAAACAGAGGTTATGGATCAGCGCTGCTGCGGTACGCAATAAGCCAATGCAGCGGCACACCAACGCTGTGGATTCTGGAAAACAATACCCGTGCCCAAAGCCTCTATCAAAGGGCAGGGTTCAGAGAAACGGGAAACAGGAATAATATCACAGACGGACTGGATGAGATCGAGTTTGCGCTGAACGTTTAAGCGGATCAGGAAAGGCGGAGCAAAATGATAAAGGGAATTCACCACATTTCCATGAAATGTGGAACGAGCGAAGAGTTCGAACGAGCCAAGGATTTCTACCTGAATGTGCTCGGGTTCTCTGCTGTCAGAACGTGGCCGGAAGGCATTATGATTGATTCCGGCAGCGGGCTGCTTGAGATTTTCAGTAACGGAGAAGGTATCAAGACCAAAGGCGCGATCCGTCATGTTGCGTTTTCAACGGATGATGTTGATGGCATCGTTGCCAAAGTCAAGGCTGCCGGATATGAGGTGTTTATTGAACCGAATGATATTGTGATCCACTCCGAGCCGGAATTCCATGCGCGGATGGCATTCTGCTACGGACCGCTGGGAGAAGAGATAGAATTCTTTCAGGAAGCATAATTATGCTGGGTAATCACGAGGAGGAGACAAAATGGCAATCACGCTGCACATTGATGGATTTGCAGACAGGCTGAAAGGGTTGGAAATGGATTACTACGAAACGCACTATGGAGAATGCCCTCCGATTGTGACGAAAACGATGGAGCGGATGAATTCTCTCTCTGCGGGCACCAGAAATCCCACAATGGAAGAACTGATCGCTATTTCTGAAGCCTATGATGTCAGCATCAACTATCTAGTGACAGGCGATGAGATGTTTCCAAGCCTGCATCTGCTGAAAAAACGGGATGCACAGAAGATCCTGGACGAAATTGAAATGTTGAAACCGGAAATCGAGATATGAAGCACAAGGAGGACCATATGGAACTGAACATCGAAAGCCAGAAACAGGAATTTCTGACAATTTGCCGGGCCAGCATCCAGAGAGAAGGACTGGAAGATCTGTTGGACTGGTTGTGCAAGGCGGATTTCTTCACCGCCCCGGCCAGCACCCATTATCACGGCGGCTATGCGGGAGGCCTGTGCCAGCACTCGATTGACGTGTATCAGTACGCGAAACGGTTGACCTTCCTGATGCCGAAAGCGCCGACGGAAGAGTCTGTCGCTATTCCACGATTTATGCAAGGTCAACCTGTATAAGATGGATAAAAAGAACCAGAAGATCAACGGAGAATGGAAGGAAGTCCCGTACTACGTGGTGGACGAGAAGTTCCATTTCGGCGGACATGGCTCCAAGTCCGTTTTTCTGGTGCAGCAGTTCATGAAACTGACTACGGAGGAGGCTGCGGCGATCAATTGCCATATGGGATTCTCAGATGGCAGTCCGTCTGTCGTCCTGCGACAAAAGTATGGATTTCCCGGCGGGGAGGATGTCTGCTATGCCATAATCGCTCCAGGATTCCAAAACCGCAGCTGAAAATCATCATGGAACTGATTGAGGCACATAGCGATTTAATCATCCGGAAATGGCTGGATCGTTTCCATGAGATCAGCTTCTACTGTTGACGTCCCGGCTGTCCGCCGCGTTTCGCTAAATTTCGGCCCAGTGAGGGCCTTGATCCTTTCGGACGGATACGGGCCGGTTTTAACCGGAGGCCGGTTTCCGGGCCGCACAGGCCAAAAAGAAAAGCCCGGGGATTTTTCCCGGAGCTGCGTCAGAAAACCGTGCAGGATTCGCATAGTGATTTTTCCTGAAAACGAGCATAAAAAAACCTTGCAGGCGTTGACCTACAAGGTTTCGTGTGGAGCATAGGGGAGTCGAACCCCTGACCTCGACAATGCGAATGTCGCGCGCTACCAACTGTGCTAATGCCCCAAAGTCGACCGGCTCCGGCGACAAACGACAGTATAGCACGAATCGGGGAAAATAGCAAGCTGTTTTTTATCACGCCGCGTCGGGCGGCGCTTCTCCGGCTTCGCTGACGAACGCCATATACGGTTCGCCGGCGAGAATATGCGCATATCCGCCGTCGGGCGTTTCGGGGCAGAGCATTAAAACCGGATCGGCAGGAAGGCCGCGGCCACTGCCAGGATCACGGCCGGCAGCAGGTTCGCTACCCGGATCTTCTTTCCCCATACCAGGTTCAGTCCCACGCAGAAGATCAGCACAGAGCCCACCAGGGACAGGTAGCTCATCGCTGTTTCCGTCATGATCGGCCGGATAGCTGTCGCCAGCAGCGTCAGGCTGCCTTCCCACAGGAACACGGGAATGGCTGAGAAAGCGCATCCCTTTCCCAGGGAGCAGGTCATTACCATGATGATGATCAGGTCCAGAATGGACTTGGCCCCCAGCGTGGACCAGTCGCCGCTGATCCCGTCCTGGATGGCGCCCATGATCGCCATGGCACCGATGCAGACCGTCAGGGACGCGGTCACAAACCCGTTGACAAACTGTTTGTCCTTCGCATTTCCGGTTTTCTTTTTCAGCCATTCGCCGAAGCGTTCAAACAGCTGTTCTATATTGAGTATTTCCCCGATCAGCCCGCCCAGGGCAAGGCAGGCGACCACCAGCATGGAGCCTCCTCCGGGCAGCTGATCGTGATGGAGCATATAATTCATTGCTCCGGCAATTCCGAGGAAGAGCGTACCCACGCCGCAGGCCATGGTCAGCGTTTCCTGGTGGCGTTCCTTCAGGAACCTTCCGAAAAGATGTCCGCAGGCGCCCCCGGTGATGATGGCTGCGGTGTTAACAAGTGCTCCGACCATATCCTGCTCCTCCGTTTTCCGGCTTTTCCGTATTGATCCGTGATCATCTGAATATTATGCGGCTGCGGGACTTGGGTTGATGGTTGGGAAGGAGGGTCCGGGCGGCCTATTCCGCGATCTCCCTGGGCAACAGCAGGTTCAGCAGCAGGGCTGTGACAAAGATCACGGAGACGACGTTCTGGGCGAAGATCGTCTGAACCGTCACCGGAAACACGTCCCAGATGCCGACTTCCGTGAAGGTGGTAAAGCCGATTCCGATCGCGAGGGACAGGGAGACGATCAGCTTATTGCGCGGCGTGAAGCCCGCTTTGGCGATCATCTGGAAGCCGGAGACCAGGATCTGGCCGAGCACCATCATCAGCACCCCGCCGATGACCGCGGACGGGATGGTCCGGACAAACTGGGCGATGGGCGGGAACAGCCCGCTCAGAATCATGATCAGGGCCCCGATGCGGGCGACGTTGCGGTTTACCACGCCGGTCAGGATGGTCAGGCCGATATTTTCCGAATAGGAGGTCACGGGGATCACGCCCAGCAGCCCGCCCAGGGCGGAGCCGAAGCCGTCCGCGGCCAGCGCGCCGGACACCTCGTCGACCGTAATATCGCGGTGAAGCGCGCCGCTGACCAGCGCCGCCGCGTCCCCCATGGTTTCCGTGGCGGAAATCAGATAGATCACGCAGACGGAGAGGATGGCGTCCACGCGGAAGACCGGGGTATACGGCAGCAGGCGGGGAAGGGTAAACCAGCCGTCCTCCGTCAGATCGGACAGATCTACCTTTCCGAACAGAAGCGCGGTGACGTATCCGGCTGCCAGCCCCATCAGGATGGCCAGCTGCTTCCGGGTGCCCTTCATAAAGACCTGCCACAGCAGACAGACCAGCAGGGTGACGGCGCCGATGACCAGATTGGACACGGAGCCGAAGTCCTCCACATAGCCGCCGCCGAAGGAGCGGGCGGCGGTGCCGAGCAGGGACAGGCCGATCCCCGTGACGACTACGGCGGAGACGACCGGGGCGATGATCCTTTTCCAGTACCGGGCGGTCAGGCCGAGGATGCCCTCGAAGACGCCGCCGACCAGCACCGCGCCGATCACCGCGCCGTATCCGTACTTGCCCGCCACCGTGGCCAGGGCGACGACGAAGGTAAAGCTGACGCCCATGAAAATCGGCAGTCCCGACCCCACCTTTCCAATCGGCGTGGCCTGGATGAACGTGGCGATCCCCGCGGCGATCATCGCGTTCTGCACCAGGACCAGGATGGCCTTTGGGGACAGGGACGGGCTGGCCGCTGCGGCCACCAGGCCGATCGGCACCATGTTTGTCACAAACATGGCCAGAATCTGCTGCAGGGAAAAGGGGAGCGCCTTCAGCGGGCTGACTTTCGCGTCCAGTGTTCGAAGAGGATTGTCGTTCATATGCCGCTCCTTTCCGCCGGCCCGGCGGGGTCGGAACCGCCGGATCGGTTCCAACAGAGATCCGGGATGAAGATCATTTGCGGATACCGTATTATAGAACAAGTCGGGGCGGATCGCCAGCACAAAATGAGAGGCGGGAATCCCACGGGGAAGCGCAGCGGGCGCGCGGAAGCAACACCGTATGTACAAATGAGTTGGAACGGGCTTACAAGTTGGAAAGGAGTCGATTTTGGACCGCTGCGCTGACAGAATCTGTCCCCCCAGCACACACCCAGCGTGCTGATTCAACGGATTTTCGTTCCGAAAAATGTTTAATTATCACTATTTTCGTTCCGAAAAATGTAGACGTTAATTCCTCACTGTGGCAGGGCCTTCTTCCCATCGAAGTGAAGGCTGGAGAGAATCTGAAGTCCAAGTCGCTGAAGACATTTTATGAATCTTTTCCACAGTCTTATCCCATCCGAATCTCCCTGTCCGATTATCGAAAACAGGACTGGCTGACGAATCTCCCTCTGTATGCCGCCTGCCGGGTCTGCGAATACTGAAGACGCCCGATCCCGTACTGTTCCTCGGTTTCATGATGGAGTTCCGGAATCCCGTCCGTGTATACGAACAGGCGGTCGCCGGATTCCAGCGGGATGCTGTATTCCTTCATGCGAAAGCCTCTTGCGGGACGGAAATGGGCATGGTAAAATAATAAGGTTCTGTAACTGCGATGGACGAAACGGAGGAAGGCGATGCTGCTTTTAAAGAACATTACCAAGGTCTACGCCGAGGGTGAAAACCGGGTGGAGGCCCTTAAAGGGATCACGCTGGAATTCGGGGACAGCGAGTTCGCCGCGATTCTGGGGCCCTCCGGCTGCGGAAAGACGACGCTTCTGAACATCATCGGCGGGCTGGATCAGTATACAGACGGGGATCTGATCATTCGCGGAAAATCCACGAAGGAGTTTACCGAGCGGGACTGGGATACCTACCGGAACCATTCGGTGGGCTTCGTGTTTCAGAGCTATAACCTGATTCCGCACCAGACGGTGCTGGCCAACGTGGAGCTGGCGCTGACCCTGAGCGGGGTCAGCCGGGAGGAGCGGCGCCGCCGGGCGACGGAGGCCCTGGAGAAGGTCGGGCTGGGGGATCAGCTGAAGAAGAAGCCGAACCAGATGAGCGGCGGCCAGATGCAGCGGGTGGCGATCGCCCGGGCCCTGGTCAACGATCCGGAGGTGCTGCTGGCGGACGAGCCGACGGGGGCCCTGGACAGCGAGACCAGCGTTCAGGTCATGAACCTTTTGCGGGAGATCAGCCGGGACCGGCTGGTCATCATGGTGACCCATAACCCGGAGCTGGCGGATCAGTACGCGACCCGGATCATTCGCCTGCTGGACGGGCGGGTGATCAGCGACGGCCCCGGGCCCGCGGCGGAGCGGAGCGGGAAGACGGAAGGGGCTGCGACAGCGGCCTCCCGGGCGAAGGCGCCCGGCGCCAAGACCTCCATGGGCTTCCTGACGGCGCTGAATCTGAGCCTGAACAACCTGATGACCAAGAAGGCCCGGACATTCCTGACGGCCTTCGCCGGCTCCATCGGCATTATCGGCATCGCGCTGATTCTGAGCCTGTCCAACGGGGTGAACGAGTATATCGCCCGGGTGCAGCGGGACACGCTGTCCTCCTATCCGCTGGAGATCGACGAGCGGACGGTGGATATGACGGAAACCGTATCCGGGCTGATGGACCTGGGCGGCGGGGAGCATCCGCAGGAGGAAGGGAAGGTCTATTCCGGCGGGCGGATGACCCAGCTGCTGAGCGCCTGGATGACCGGCATCACGGAGAACGACCTCGCGCCCTTCAAAGCCTGGCTGGAGGAGCGGTCGGCGGAGCTGGAGCCCTACCTGTCCGGTATCCGGTACGAGTATGACACCCCGCTGCTGCTGTACCGGACGGATACGGAAAAACCGATCCAGGTCAATCCCTCCACCACCATGGAGGCCACCGGCATCATGAACATGGTCAACATGGCCGGCATCGGCTCCGGGATCCAGAGCACCATGATGAATACCACCATGAGGCGGCTGAACGTCTTCAATCCGCTGCTGGACAACGAGGAGATGCTTTCCTCCCAGTACCAGGTGCTTCAGGGAAGATTTCCGAAGGCGATGAACGAGGTGGTGCTGATCCTGAACGGCCGCAGCGAGCTGAGCGACTACGCCCTGTATACCCTGGGGCTCAAGGATCAGGGAGAGCTGCAGGACGCCTTCCGGAAGCTGACCAACGGCGAGAGCATCGAGAGCGAGGCGATGGAGTTCACCTATGACCAGCTGATGGGCATGAAGTTCCGGGTGCTGGTGAACACGGATCTCTTCGAGAAGAAGGGAACGGTCTGGGTCGACCGGTCCGGGGATGAGGAAACCATCGCGAAGCTGCTGGAGGACGCGATGGAGCTGACGATCGTCGGCATCGTCCGGCCGGCGGACGGGACGGTGGCGACCATGTCCTCCGGCGGCATCGGATACCGGCGGGAGCTGATGGACGATCTGCTCAGGAAGGTTAACGACAGCGAAATCGCCCGGGAGCAGCTGGGAACGCCGGGGGTGGACGTGTTTACCGGCCAGCCCTTCGCCACGGGGGTGCAGGACGCCCTCGGCCTGCTGGATACCATGAGCGTGAACGATTTCCTGACGATGCTGGAGGAAAAGGGCCTTATTCCGGCGGGGATGATTCCGGAGGCCTACCGGCCGCTTCTGACCAAAGATCTGCTCAAGCAGTTCGTCGGCCAGGGAACGATGATGCTCAGCGGCGGAAGCCTGGAGGAGAACCTGACCCGGATCGGGATCAGCGATCCGAAAAAGCCCGCGGCCATCTACCTGTATCCGAAGAATTTCGAGTCCAAGAAGCGGATTACCGACATGATCGCGGAATACAACCGGGAGGCCGGACCGGAGAAGGAGATCCGTTATACGGACTACGTGGGGCTGATGATCAGCTCCGTGACGACGATTATCGACGCCATCTCCTACGTGCTGATCGCCTTCGTGGCGATCTCCCTGGTGGTGTCCTCCATCATGATCGGCATCATCACCTATATCAGCGTGCTGGAGCGGACCAAGGAGATCGGCATTCTGCGGGCCATCGGCGCCAGCCGTCGGGATGTGTCCCGCGTCTTTAACGCCGAGACGCTGATCATCGGCTTTTCCGCGGGCGTGCTGGGAATCCTGGTGACCCTGGGGCTGACGCTGATCGCGAACCGGATTCTGTTCAGGCTGACGGACATTCCCAACGCCGCCGTGCTGCCGCCGCTGGCGGGGCTGATCCTGGTGGCGATCTCCATGGTGCTGACGCTGATCGCCGGCATTATTCCTTCCCGGATCGCCAGCCGGAAGGATCCGGTGGTGGCGCTGCGGTCGGAATAAGCGGAGGGGACAACGGGAACCCGGCAGCCGGAGAAAATGGCGGCTGGGCGGCCGGATGTGTGTATCAGAAAAGAGAGACGGCGGGCAACCGCGGTAAGGAGGAGAAAAAGTATGGCACTGACCCCGAAGGATATCGCCGCGATGCTGGATCATTCAACCCTGCAGCCCTGGCTGACGGAGGCGGACATCCGCCACGGATGCGAGGTCGCCCTGAAATATGGGACGGCAAGCGTCTGCGCCCGGCCCTGCGACGTGCCGATTCTGGCCGCGATGCTGAAGGGAAGCTCTGTGAAGGTCTGTACGGTGATCGGCTTCCCTCACGGCGCCCATGAAACCGCCATCAAGGCGGCGGAGGCGGAGCTGGCGGTGAAGGAAGGCTGCCAGGAGCTGGACATGGTGATCAATATCGGCAAGCTCAAGGGCGGGGACGAGGCCTATGTGGAGGCGGAGATCCGGGAGATCGCGGAGATCGCCCACCGGAGCGGCGCCATCCTGAAGGTGATTCTGGAAACCTGCTTCCTGACGGAGGAGGAAAAGGTCACCGCCTGCCGCCTGAGCGAGCGGGCCGGGGCGGACTTCGTCAAGACCAGCACGGGCTACGGCAGCGCCGGCTGCACGATCGAGGATCTGAAGCTGATGCGGAAAAGCGTGTCGGAGAAGGTCCGGATCAAGGGCTCCGGCGGGATCCGGGACCTGGATACGGTGCTGGCGGCCCGGGCGGCCGGGGCCAGCCGCTGCGGCGTCAGCGCGACGGAAAAGATCATGGAAGAGGCGGAGCGGCGCTTCCGCGAGGGAACCCTGTAAGGAGAACGGTCATCCGGGCTGAATGACGGACGCGGCCCGGCAATTGGAAAAAGAAAGAACGGTGGAGGGCAGTATGTACAACAAAGTGGAGACCAATATGGATTTCGTATCCCGGGAGCGGGCGGTGGCCCGGATGTGGAAGGAAAAGGATATCATCCGGAAGTCCTTCCGGCATCGGGACGGACAGGAGCGGTTCACCTTTTTCGACGGACCGCCGACGGCCAACGGCAAGCCGCATATCGGGCATATCGAGACCCGGGTCATCAAGGATCTGATTCCCCGGTACTGGACCATGAAGGGGAAGAGCGTACTGCGCAAGGCCGGATGGGATACCCACGGGCTGCCGGTGGAGCTGGAGGTCGAAAAGGCCCTGGGCCTGGACGGGAAGCCCCAGATCGAGAAATACGGTATCGAACCCTTCATCGGGGAATGCAAAAAGAGCGTGTGGAAATATCTGCACGAATGGGAGAAGATGTCCGAGCAGGTCGGCTACTGGGTGGACATGGAGCATCCCTATATCACCTATGAGAACAATTACATCGAAAGCGAATGGTGGAGCCTGAAGCAGATCCATGAAAAGGGGCTGCTCTATCAGGGCCATAAGATCGTGCCCTACTGCCCCCGCTGCGGAACCGCCCTGTCCAGCCACGAGGTGGCCCAGGGCTACAAGAACGTGAAGGAAACCTCGGCCTTCGTCCGCTTCCCGGTCAAGGGGGAGGAGAAGACCTGGCTGCTGGCCTGGACCACGACGCCCTGGACCCTGCCGAGCAACCTGGCGCTGTGCGTCAACGCCCGGGAGACATACTGCCGCCTGAAGGCGGAGGAGGGCACCTACATCCTGGCCCGGGCGCTGGTGGAAAAAGTCTTCGAGGGCCGGGAAGTGTCCGTCCTCGAGGAGTTCCCCGGCGAGCGCCTGAAGGGTATGGAATACGAGCCGCTGTTCCGGTTCGTCGAGCCGGACGGGAAGGCCTGGTTCGTGGTCTGCGACGACTATGTGACCATGGAGGACGGTTCCGGCATCGTGCATATCGCCCCGGCCTATGGTGAGGACGACAACCGGGTCTGCCGGGAGAACGGCGTGCCGTTCATCAACCTGGTGGATCCCCAGGGCCGCTTTGTGGCGGAAACCGCCTGGGCGGGGGTCTTCGTCAAGGACGCGGATCCGATGATCCTGAAGGATCTGAAGGAACGTGGACTGCTCTTCGCCGCCGTCCCCTTCGCCCATGACTATCCCTTCTGCTGGCGCTGCGATACGCCGCTTCTGTACTATGCGCGGCCGACCTGGTTCATCCGGATGACGGCGCTGCGGGATCACCTGGTGCGCAATAACCGGACGATCAACTGGATGCCGGAGAACATTAAGGAAGGCCGCATGGGCAACTTCCTCGAAAACGTGATCGACTGGGGCCTGAGCCGGGAGCGGTACTGGGGAACGCCCCTGCCGGTCTGGTTCTGCGAACAGGGCCATATGCACGTGGTGGGCTCCATTCAGGAGCTGCGGGAGATGGCGGTGAAGGATCCGGGCCCGGATATCGAGCTGCACCGGCCCTTCATCGACGCGGTCACCCTCCGCTGCCCGGAATGCGGGGGAGAGATGCATCGGGTGAAGGAGGTCATTGACTGCTGGTATGATTCCGGCTCCATGCCCTTCGCCCAGTGGCATTATCCCTTCGAGAACAAAGAGGAATTCGAGTCCCATTTCCCCGCGGATTTCATCTCCGAGACCATCGACCAGACCCGCGGGTGGTTCTATACCCTGGAGGCGATTTCCACCCTGCTGTTTGACCGGGCGCCCTTCCGGAACTGTATCGTGCTGGGCCATGTCCAGGATGCGGAAGGCCGGAAGATGAGCAAGCATCTGGGCAACGTGGTGGATCCCTTCGTGATGCTGGACAGGTTCGGCGCGGACGCGCTCAGGTGGTATTTCTATACGACCTCGGCCCCCTGGCTGCCCTCCCGCTTCTCGGAGGAGGCTGTGCAGGAGGGGCAGCGGAAGTTCCTGGCGACGATGCAGAACACCTATGCCTTCTTCGCGATGTACGCCCAGATCGACGGTTTCGATCCCCTGGCCCATCCGCTGGAAAAGGCGGAGCTGACGCTGATGGACCGGTGGATCCTGAGCCGGCTGAACACCCTGATCCGCGAGGTGGACGGGGATCTGGAGAACTATCGGATCACCGAGAGCGCGGGCGCCCTGGCGGCCTTCGTCGACGAGCTGAGCAACTGGTATGTCCGCCGGGGCCGGGAGCGGTTCTGGGGCAAGGGCATGGCCGGGGACAAGGAAGCGGCCTTCGCGACCCTGTACCACGTCCTGGTGACGCTCTCGAAGCTGTGCGCCCCCTTCGTGCCCTTCCTGGCGGAGGAAATTTACCAGAACCTGGTGGTCAACAACGTGCCCGGCGCGGCGGAGAGCGTGCATCTGTGCGACTTCCCGGTCTGCGACACGGGGCGGATCGATCCGGAGATGGAAAAGCAGATGGAGGCGCTGCTGGAGGTGATCCAGCTGGGCCGGGCCTGCCGCAACGCCGCGAATCTGAAGGTGCGTCAGCCGGTGCAGACGCTGTACGTCCGGGGGGCGGACTTCGAAAAGGCCTATCAGGAGCTGTGCGAGGACGAGCTGAACGTGCGCCAGGTCATCTTTACCGACGACGCCCGGGCCTTTACCACCTATAAGCTCAAGCCCCAGATGCGAACCCTGGGGCCGCGGTACGGAAAGTTGCTGGGCAAAATCGGGCAGAAGCTTGCCGAAATGGACGGGAATGATGTCGTGGACGCCTTCCGGCGGGGGGAGACGGTCTCCTTCGACCTGGAGGGAACCCGGATCGAGCTGGCGGAGGCGGACGTGCTGACGGAGCCGGCCCAGAAGCCAGGCTTCACCGCCACAGAGGACCGGGGGGTCACGGTGGTGCTGGATACAAACCTGACGGAGGAGCTGATCCGGGAGGGTTACGCCCGGGAGGTGATCTCCAAGCTCCAGACCATGCGGAAGGAAGCCGGCTTCGAGGTAACGGACCGGATCCGGGTGGTCTACAGCGCCGACGACACCGTGGCGGAAGCGATGAAGGTTTACGATGAAATGATCCGGAAGGCGACGCTGGCCCTGAGCCTGGAAAAGGGTGAGCCGGCGGAAGGAAAGGCCTGGGACATCAACGGCCGGAAGGCAACCCTGGCCGTGGAGAAGGTATGAAGATCGCGCTGATCGGTCAGGACATTCCGACGCTGCTGCCCGGGCTCCTGACCGACGCGCTTTTTACGGCCCGGGAGCCGGCCAGCCTGGCGGCGGAGGAGAAGAATCCGGCCATGGCGGAGGTGCTGCGGGGCTACGGCGAAGCAGTGCTGAAAAAGGCGGGGATCGGTGGCAGCTGGCTGGTTTCCGGGGACCGGAAGACGGTGCTGTCCGGCGCCGATTGCGTCATCTATGCCGGCGACTGCCAGATCGCGAGCCGCTTTGCCATGGACCGGGAAGCCCTGGGCAGCGACGCGGAGGGGGATCCGGGGCTGACGGATCAGGCCCGGGTCAACGGCGGCCTCGGCGGGCTGATGCACGCGCTGCGGGCGGGGGAGGAGATCCTCCGGCTCACAGACGCGATGGACGAGGTCTGCCCGGAGGCGCTGGTGATCAACCTGGGCCAGCCCATGGCCCGGACGACGGAAGTGTTCCTGCTTCGCGGATACCGGGTATTCGGCCTGGGCCGGACGCCCCTGAAGGGCGCCAGCGGCGCCGACGCCTATCTGAAGCGGCTGAAGGTGCCGCCGGAGCGGGCGGAGATCACGACGGCGGGCCTGCCGGGCTTTTCCTTCCTGATCCGTCTGACGGACGGGAAAAAGGATCTGACGGACCGGCTGAAGCGGGCGGCGAAGGACGGGGAGCTGGGAGCCCTCAGCCGGCGGTGGCTGGACTGGTGGGACGCGCTGCCCGTCGGGGATGTGACGGATCTGGCGGAATTTCTGCCGGCCCAGCCGGACTTTATGCCGGAGGAGCGGCCGGAATTCGGCGAGACGGTGGAGCGGCGCAAGGAGCGCATCCTGTATATGAACACCGTCCAGGAGCGGGGCGCGGAGGACCGGGAGGGCGCCATGGCGCAGCTGCTGCTGCTTTCAAAGGTGCCGCCGATCCGGCCCATGCGCCTGGCGATGGCGCTGCTCCGAAGGGAGAGCGCCCGGCTGGAGGCGGTGACCCGGCGGAACGGGAAAAACCTGCCGGGGCTGTCCCCGGAGGCGGTGATCGAGGCGAACCTGACCCTGGAGGAGGGTGCCGAAAAGCCGGAAGGCATCCTGCTGCCCCCGGCGCTCCGGGAGATCTGCGGCGAGATCGACGCGGCAAACCGGCTGGCGGCCCGGGCGGCGATGGGGGACAGGGAGGCCCTCCGGGAATACGTGGAAACGGATCCGGCCCTGGAGGGGCTGGACCGGCTGTACTGCATGGACGTGGTGGAGGCGCTGATCCGGCTGCACGGGGATGTGCTGCCGCGGCTTGCGGGCGAAGAGGATTGAGGAATAAAGCATGTTTTTAGCCGATACCTGGGTGGATTACGAGGTGCTGGATACCGGCGACGGGGAAAAGCTGGAGCGGTGGGGGGAGATCCTGCTGCGCCGGCCGGATCCCCAGACCATCTGGCCGAAGGCGCAGGAGCGGCTCTGGAACCGGGCGGAGGCCTGGTATCACCGGAGCTCCCGGGGCGGCGGGGAATGGGAGTTCTTCCGAAAGCTGCCGGAAAAGTGGACGATCCGCCACGGGGAGCTTTCCTTTTATGTGCGGCCGACGGGGTTCAAGCATACGGGGCTCTTTCCGGAGCAGGCGGCGAACTGGGAATGGTTGAGCGGGCTCATCCGGGAATCCGGCCGGAAGGATCTGAAGATCCTGAACCTGTTCGGCTATACCGGCGGGGCGACCCTGGCCTGCGCCGCGGCGGGGGCCCAGGTCACCCATGTGGATGCGGCGAAGGGCATGGTGCTCTGGGCTAAGGAGAACCGGGAGCTGTCCGGCCTTCCGGAAAACCGGTTCCGCTGGATCGTCGAGGACGCGCTTCGCTTCGTGGAGCGGGAAATCCGGCGGGGAAACCGCTATGACGGTATTCTGATGGATCCTCCCAGCTACGGCCGGGGGCCCACGGGGGAGGTCTGGAAGCTGGAAAACGAGCTTTTTGGCCTCGTGGATACCTGCGCCCGGGTGCTCAGCGACCGGCCCCTGTTCTTCCTGATTAATTCCTATACCACCGGGTTTCAGGCCAGCGTGCTGAACAATCTGCTGTTGCGCTGCGTCGTGAGCCGCCACGGTGGAAGCGCGGAGAGCGACGAGCTCTGCCTGCCGGTAACCGCCGGCGGGGTGCTGCCCTGCGGCGCCAGCGGGAGGTGGCGGCGTGGCTGACATTCTCTATGAGGATAACCACGTGCTGGTGGCGGTCAAGCCGCCGAACATGCTGTCCCAGGCGGACCGAACCGGGGACTCGGATATGCTGACGGAGATGAAAAGCTATATCCGGGAGGCCTATCATAAGCCGGGGAACGTCTATCTGGGGCTGGTTCACCGGCTAGATCGGCCGGTGGGCGGGCTGATGGTCTTCGCCCGGACGAGCAAGGCGGCGGCCCGGCTGTCGGCCCAGATGCGGGAGCACGCCCTGGGCCGGGAATACCTGTGCGTCGCCTGCGGCAGCCTGCCGGAGGAGCCGTTCACGCTGACGGATTACCTGATCAAGGACGAGATTAAAAACCGGGTCGTGGTCTGCGAGGCGGACGTAAAGGGCGGAAAGCTGGCGGTGCTCCACGGGCGGCGGATCGCGGAGCGGGAGGGCACCTCCCTGTGCGCGGTGCGGCTGGAAACCGGCCGCAGCCATCAGATCCGGGTTCAGCTGAGCAATATCGGGGCGCCCCTGTGGGGGGACAACCGCTACGGCCACGGCATTCCCGGCCAGCAGATCGCCCTGTGGGGCTATAAGCTGAGCTTCCGCCACCCCATTACCCAGGAGAAGCTGACCTTCCACGCGATGCCGGAGGGCGGGGTCTGGAGCTTGTACGCGGACCTGCTGACGATCCCGGAGGATACGGAGCCGCCCCGGCGGCCGAACCAGCTGAACATCCGGGAGGAAGTGGTTCAGAAGCTGGAGGAGTTTGACCGGTTCAAGCCCATCGGCACGGACGAGCTGCTGTAGCGCCGGGAGGCGGGCTGCCGGCGCAGACCCGCGGGGAGCTAATCGGTTCACGCGGCCCGAAAGGAGCGAATGCTTTGGGCCGGCCGGCCTGAGCGGTCCGGAAGGGGCGGACGCCGCGGG
>JAFRHH010000067.1 GCA_017433405.1 Clostridia bacterium | reverse complement strand
GTCGCGAGCTTTGGGCCTACAGGCGCTTTTTTCAGAGGTATTGTAATCAAAAAGCAGCGTTGCTTTCAAGCACTCGCTGTTTGTGATGTCGGAGCCGGACTATGAGGCTTCGCCCGCTGCGCGGGCGATTTGGTCCAAAAATCATGAATTCCATTTTCCGGGCTCGTCCGAACAGTCTGTCGCCCAGCATTACTTTTTTCATACTGTCCAGGAGCCCGAACTGTTCGAGCCGTTCAATCGAATTGCCTGCGGAACAGAGAACGATTGCTTTGTCAAGTTCTTTCATGGCCTTTTCTCCGTATGCGAATCCATAAGACCATACCCTGTCAAACCAGCCTACCAGCTTCGCCGGAGCTTCTGTCCAGAATACCGGATAAATAAATGCGATTGCATCCACTGAATTGATCTTCTGCTGCTCGGCAAGCACGTCACTGGCAATATCCGGTGTGTTCCTGTAATATGCATCCCTGAGGTATTCTTGTTCAGTCATTGTCGGATCAAAACCCATCTTGTAAAGATCCGACAGAATATACTCATTCCCGGAATCCACGATGCCTTTGATAAATGCATCGCACATATGCTTCGTAAAAGAATCATCTGACGGATGGCAATAAACAACAAATACCTTCATACAGTATATTCACACTCCATAATCAGACTTCCTCCATACATTCCGATTTAGCGATATCCCGACTTACGGGAGTTTGTTGTGAATATCATCACCTCATTCCAATGGTATGCGGATGATATGTTTCTGATTCTTGAAATCCCCAATAATCTGGCCGCCGTTTTTCATCATGATTTTTACGGTAGGCTCGTTGCTTTTCATTGGAAATAGCTTAATTTCTGTATATCCAATCTCTTTGCACTTTTTCAATAATTCTTTGAATAAAATACTTCCGTATCCTCTTCTTCTATATTCCTTTGCGATTCCGTACCCCAGATTCCCTGCGCCGACAACCTTTTCCAGATACTCAGATGACGAATGCCTGACTCTGCCGTAACCGACAGGAATACCGTCAACATATAAAACATAAGTAGTATATGGAATCCACCCTTCCGGCAAATCAATGCCTATGGAATTATTATCCGTTATCCGCAACCACTCTTTATACTCGTCATAGGACAGGTTATATGCTGGGTTCGTAAAACCGTTCTCTACTTCAGGAATCTCCTGCAGCATATCATATTCCGTTTTCCCCATATCCAGCGATAGTTGTTTTAATTCTATATTATGCATCGTCATTTTTCCTTCTGTTTTCTATATCCCAATTTTTCATCAGTTCAGCAAATGCGAATCTGTCATTTCAGATAATTCTTAATATCCGCAACAAACTGATTTCCGCAGCGGGCAAGTTCTCCAAGAACCCGGTCTATCCCTTCCTCAGTAATATACCAATTGCTCTTCGTAATGTTATAGCAATGAACCGGCCGCACAATAAAGGATACATCCGGGAAAGCCATTTGGTAGAGCATCAAGCAGCGTCGTGCATGAAATGCCTTGCAGACAATCATGGCGGTTTTTATCTCAATGCCTTTTTCATCAATGACTGTCCGGGAGAAGAAAGCATTGTCACGCGTGTGTCCGGATTTGTTCTCACCGATGATAGCAGAGGCAGGCACCCCGTTTTTCATTAAAGCATCTGTAAAGAAATCACAGTCAGAGTGATACTCGCCATTGTAAATCTCTGCTTTGGAGCGAACGCCGGGCCATTTGTCCCGTTTAACACTGACTCCGCCGGAAGGTATTATCCATTTGGCATAGCCTTCCCGATAAAGCTGTGCAGCATATTCCGGTTGCTCAGGGTGAGAGCCTCCGGGAAGAAAGATGGCATCCACTTTTTGGACTTCATCAGCAACAAATATGTATTGGGAGATATCCGATATAATCCGGTTCTGCATATCTCCAGGTTTTCTTTCCGACAGGGTTATTGAATAATACTGGCTGGTTTTGTTTTCTTTGTAATTATTGTTCTCCGTAGCAAGGATACCTCCGTTTTTCCTTATTGTCGCTGCTGAAGCAAGGTTGTCTTTATAGCAGCCGAGAACCACTTTTCCCATACCTTTTTCTTTACATACTGACAAAGCGTATCGTAACATGGCCGTCGCATAGCCTTTGTTCCTTTCAGACGGTCGAACTCCATAACCAATATCCCCGTATTTTTCAGACAGTTCCTTGGGTAATTCATATCGAATGCTTAGCAAACCAATCAGGCGGTTCTGATCAAAGCAAAGATACAACAACGATTTCCCCCAAGCTTCATCACCGGTCAAAGCGTTTCTTTGTATTTTCTCTACCCATTCGGAATAATCAGAAGATGCTAAACCCAGGCTGGCGCTGATGCTGGTTTCGCCATGATCGTGATGCTCCCGAACATATTCCCGGAGCATCTTTTCATCGTTGATACAAGGAAGACGGTATATCATATCAGGCATTCTCCTTCAGCAAGACTAACATAAGGTAATCCACGTTATCTCAACCGATCAGCCAGCATTCTCCTCAGGGTGCTTTTCCCGGTTCCGTTGAGTACGCATATCAGTATTCCCATACCTGCCCCACATCTTCAATCATTTCATGAACACCAGAAGATAAGCATTTTCGATCTCAGTGATCCTTTTTGTTTTCATTCCGGCCTGTTCAGCAAGTGTAACAATGTTTTCCTTTGTATCCGGATAAATCCGAATTCTTCTGCTCCCCATATCAATCCATTCACTCCGGCTTTTATCTATGGATAAACAGAGAAGTCCTTTGTAGTTCAATAAGGCGTGGATTTTGCCAATCACTGACCTCTTGTCCTGAAAGTGCATCATTGTAAGCGAAGAATAAACCACATCGAATGTCTCTGTAAACTGATGGGTGATAAAATCATCACAAATCAGGGATATATTCAAACAATGCTGAAGATTCTCCCTTGCTCTTTCGATGGTTTTGGGGGATATATCGATCCCTGTCAGCCAACGGCAGCACCCGGCTGTTTTTATGGCAAGCCTTCCTGTCCCGACGCCGATCTCAAGAACCGTTTTCGACTCGTCCAGTTCCATCAGGTCCAGGAACACTTGCCCATCCCATGATTCCATGTATTTCCGTAACGCCGGCGGATCGCGGAACGGATCGTTGTTCTCCTCAATAAGCAGATCATAATGTGATCTTATATCCATTCGCTCAAAGCAGTTTCCCATAAAACTCCACCCTAATCACTGTTCCGTCCGGATAAGTCTCGGTTCCGGTAGCGATATGTTCCGTGAATCCCCAATGATGATAAATCGCTTTGTTAAGCTTCCCTTCCGGTTCTACGCCAACCACAACCCTGGTGTATCCTTTTTGTTTCAGGTCTTTCTGCATAAAATCCATTAGTTTTGAGAAATATCCCTTTCCCTGGTACGCTTTGATTGTTCGAAAAGCACACAGTTCAACCGCATTTCCCTCTGTTTTGAAACCGTCTTGCGGAAGGTCAGGAGAAAGCACTGCGGTTGCTTCACAGATCACCGTCCCGTCAAGGATGCCGTAATATGGAACAGAGCGTCCTGACCGGAACCCTTCGATTGCTTCACTTTTCCAGACAGTCCAGTTTTCCGTTTCAGGATGCTGCCGGATTTCATAATCCCATTTCTGATTCATTTCCTCCAGTGAGGCGATCTTGCAAATATATCCTTCGTTAACTGCTATGGGTCTCGTATATCCATTGTTCCTTCTGACCTCAGCCATTTCTGCAATCAGGTCCTTCAACGGGCGGTATTCGCCGCCCCACCATTCAAATACATGCATGCCTTCTTCTTCAAGAACTGGCCCGGTCAGTTTCATCCGGATACCAAGCTTTTCGAGCAGGCCCTCCCTGTCCACCGGGACCGCATCGTTTGGCGTCAGCTTTGAGAATTCTTCATAGGAAACGCCGAAGACGACATTTTCAACTCCCAGGGATGCGATCGCGCAAAGGCAGCGTTCGCAGGGAGCGCAGCTGGTATACAGCACGGACTCCTTCAGGATTGGATCAGAATACCGGTTCGCGCATTTATGAACCACGTTGAATTCAGCATGACCGAAGATCCCTTTCTCCCAGTCTGCCGTATTCTCCGCTTCTTCCAGGATCTCCCCGTCATGGACGAGCACCGCCCCGAAGGTGTCAAAGCCTTTCTTTCCGGCCTGGATATCCAGCATGCTGTCCTCCTGATGCTTTTTTCTTCTGCTTGGGCATAGGCAATTCGTCATACATCGCGGTCAGCAGTTCCATAAGGAACTCGCGGCTGTCGACGTTATCCACCAGCAGCATCTCTTTCGCTCCTTCATAAGGCAGTTCCCGGTCCGCGTCCGGCATCATGGCAACTGCCGATTTTGTCAGTTTGACCAAAAACCGGTCGTCATAGATCCCACCAAAAATCCGGTCATGCATATATAGGATGTATTCTCCCATCATCGGCTTAAAAGTGATTCCTTCCAACCCAGAAAGCTGTTCCAGGATAAAATCCAGATATTCCTTGCTTGATGCCATCTTCTGTCACCCCTCATGAAGTGTGTTGTAGAACGAATAATCAACTTCTCCATGAATGTGATCCAGTGCTCCTCTGACCAACTCTTTAATCATCAGGCATGAAACATGCGGAAGATGAATATTCGGTCCGGCTATAATCCTGTGATCGGCTGAAGTGACGAATCCTCTCGGATTGTAGTTCTTGGGGTTACCTTCTACAAGGACCGCTTTGTATCCGAGTTCAACAGCTCTCCTAAAACCGTATTCAATCAATTCCTTTGAGATATGCTGCCGCTGATACTCCGTCCGGACAGCGACCGGCGTCAGGATCAGCAGTTCATCTTCATACCGTCCCTCGATATGGAATCTTGAAAACATAACATATCCGAGAATAAGATCGTCCTCATTTACCATGATCAGTTCCAGTTCCGGTACATGATACTTCTTCGCACGAATCTCCTCAACAAGAGACCGGACCGTCTTTCCTTCTTCAGGGCTGTCCCATTTGGCAAACACATCCTCTACCATTTCCAGAGATGCTTGAAGGTATTTCTGTTCCATTGCTTTTATAACTCTCTGCATTCAGTTGCCTCCTGTCCGAACAAGAATGCCATTCCAATCTGCTTCGCAGCGGCTTACGGTTTCCTTGCCATTTGCAAATCAATGGTGTCAAAGATCGAGATGGATCCACCGTGCCGGTTGATTGCATCTTCGATCGCATCGAAAAAGCGTTCACGGATGCTTTCTTCGATCGTGATATGATCGGAATATGTGCCTATCAGCCTTCTGTATTCAGCCGCTGAAAGAGTCCGTATTCTGTGAAACAGCACATACCGTGTATCCGTAAATCCGTATTTGTCTGCAATTGCTGCTCTTGCCGCAGCCTGTTCTTCGGTGTATTCACTAAGCTTTCCCGGCTGCTTTTTGTAATAGGGATAATAGTATTTGGCGTAAGCATTCTGGATTTCTTCGAAAAGCACTGGATTATCCTTTGCCTGATACGGATGATTGGCAAACCGGGCAAAGACGCCGCATGACTTCAGGATATGGAACGCCTTTGGATAACCGATCTCTTCCGGTATCCAGTGAAACGCAGACGCCGAATAGACCAGCTCAAATGCAACCTCCGGAAGATCGGCGTCCTCGAATTTGCCGGTGATCACAGAAAAACGAGGATAATCGCTGAACTTCTCCCGACACAACTGCGCAAGCTGATCTCCATATTCCACAGCAGTCAATGCGCAGCCGGTCTTCAGAACAGGCAATGTCGCCTGACCTCCGCCGATACCGACTTCCATGGCGCAACTCGAAGCGTCAAGCTGAGCATACGCAAACAACGTCTTATACAGTTCATCCGGATAACCGGGCCGGATCCTTTCATACTCGTCTGCTACGATATTGAATGTCCATTCCTTGCCCTGGTTGATTGGCATTTGCTAAAAGCACCTCCTGTAAAACTGCCCGGTTATCAGCCTTCAAAGCGTGATCCAGTACTTTTCCAGCTCGATCATCTCATCCGGCTCATATACTGTGGAATCGTATATGCCGCCGTTGTGCAGGATCGTCCTTTTGCTGCCCTCGTTTCCCTTGATGCAGGTGATCAGCACTTTGTCGATGCCAAGCTCCCTACACACCGGGAGCACGGCTTTCAGCATCTGCGTCGCGTAGCCTTTGTGCCGTTCGCTTGGAGCGACGGAATAGCCGATATGTCCTCCGTAATTCTCCAGAAATTCATTCAGCCGGTGTCTGATATCGATCATTCCGACGATCTTTTGATCCTCATCCCTCACAAAGATAAACTGTGTTGATGGAACCCGTCCTTCCGGCACCGTCTTCGGGTCCTTATGCCTGACCAGGAAATCAATCCATTCCTGCGGATCGTCGAATTTTCTGAGTCCACCGGTACCGTCCATAGAATCTCCGCTGTCCAGGAACTCCTGCCGGTATGCCCGAATCTGTTCGCTGTATTCCATAGTTGGTTCGATCAGTTTCATATATCCAATATCCTCCAGCTTACAATTCCAGCCTCATGAGTACATTTTCCTGCCAACCGCTGTTCCGTGATAGGAATCCCTTGGGATTTCTGCCATACTCGATAAATCCTACACTTTTGTACAGTTCCACCGCTCGATGGTTGACCGCGACAACTTCCAGCTCCAGCTGAAGATATCCGGCCTCCCGGGCGCATTCGATACAGGCCTCTGTCAATGCGCGGCCGATGCCGAGTCCCCACCAGGCTTTTGCGATACTGATGCCGAAATGAGCCCGGTGTCTCGTTTTTTCCGCCGCATTGAGGCTGTCTACGCCTGCCGTTCCGACAACCTTCCCGTCGACCTCAGCCAGCAGAGCCGCGTCCCGGTCACTTTCTTCTTTCTGTTTCAGGTATGCTTCTTCCTGTTCCAGGGTGAAGGTTACTTCTTCAGGATAGGTCGTCAGGTATTCCGTCTCCCCATGGGTAAGAACGAAATTGTCCCATACACCCTGCGCATCCTGCCGTGTTCCGTTCCTTATGATACAAGTCCTGCCATTCTTAAGGACGACTGTTTTGCTGTATTTCATGTCTGCTTCCTCCATTACGAATCTGCCGTTGTCACAAATCCTTTTTTGACACGATCATTAGATGTTCCGTGTGTGTCAGGTATTCGCGCTTCTCACAAAACCGCAGCGCGTATTCATACCATGCCATCCGGATCTTTTTTGGTTGCTTTGCCAGTTCATTCTTATACGGAGCGAGGATGCTCTCCTGGCCGAAAACAGTCTCCGTCTTCAGTCCGGGAACGGAAGCCAGCAGTTGTTCCGCATCCCGGACTGTGGTCATATATGAATAGGTAAACGCGTCAAATGCCAGGCTTTCATCTTTAGCGGCCACTTCAAAATACTGCTGTTCTCTCGGCATCAGGATTGTTTCTTCCAGTTCCCGCAAGCCGTAAATCACGCCGCCGAACATGAGAATAAAACTGCTGAACAGATATCCGTCTGGTTTCAGCACTCGCTTTGCCTCCTGAATCGCACGAATTCTGCTCTCCTCATTCATCAGGTGGTACAGCGGGCCCATCAGGAAAACAGTGTCAAACGATTCATCGGGGAATCGGGAAAGGTCCAGCGCGTTACCCTGCAGGGCGGTGATCTTCACGCCGTACTGCCTGGCTTTCTTCTTCGCGAAACGCACGTTCTCATCGCTCAGGTCCAGCAGCGTTACCGGATGCCCCTGCTTCGCGTAATGGATGGAGTAATGACCCGGCCCGCCGCCGATATCCAGAATACTGCAGCCCGGCTGAATGTACCGGTCCATGACATGGACCGTGATATATTTCTCATACGGGTGCTTTTTCATCAGGCGGTCCCATTCCTTCCGGGGATTGGCGTTGTAGTAAGTACGGATCGTTTCGGTTGCTTCGCGCATGGCTGGGTTCACTCCCTTCTGAAATGATATCAAAAAACCACTTATCTGTCAGAGATAAGCGGCTGGTTGATTGATATGGATATACCAACTACTCTTCTCTGAACTTCCGACAATCGGATACGACGATAGTGCGGACATGTTCCACAGTGTTCGCGGGCAGTACGGCAACAAATTCGAACCGGTTCATGAGAAGAGCTCCTTTCCGAAAAAGATTGCGCTCACTATACTACGGAAAGCAAGTAAAGTCAAGCGTTTCCTGTTTCGACAGTGTTTACATTATCAGTCCCAAAAACAAAAAAGCGGTCCCATGGATTGCTTCATAACTCCTTACAAAATAAAGGCGGGAGCGGAAAATGGCTCCTGCCCCCAATATATGAAAGTCTGTCCCCGCTTCTGTTATTACGGGTGCTGGTCATTTCTGCCGTTCGAAAGTCACTACCAATCCATGACTCATAGCAATATTGGGTGAAACTGCAACAACACGCCAGCCATCAGCAGCCATACGGTTCATTTCAGCTTCAGCCTGACGAACAGCATAAACTTCAACTCTATACTCAAACACAGATTATCCCTCCTGGTTCTTCCTGTTCTGTTGCATCCGAATCACATTAAAAAGGTTTCCAACTACAACGAACAGCAACCCTATGATAAGCACGGAGCTTCCTGCCCCAGAATCAAAAATCGATACCAAAATAAAAGCAAGACCAATGATTCCCAACACCAGAGCAGTGATTGTCATCCACGTGTTGTACAGTTTCTTATCCATTGTAGTTCTCTCATTCATACTCTTCTGTACGATTCTGATTCGCACGACTTGCAAACAGTCCGATCAGCGCACCGAGCAGAAGGCCTCTGCCCAGTCCGCCATAGCGATGATGATGGCAATGGCAGCGATGGCCACCAAAGATCATGTTCCCCAGGGTCAGGATACCAAGCAGACGCAGCATTTTTCTTTCCTCCGTTTTGTCGTTTCGTATGTACCGGTCATTCGGTACGGTTATAGGATAAAGCAGTGCATAGCAGAAAAACAGGATTAGAAATGAAAGATATAGCACTGTATTTCTCCCCAAAACGAAAAAAGTGGCCCTGCAGATTATTTCTGCAAGGCCAAGCGGTCAGCCGACCGCACCGTCGTATGCTTCCAGCATGGCCACCCGCTTTTCCAGCCGGGTGACCCGTTCCTCGAGGGTCAGATCTTCATCCGTCTCCGTATCTGTCCCTCGGGGATAAAGAGGCAAAAACCAGGAACGACTTCCTGAAAACAGTGCAGGATAACACCGAGCAGATCGTCTCGCATTACACGCAGCTCGGCCTTGATGTGACCTGGGAACTGAATCCCGGAAATCATTTCAAAGATGCCGCACTCAGAAGCGCAAAGGGCATCAAGGCGATATTAATATGAGATAAAGGAGAAAAAAGAGAATTTCTTTCACCTGCGCCTGAGCGGCCTTGTTGTTTTCCGCTTCCGCTTCTTCTTTGCCTTAGCTTCCTCCATGGTCCGCTGGCACTCTTCCAGCTTGGCCCGGTGCTTCAGGAGCATTCCGTTTACGACGCCCAGATCACCTCCTCGCGAAAAGATAAAGACACTTCAACATAATGGAAATTGACTTTTTAAGAAATTGTGTTACAATAATTCCTGTTCATCGGAGGGTGGATTATTCTCAGGAAATGATCGACCGGATAAGATGCGGGCTGAAACGCCTGTGCCTTATCTGGTCGTTTTTGTTGGAGGACGGAATGAGTAAAACAAACGACTTTACCACTGGCAAGATTCTAATGCCGCTCATCGAGTTTATGCTGCCGGTGTTCTTTGCGATGTTTCTGCAGTCGATGTACGGCGCGGTGGATTTGCTGATTGTTGGTCAGTTCGCCCAGTCTCTGGACGTATCAGCCGTTTCAACCGGTTCCCAAATGATGATGACCATCACAAATCTCGTCACCAGCTTCGCCATGGGCACGACAATTCTGCTTGGCCAGCGGATCGGTGAAGGAAGAGGGCGGGACGGCGGAGAGGTTGTGGGGAGTAGCATCTGCCTGTTTGGACTGATTGCCGTTGCGTTGACACTCCTTGTCCCGCTCCTTTCCGGACAGCTGAGCAGCTTAATGAATGCGCCGGAGGAAGCATTTGACGCGACTTCGTCCTATATCCGTATCTGCGGGATCGGTTCCGTTTTCATCATCGCATACAATCTGATCGGAAGCATTTTCAGGGGGATCGGAGATTCCCGGACGCCCCTGATGACAGTTCTGATCGCATGTGTGTTTAACATTGCCGGGGATCTGCTGCTGGTCGCTGTGTTCAGGATGGGGACGGCAGGCGCAGCAATTGCCACGGTATTTGCCCAGGCGGTCAGCGTGGTCATATCATTGCTGTTTCTTCGAAAAAAAGAACTGCCCTTCCTGTTCAGCCTCAAGAGCATCCGCTTCCGCAGGCCTATTGTCAGAAAGGTAACGTCTCTGGGACTGCCCATTGCCCTACAGGATCTTCTGGTGGGGATATCCTTCCTGGTGTTACTGGCTATCGTAAACGGACTGGGCCTCATCCCCTCGGCTGGCATCGGTGTTGCCGAGAGGGTTTGCGGCTTTATCATGCTGATCCCATCTGCTTTTATGCAGGCCATGGCGGCGTTTGTGGCCCAGAACATCGGAGCAGGCAAGTATCTACGTGCAAGGAAAGCCCTCGGCTACGCCATTGGCGTTTCGGCGATGCTCGCTGTCGTTATGTTCGCAGTCACATTCTGGCGAGGGAATCTGCTCTCCGCAGTCTTCTCCAATGATATCCAAGTCATTGCAGCAGCGGCGGATTACCTTAAAGCCTATGCCATTGACTGTCTCCTGACTTGTTTTCTGTTTTGCTTTATTGGCTTTTTCAACGGTCTGGGTATGACCCGGTTTGTCATGATCCAGGGTATCATCGGAGCTTTTGGGGTACGCATCCCTGTTGCTTTCCTGATGAGCCGTGAGACACCGGTATCCATGTTCCATATCGGTCTTGCTACGCCCTGTTCTACGATTCTGCAGGTCATTCTGTGCCTGATTTGTTTTCATGCTGCCAACAGGAAATACCATGCGTCCGGGAACAGCGAAGCTTAAGGACAAGCTGACTATTTCTTTCCGGTCGGTTTAGGCATATGCTCACAATGGCACCTGAACACCGCGTGCAGTTTCCGCAGCGTGCTTTTCCAAAATACAGTCTCGCTCATATTCAGCACTACGGTCCCCACGTAATACAGCAGCACCCAGTCCACAGCTTCCTGTGCGCCGGATGCTGCCGTATCAAATGAGTCCCACAGCGCCTTTACCGAGGGTCGGGAGCCACAGTTTTCTCCGCATCACCAGTATCTTCCGGCAGCGCGGCGGTCAACGCCTCGGTGATTTCCGGTCCTCCCCCGGCTGCTCCTCCCGGGCGATGAGAACCGCCGTGGATCGCGGTCCCAGTACAAGGGCGGACTGCTCCTCCAGCGGGAGCTCCTCTCCGGGGTCGGTGGAAACGCCGTTGGATTCAAAGGCGAGCTGCCATCGGCAGCCCTTCGGGAGAACGGGCAGCGTAAAGCGCTGCTCCTCCCACCAGGCGTTCACGGCGACATAGATGAAGGCGTTCCGCTCCGTGCCGGACCTTTTGCGGTCCTCCGCGTACAGGTAGGCAAAGCTCAGCCCCGGGGCGTGTTCGTCCAGACTCCACGGCCGGGTGCCGTGAAAGGAGAGCTCGGGATAGCCGGTGCGGTTATGGGAAAAATCATAGCTCACGGCCCGCAGCACGGGATGCGCCTTCCGGAAGGCGATCAGCCGGCGTACATAGTCATAAAGATCCCTGTGGGTTTCCAGCTGGGTCCAGTCCAGCCAGGAGATTTCGTTATCCTGGCAATAGGCATTGTTGTTGCCGCGCTGGGAGTTGGCAAACTCATCGCCGGAAAGCAGCATCGGGATGCCCCGGCTGGTGAGCAGAATCGTCAGCATGTTCTTCATCTGCCGCAGGCGCAGCGTGTTGATTCCCGGATCGTCGGTCTCCCCCTCCGCGCCGCAGTTCCAGCTGTAGTTGTCGTTGGAGCCGTCCCGGTTGTCCTCGCCGTTGTCCCAGTTGTGCTTTTCATTGTAGGATACCAGGTCATAGAGCGTGAAGCCGTCGTGGCAGGTCACGAAGTTAATGGACGCCTCCGGGCCGCGCTGACGGTACAGGTCGTCGGAGCCCCGGATGCGGGCGATCATCTCCGGCAGGCATTCCGCGCCTCCCTTGATGAAGCGCCGCAGGCAGTCGCGATACATGCCGTTCCATTCCGACCAGCGTCCGTAGGCAGGGAACCGGCCGACCTGATACAGGCCGCCGGCGTCCCAGGCCTCCGCGATCAGCAGCGATTTGTCCAGCACCGCGTCGCCGGCGATGCTCTCCAGCAGCGGCGGATCCACCATCGGAACCCCGTCCTCATCCCGGCTGAGAATCGAAGCGAGGTCAAAGCGAAAACCGTCCACATGGAAGACGGAAACCCAGTAGATCAGGCAGCCGAGCACGAGATTCCGCACCACGGGGTTGTTGCAGTTCATGGTATTGCCGCAGCCGCTGAAATTGATGTATCCGCCGTCCGGGGTCAGCAGGTAGTAGGTCCGGTTATCGATCCCCTTGAAAGAGATCACGGGGCCGCCTTCGCCGCCTTCCGCCGTGTGGTTGAAAACGACGTCCAGGATCACCTGAATGCCGTTTTGATGGAACACCCGGATCATATGCTTCAGCTCGTCCGCCTCCATGCCGAAGCGCGCGGAGGCCGCGTAGCCGGCCTTTGGGGCCAGGAAGCCGACCGTGGAATATCCCCAGTAATTCAAAAGCCGCCTGCCGTTTACTACGCGGGCATTCTCAAATTCGTCGAATTCGAAGATGGGCATGAGCTCCACGCAGTTCACGCCCAGTGCCTTGAGATAGGCGATTTTCTCCGACAGGCCCGCGTAGGTTCCGCGATGGCGCACGCCGCTGGACGGATGCCGGGTAAAGGAGCGCAGATGCATCTCATAGATCACCAGATCCTGAAACGGGATCTCCAGCGGCTTATCGCCCTGCCAGTCATAGTCCTCGCGAATGATCTGGCCCCTGTGCTGGAAGGGATTGGTATCATCCGGCTCGACACCCCAGACCGACCGGCCGGAGATGGAGCGCACGAAAGGATCCAGCACCACCCGGTTCCGGTCAAAGCGCAGCCCCTGACGGGGGTCGTTGGGGCCGTCAAACCGATAGCCGTATTCGACGGTTTCGATATTGAGCCCGTAGACCATCATCGAATAGACGTTTCCGATTCGGAAGGATTCCGAAAACGGGATTTCGAGGAAAGGCTCCCGCTGCCCATGATGATACAGCACCAGCGTGCAGGCCGTAGCCTCCCTGGAAAACACGCTGAAATTGACCCCGCCGTAGAGGAGCGTCGCCCCAAGGGGGAACACATGCCCCGGACCGTACTCAATGCTGCCGATGCGGCCCGTGGGTGACTGATCGATGAACATCATCCTGAAGCCCTCTCTTTTTCCTTTTTCGATCCCTGCGTGTCAGCAAAGCCGGTACAGGGGCTTTTCTGCCTTCATTATACAAAACTATACCTGAAACGGCAAGCGTCAGGCCGGAACGCGAAGACAAAAGCGCCCGTCTTTCTGAAAGGACGAGCGCTTTTTTCAGCCTTGTGCTTGTGAATCCGTTCGCTTACACCTGGTCCCAGATCTCCTTGATATAATTGAGCTCATCATCGATAAATTTATATCCGTCCTCGCACCATTTCACACAGGCATTTACGCCGGCGCGGCGCCCTTCATATCCGCTGCGGGGATCAGCTGTCCGCCGTCCATTCGAAAGCTTCTGTCGGCGTATGCCATCGCTTCGCTTTCGTGGGTCACGATGAATACGGCCCTGTTCCGCTCATGGGCGTAATCCCGAAGCGTGGACAGAACCAGGCGCGTGTTTTCGTCGTCCAGGTCGCTGGTAGGCTCGTCGGCAAAGAGGAAATCCGGGCTCTGCGTCAGGGCGCGGACGATGGCCACGCGCCGGAGCTCGCCGCCGGAAAGCTCCGCGGGCCGGGCGTCCCCCAGATGAGCGATGTCCAGCCGCTCCATCCACTGCCGCGCGTCGCTGACAGGCAGGGATCTTCCGTACAGCTTCGCGGGAAGCAGGATGTTTTCCAGCACGGTCAGGGTATCGATGGCGCTGCGTCCCTGGGGAACAGCGGCGATCCTTTCGCTGCGCAGACAGGAAAGCGCCTGATCGTCCAGGCGGTACAGGCTGGTATCATTGAACCATACCTCGCCTTCGGTGGGCGAGAGCAGGCCGCAGAGCATATTCAGCAGCGTGGTCTTCCCCGAACCGCTGCGGCCCATCAGCACGACCGTTTCGCCGGCGCTCAGCTCCAGGTTCAGGGGCTTGACAGCCAGGAAATAATTGGCGCCGCCCGTTTTCCGGAGATATCGTTTGGAGATGTTCTCAGCTTTCATGAGCATATCAGTTTCCCTCCCGCAGGGCAATGCCGGGATCGACGCGGCTCAGCCGGAAGGCGGCGATCACGCTGGACAGCGCCGCCACCAGCGCGGAGAGCAGAACGGTCCCCGCCGCCAGCAGCAGCACCGTGCCGGTCCGCGGCATCAGATAGGGCAGCTTCAGCGCGCTTTCGATCAGACGGGCAAAGGGGAACAGGAAGAGCGCCGCCAGCCCCACGCCGGCAAGGCCGCCCAGCAGACCGCACATGGCGGATTCCAGCAGCACCATGCGCGAAAGCATGCCCCGCGACGCGCCCGCCAGCCGAAGCACGGCGAACTCCCGCTTTCTTTCCCGGATGATCAGCGCGAAAGCCAGCAGCAAAATGATGAATGCCAGCACCCATACCGCCGCGATCAGGATCGTCACGGTGCGGCTGACGCCGGCCAGGCTGTCCGATACGCCGGTGATCATGCTGCGGGTTCGGACGGCGGTAACCTTGCGGATGTGTCCGTTCAGCCGGCTGTTGACCGCGCCGATGTCATAACCGTCTTTGACCTTCACATACACGGCGGAGATCACCTGATCACCGCTTTCGATCCGATGGCTGACCCCCATGGCCTCCGCGGCCTGAAGCAGCGCGTTCATGGTGTTCATATTGCAGTACACGGCCGTATCCAGCCCGGTGCCCGTGGCTTCCAGGCGCGCAACCACCTTGCACCGCTGTTCATAGATTCGGATGATTTCTCCCACGTCCGCTTCCACCTTGCAGCCCACCGCCACGTCCATATCGCCCAGGGCGCCGGTCAGGCTGCGGGCGATCCAGGGCTGTACGGTAAAATCCCGCTGCGGGTCGATGCCGATCACCTGAATTTTGATGGAGCAGCAGTCTGCCTTCAGGGACGCCAGAAAGGTCTGCGGAGCGGCCTTTTCCACTCCCTCCACCTCCAGGGCTTTATCCAGAACGGCGGCGTCCATATAAAACGCGCCGGTGGTTCCCTGCAGGAACATGTTCTGGAAGCTCACCTTGCTTTGCGCCTCCGAGGGTACCAGGATGATATCCGCGCCCAGCCGCGCCTCCAGGCTGTTGAGTCCGCTGCGCAGGGAAAGCACGACCACGGAGCCGCCAAAGACCGCCAGCGCGAGGAAGGCGGTCAGCAGGGTCAGCGCCATCGTGCGGCCCGGTCTGCGCAACAGGTTCTTTACAGGCAAAGAAATGCTGTTCATCGCTTTACTGCTGTCTCCTCTGTGAACGTCAGTTCATGTCTTTCATGCTGCGACGGATGACGTTTTTGTAACCGCTCCGCTTAAGCGTCGGCGGACAGAATCTGTCTCCATGTCAGGATCGCGCCGGTCAGGGCAGCCGCCAGCGCCGCGCAAAACAGGATGATCATGGCCGGCTGCATCACCATCCGGCAGCGCATGGTGCTCATATGGCAGAGATCAATGAGGGTACCGGGAGTCAGGATCCCCAGGACGCAAAGCGGCAGGGCGCTGAGATAGGCGCCGAACCGGGCGCGCCGGATCAGGAGAGCAAGGACTGCCAGCATACCCAGCGCGCAGCCCAGCCCCAGGAGGGTCCGCCCCGCCCAGTGGCACGGCCCGAAAGCGCCGTCATCGTGAACGCAGGGAGAAAGGAAGGTCTGGCTGCCGATGGCGATCACCAGCGAAAGGGCCAGCAGGATACCGGCGGGAATGCTTTGTTTTTTCATGGATCGAGCCTCCTGCCCATACATTATTTCCCGAAGTTTTCGTTGATGACTTCCCGGGCGACCTTGCCATGCTCCAGCACGATGGTGCGCTGGGCGGCTTCGGCCACCTCCGGGTCGTGGGTCACGACGATGAGGGTCGTGCCCTCTTTGTGCAGCTGGGCGAACAGGTCCAGCACGATGTTTTCATTCGCTTCGTCCAGGTTGCCCGTGGGCTCGTCGGCCAGGATCAGCTCCGGATGATTGATCAGCGCCCGGGCTACGCACACGCGCTGCTGCTCGCCGCCGGAGAGCTGGCTGGGCAGGTGCCGGGCGCGTTCCCGCAGGCCCACGCGGCCCAGGGCCTCCAGAGCTTCCTCCTCGTCGGGCAGGGAATGGTAATACTGGGACACCATCACGTTTTCCACGGCGGTCAGGTAATTGACCATGTGGAACTGCTGGAAGATCAGGCCGATCTTGTCCCGGCGGATGTCGGTCAGGCGTTTGCTGCTCTCCCTGGAGATATCCACGCCGTCCAGCAGCACTTCGCCCATCGTAGGCTTATCCATGCAGCCGATGATATTCATCATGGTGCTTTTACCGCTGCCGGAAGGCCCCATGATGGCGACCCATTCGCCCTGATCCACATGGAGGCTCACGTTATCCAGCGCTTTGAGGTCCCCGTAAATCTTCGATACGTTTTTCAGCTCAAGCAGGCTCATGCTATTATTCTCCTTTCAGGACGATGGCCGGATCGATGGCCACGGCGCGTTTGATGGGCAGCAGGCAGGAAGCCGCGGCGATGATCATGGACACGATGACGGTGGCGGGCAGCAGCAGGGGCTGGAAGGTGATGGAGGAGCCGAACACGTTGACGCTGACCACCTGGGCGAACACAAAGCCCAGGATCGCCCCCATCACGCCGCCCAGCAGGCCCAGGAACAGGCCTTCGCCCAGGAATTCCGCGCGGATGGAGCCGTCGGACGCGCCCAGCGCCTTGCGCAGACCGATTTCCCTGCGCCGCTCGGACACGACGGCCATCATCGTGGTGCTGACGCAGATCATAGTCAGCAGCAGCACCACCAGCGTGACCAGGAATACCAGCGCCGTCAGCTTTTCCAGCACAGACGCCTCGGACTTCGCCACCCGCTTGACCAGCCTGGCCTGGACGCCGCCGCCGCTTTCCGTGATGGCGTTCGCGTAGGTCTCCAGCTGATCGACGTTTGCAGAGACGGAAAGCTCCGCGACGTCCAGCTGATCCGAGCCGGTCAGATTCTCCATATCCTGAAGGGAAAGGAACAGATACCCTTCTTCCTCGCCGCCGGTGGTCAGGATCCCTGTGACGGTAAAGTTCAGCGTCCGGGGCCGGGCGGCAGCGTCAGCCGCGGTCGCCTGGTTCAGGGCCTCCACCACCGCGGCGGAGGTCACGGTGGCGCCCGTCAGGGCGTCCACGCCGTCGCCCAGCGCCACCGGCAAGGACTGGCCCACCAGCTGGTTCAGGAAGGCTTCATCCTCCTGGACGCGGCCGCCGTATTCCGGGGTCTGGGTGGACGCATCTACCGAGACAGACGCGATTTTCGACTGCCCGTCCAGCGTGGCCGTTACGTAGACCAGCCCGCCGCCAAAGCCTTCCGCCTTGCCGGACAGGACAGCGCCGGGCGCCCGGCTTTCCGCGGACGTCTGGCTTCCGGCGCTGCCGGTGGGCTGATAGGTCAGCTCCATGCTGGAACCGACCCTGACGCCGATCTTATCCGCGATCCCGCTGCCCACCAGCACCTGGCGGGGTTCCGAGGGATAGGCGCCTTCCACGCTGAAATAGGGGCTCGTTTTTGTGATCTGCGAAAAATCAGTACCGGCAGCGGTAAAGGACTGCTGGCGGGTTGTCATGTCCAGCCGCACATAGCGGTAGGGCGCGGCGCCCACCAGGGCCTCCTCCGGGATCATCCGCAGCGCCTCCGCGAGGCGTTCGCTGCCCAGGGTCTCTCCGTTTTGGGGCAGCAGCAGCATATTCGCGCCGTAGGAGCGGAACTGCGCGCCCATCTGCCGGGGCACGTCCACATAAATGGTCACGAGGCCGGCCAGAATGGTCGCGCCGATGCCGATGGACAGGAGCGCGATCAGCATACGCGAGCGCCGGCGGAGCAGCGACGCGGTGACCATGCGCAGGAACATTCTTCGTTTTGTCATCGTTCTGCCCCCCCTTAATGCCCGCCGTGCAGCACTTCCGCGGGCCGCAGACGCAGGATCTGACGGATGGCGGGCAGGCTGCCCGCAACGGTGACCAGGGCGATCAGGCCGGCCACGATGGGCGCGACCCTGGGATTCATGTCAATGGCCGAGCCAAACACGCTGTGCCCGATGAGCTGCGCGAACCCCAGCCCCAGAAAGTATCCGACGCCGAAGCCGGCGAGGGCGGTGATCAGGATCTCCGTCATGACCACGCCGGTGATCGAATGGTCCCGCGCGCCAATGGCCTTGAGCAGGCCGATCTCCTGGCTCCGCTCCATGACGGAGGCGGTGACCAGGTTGGAGATGCCCAGCGCGGAGCCGATGAGGCTCAGGGCGGTAATCAGGATCATCAGCAGCTTAGTCTTATCCAGGATGTTCCCCTCGCTCTCCGCCACCTTGCGCACGGCGCTGGCGACGGAGCCGGTGATGACCTCCTGAATCTGATAGCAGATCGCGCTGACATAGGCGGTGCAGTACCAGGTTTCATAATCCCGGGCGGACAGGGCGGCCGGATTGCGCGCCGCCCGGCGGGCCAGCTCGTTATCGGGCGTCGTCAGCGCGGAAACCTCGATGGAGGCCACCTTGTTTTCGCGGTCCGTCAGCGCCTGCACCAGGTCCAGCGTTGCGTAGATCTGCTCGTCCTCATCCCCGCCCGCGTCATAGATGCCCGCGATGGTTACGTCCTTTTCCCCCTGAGAGGCGGCAACGTGTACGGTATCGCCCGCGTGCCAGCCCATACGCTGGGCCAGCAGCGCGCCTGCCATGATTTCCGACGCGGCGCCCTCATCCTTTTCGTCCAGCCAGCGGCCCTCGGAAACATCCCACCAGGAGCGCATCCCCACCACGCCCGCGTCCAGGCTTTCGCCGGTGGGCAGGTCCAGGTGGTGATTGAACCAGGTGCCCGTCATTTTGGCCGTGCTGCCGTCTGGCAAAGTCACCTGGCTGTCCAGGAAGGGCGCGAAATCCACGATGTTGAAGGCCCAGAAAATCGTCTTCAGCCTGCCCAGCTCATCTTCGCGCAGATAAGCCACGTTCAGCTCCTCGCCTCCGCCGACGTCGTAAATATCGGCGAGCAGCGAGGAATCCTTGGGCTTGACGATAATGTTGGCCCCGTAGTTTTTCAGTTCCTTGTTCACCTTTTCCTCAACGCCCAGCACCACGTTCAGCATCCCCGTCGCCAGGGACGCGCCTAAAACGATGGTCAGCGCGATCAGCAGCATTTTGCCTTTCTGGTGAAAGAGCACGCCGCGGATCATGCGAAACAGCATGGCGAACTCCCTCCTTATCTGAATTCTTTTTCGCCCGCGATGATATCGCTCAGCCTGAAGACAAGCTTTCCGTCCTTCACCTCATAGGCCAGGGGGATCGGATTGCAGCCCCCCTTGAAGCCGATGGTGTTGATGTTCATCACCACGTCGCAGCGCTTGCAGATGACCTGGCCGCCGCGCTCGAAGTATCCCGCGTTGCCGCAGACCTCGCAGGCGTCCAGACCTACGCCGAAGGACGCGGAGCCCGGCTTTTTCACCACGATCCAGCGGACGTTGATATTCTTATCCGTTTTGTATTCAAAGCGATGCAGATGCCCGTCGCTGACTGCCTCCATCTGCACCAGCACGACCCCGGCGTCCTCGTCCACGGTATACGCTTCCGGCGCGGAAAGCTCCACCTGCCTGGTATCGTTGTTCTTCACCACCGTCAGCGTTACGGCGCAGAGCGCTACGCATAGCATCACGCCCATGGCCACCCGCCGCCAGTGCCGGTTTCGGGCCTTCAGCTTGCGCAGCTGGGCCGGGTTGTCGTAGGGCTCCCTGATGACCATTCCCTGCCTGAAAAGCAGGAGAGCCAGCAGCACGGCGATCGCCGCAGCGATCCAGATGAAGAGCATGGGGTGGTTAGCGGTAAACATCATCCAGCCACCGATCCACCCGTGGAGCTCTTCCGTGTATTTCACAGGCCAGTTCAGCCATTTCGCCCGGTTCACCCAGGGGACGAAAAAGCGGCCGAAGCAATAGGCGGCAAAGGAAAGCAATCCGGTATTCAGCGCAAGAGGTACCGGGCTGTAGGATTTTATATACAGCGCGCAGCGGGAAAGCAGGCGCGAATAGACGAACAGCAGGATCAGCGCGCCCAGCCATCCGGCCATGCGCATCATATAGTACGAGGAGAAATAGCCCTGCCCCATGGTATTGAAGCTGAACGGATACAGCAGGACGCCGGGCAGTGAATAAAAGATCAGCGTGGCGGACAGGAGGGAGCCCGCCGCGCAGAGGATCACGGTTCCGGCGGACAGGCCCGCACCCTCCTTCCGTCCGCACAGGGCGGTCAGAAGAAGCACGATGAATGTCAGCGCCAGTATGACCGCGTAAATATAATGATTCCAGTGACTGGATATAATGAGCCTTGTATTGTACTTTACGGCGGCCAGCGCGACGGAAGCCAAAACGCCGGCTCCCATGGCGATCCCGTGAACCGTTCTTCCCTTTTCGCCGAGCAGCCGGGCCAGGGTCACATGCATGAGGGTGGTCAGGGTGACGGCCAGGAACAGATCCTGCGTCACCATCCAGAGATACTTAAACACGTCAGAACCCCCGAAAATTCATTGTCTGTAAACGCACGTAATGCTGGCGTCCCCTCCCCCGCGGAGAAGGCGCCAGCATACGGATGGGTTGATTTCCGAATTCAGCTTACCATTCCTTGACGAACTTCCAGCCGGTCCAGGTGGCGGTCAGCGGCTCGGTCCAGAATTCCTTGGCCTGAACGCCGGTTTCGGCGTCCACATGGAGCAGATAGCCGTTTTCAGCGGGGCTCTTGATCGTCAGGGTTACCGTGTACTCGCCTTCGGGCAGCGCGATGTTGTTGCCGGAGTGCGGGCCGTCGGAGGCGGCCATGGGCATCATGGAGCCGGAGGAGACTTCCTTGCCTTCCTTATCCTTGATCACGAAATCGATGCTCAGATAGGGCACCCAGCTGTCCACGGGGAAGCCGTAGGGATTCTCTTTGGCGGTCAGATCCACTTCGATGTGCAGGTCGGAGCCTTCCTTGGGCGTGGCGTTTTCAGCGGGCGCCATGTCCACGGGCTGGAAATAGACCATCGACATGGTCATGAAGCCGACTTCCTGCTCGCCTTCAACGCCCAGTTCATACTCATCGAAGCCCGCTTCCTCGGCAAGCGCGAAGGCGGACATGCTCATCAGCATCACTGCGGCCAGCAGCAGGGCAAAAAACTTTTTCATGGTGAATTCCTCCTACATTTTGTTCGTTGTATATCCTTCGCGGACTGCGCGGGGCTGTGCCGCGGGGGTATCGTTACGCTTTTTCCTGTTTCGCATACTTTGCTTTCAGGGCGTTGATTTTGCCCCGGTAATGGGCGATCAGGAAGGTGACCAGCAGGATAATGGCCAGGATCAGCTGCGGCACCAGCGTTTCAAGCCACGGATAGATGCCGAAGACCTGAATCACATCGTTTTCCGGGATACCGGGCACGCGGAGCGTCAGGTCAAATACGTTGCCCTCCGCCAGCTCCTTGATGCCGTGGCCCAGGAAGGACACGCACATGATCGCCATCAGGATGGAGGTCGCCGTGAAGAACACCTTGATGGGCAGCCTGATGGACAGCCTGGTGATGGCCAGGTAGATGAACACCAGCAGGACACAGCCCGCGCCGAAGCCGGCCCACACCATGCCGGGGTTGCCTTCCGAAAGCATGGGCTGATAGAACAGCACCACCTCCGCGCCTTCGCGGAACACGGACAGGAACGCGGTAAACGCCAGGGCGAAGGAGCTTCCCTGCTCGAGAGAAGACTGTACCTTGCCGTCGATGTATCGGCCCCAGGAAGCGGCCTCCGCCTTGGAGATCATCCAGTTGCTCACATAGAACAGCACGCACACGGCGATCAGCGCGGTAATGCCTTCAATGATTTCCTGGGCGAGACCGGCGCCCACAAAGGCCTGCTTCGCCCAGCTGAGAATGCCCGCGGCGATAAAGCTGGCGACCACGCCGGCCGCGGCGCCGATGTAGACGTTTTTCAGGCTTCTGGCGTTGCCGCTCTTGGTCAGATACGCGATGATCGCCGCGATCACAAGGATCGCCTCCAGGCCTTCGCGGACGATGATGCCGAACGCGCCCAGGAAAGTGAGCAGGCGCGGATCGGACTTCGCGGTCTCCTCCTGTTCCGCCGCCGCTGTTTCACCCGCTTCGGCGGCTTCGGCGGCTTTCGCCTCCGCCTCCTTCGTATCGATGGATTTTGCCAGCCTGAGCACCTGGTTCTTGGCGCCGTCGGTGGTGGTGCGGTATTTGTTTTTCTGGTATTTGGTCTCGCCGCTTGCCACCAGGCTCCGCAGATCGGCAAAGTACTTATCCATCCGCTGGCGGTCCTTCAGGCCCAGCTCCGTGTAGATCCTGTGGCTCAGGCCGGATTCCTCATAGATGGAATAGAAGGCCGTGTTCAGGTTGTCCCGCGCGGCTTCAAAGTCCTTGTCCAGATACCCCAGGTAAGCGGTATCCAGCCCTTCCTTCACCAGGGTCGCCGCCTCGTACCAGCTGGCGTATTTCTGCTGTGCGTTGGGATCGGCGGAGTATTCGGGGTAGGGATCGGCGGACACCAGCTCGCCCCGCTTGTAGAACTTGGATTCGCTCTGCACGCCGCCCTGGAGGGCCGCCAGCTTGTTCCCGTCCTCCCGGATCATGGTTTTCAGCTTTTGCAGCGCGCTGCGAACGGAGACGATGGTCTCCTGGTTCGTGTTTTCCTTTTTAACGGCGGCCTTGCAGGCGGAAAACTGCATTTCCACCGCGTTTTTGCGGTTGCCGGAAACGTAGCTCATGGTCTGCCGCTCAAAGCCCGTGGTTTCATACACCCTGAAATAGGCGTTGCTGACATTGTCATAAGCCGTCTTCGCGTCGCCGTCCAGATAGCTTTCAAAGGCCGCGTCCAGGAATTGATCGATCTGATCCGCCGCGTCTGCCCAGCGGGTGGAAGCCGCCTCCTCGGCCAATGCTCCCAGGGGCATCGTCAGCATCAGGATCATCAGGCCGCACAGCAGACTGACAGCGAGCCTTGCCTTCTTCATTCTGTAGCTCCTTTCCTTTCCGCTCCATGACCGGATATGCGCGGACTTGTTAGACGTAGCTAACCCGGGCGTAATAATAGCACATCCATTTTGACTTTGCTATCCTGATATTGACCTGTTTGGAAGGCCGGATTGTTCAATATTGACTTTTTCGGGAAAAGACGTGCGCTGAAAGTTAGATTGTGCTAACATACATAATGGTTAGTCTGTTTTAACTTGGAACCGGCAGGCAAGGAAGAAAGGATGACACCGCTTGCAAACGAAACAGGACGGCGGCACAGCGCTGTCAGCTGCTGCGCAGGCCTATATGGAGGCGCACAGCGTCGAAAAATTTTCTCTGGAAAGAATGGCAAAAGCGCTGTTTGTGAACGGCAGCTATCTGACCCGCGCCTTCAAACGCCATACAGGCATGACGCCGCTGGCCTATCACCACCGGGTGCGCTGCGCGAAGGCAAAAGACCTGCTGACGCGCTCAGAGCTCTCGGTCTCGCAGGTCGGGGAAGCCGTAGGTTATGTATCATCCTCCCACTTCTCGCATATTTTCCGAAAGCTGGAAGGCTGCAGCCCCAGCGAGTTCCAGAAGAGCCACAAACCGAAAGTGAAGGAAGGGACGTACTGATGAGCGGGGCGGCTGATCGTTACCTCTATGCCGTTCAGATCCTGAAGGAGCGCTACCTTTGCGTGCGGTCAGTGGATCTGGCGCACTATCTGGGCATTACCAAGGCCTCCGTCAGCGCCTTCCTCCGGCAAATGCGGGACCAGGGCCTGATCGTAGCGGAGACCGACGGCAATCTGCTGCTGACCGACGCGGGCCGGCAGCGGGCGCGGCTGCTGGGCGAGCGCATCGAATTCTTCCGCCAGCTGCTCACCGACGCGGGCGTCCAGCCCGATCTGGCCCTGCGGGACGCCATCTCCTTCAGCTGGAAAATGAGCGACGCTTCCTTTGAGGCGTTTCGCGCCTTGAAAACGGAATAGTCCGCCGCCGTGCTCAGGCCGCGTCCGGCATCGCTTCTTCCGCGTATTCCGCTTCAATTTCAGCCAGGTCGTCAATCTTGTCCTGAAGCAGCGCCATCAGATCCGCCTCCGCGATCATCCCGTCCCCGTTCGTGCTCACGCCGTCAAAGGTCAGCGGAACGATCATCGGGGGAACCTCCAGCGACAGGGGCTGAATGCTGCGCATCTGCGCCGCCGTCTGATACACCAGGTTGACCCTGTAGAAAATCTCACCAGCCGGAGTCGCCCATTTCTCAAACACCACCTTTACGCCGATGGGGGTGGTCGGTTCAATGGTCCCCGGCAGCTCATAGGGCTGCACGCCCAGCGCCGCCAGGAAGCTGGTCACCGTTGAATCGTGGCCGCACAGGAAGGAGAATTTCCGTCCCTCCGTGTTCAGTTCCCTGTAGATTTCCTCCAGCATGGGATGCGCCTGATTGGCCGCCAGCTCGGGGTTGCTGAACAGGATCTGTTCATAGGTGGACACCACGCCTCCGATGCTCTTCCATTCTTCCTCCGTCAGCGTATGTCCGAAGGCAGCCTTCACTTCGTCCGGCTCTTCGTAATACTGCAGCACCATGGCGTCCGCGATGGACATGATGTCCTTGATGGGCCCGGTCAGGGTGGGTTCCTTGCCCTCCGCCAGGTTCAGCACCGTTTCATCCGTGTCCAGCCCCGCATACTTTCCGCTCTGATACGCTTCGCTGTCCGCAATGTCCGCCGTCTTTTTCATCAGCTGCCAGGCGGGCTCGATGGCCGCCCGGAATCCGGGCAGGCCCTTTCCGCCGCAGGCCTGATCTGTCGCCGCCCGGATTTTCGCGGCGTATTCATCCGTCAGGAACCGGATGATGGGCAGGAACGTGTCGTCCGGCTCGTTGTAGGCGCCCTTCCGTTCCACCGGCACCACCGCCACCGGCAGAAGACCCGTGGAGAAGTAGTGAGCAGTGGCCTGCGTCCGCTGAAGACCGTTGGCGTAAAAGCGCACGGCGCCATCCTCCGGAAGATAGTTTTCCGGAAACAGCCCTTCCTTTTCCAGCCACAGCCGGAAATACTGGCCCATGGTGGTTTCCAGCATGGCGCCTCTCAGGGAAAGCTCTCCCGCTTTGGAGGTCCATCGCACCCACTCGTGGGGCACGATTTCGCTGGCAAGGGAGCCGTTCTCCGTCAGCGGGGAGCGGATGTTATGCCGGCTCAGCACCACTGCCTGCTGCAGCTTATAGGGTTCCTCGGGTTCCTCAGTCAGCGAGTTCACCGCAAACAGTGCCAGCAGCAGAGCCAGCAGTATCATGGTCGCTTTTTTCATCTGTCCTTTTCATCCTTTCTTCTCTGTGAACAACAGTCTGCGTCTGCCTTTCTGCGACGGATAACGATTTTGTAACCGCGTCGCAAACGCGTTCACGGACAGAATCTGTCTCTGCTGCGCGCAGGCAAAAAACCGTGAACCAATTATACAGTGAATGATTCTTTCTTTCAAGCAGGCTTTTTCCGGGATGAAATCCTGTCGAAGCGGCGAAACGGATAGCGTTCTTTCCGTCAGCCGAGCTTTCTGTATTCCCGGGGAGAAACCCCCATGGCCCTCCGGAAGGCGTCGCCGAAGTAGTTGCCGTCGCTGAAGCCGCATTGATCCGCGATCTCCGTGATCGTCAGGCCGGAGTTCAGCAGGAGCTCCCCGGCCCGCTGAATCCGCAGCGAAATCAGGTATTCCCGGATGCCGAAGCCCGTCGCCTCATGAAAGGTTCGGCTCAGATGGGAGGGGCTCAGGGCGAAGACCCGCGCCAGCTCCGTCAGATTCAGATCCTCCCGCAGATGCTCGGCCAGATACGCGGCGACCGCCTGCATCCGCTCCTCCTTCGGCGAGACCAGGCCCTCCGCTTCCTCCTGGCCTTCCCGGTACCGCTCCAGGGAAATCAGCACCTCCGCCAGGCACGCCTTACAAAAGCTGGCGGCGTGGGTCGGCTGATTTTCATATTCATACAGCATTCGGGCCAGCAGCCGGCCAATCGCTTCCCGGCGCTGCACCGGCACCCGGATCCGTCCAGGCCGCAGGATTTTTCCCGTCAGCTCCTCCCCGAGAAAGACGTCCACCTGTTTCGCCGTTTTCCGGGAAAAGGAGACAACGTATTTCGTGTTCTGGCCGGTGGAAATATAATCCGTGCGGTGGGGAGCCCCCGCTGGGATCACCGCGAAGTCCCCTTCCTTCAGCGCGTAGACCCGGTGGCCGATAAAGACGGAGCAGGAGCCCTCCGAAATATAGTAGAGCTCATGAAAGGGATGAACGCCCTCCTTTTCCTTTCGCCGAACCCCGGTGTGAATAAGCCGGAGCACCCGGAGATCCTCCGTCCGTTCTTTTTCTTCCCTCATGAAGGTACCTCCGCACCGCCTTTCCATCGCTTTCGGAGGGGGATTATAGCACACGGAACGGGAGATAACAACAATTTTTCTGTAGTTTTCAGCTATTTTGCGAAGAATTCAGTATCATTTGAGTTGGTTATGGGGTAGGATATCTCCCGTGGTTCGCAGGCCGGGGGAAGAAAGTTTTTCATCCTCGCACCGCAGGCCAGACAGGGGGAACAGTTCTTCTGTCCAGACGGACAGAAAAGAACCGCCCCGACTGAGCGGAATCACGGATTTTCGAAACGGAGGGAAAGCAAGAATGATGAATTCGAACATGAATCGCGAGATAAAGCAGCATCTTCTTTGGAAGGAGACGTTCCGGCAGATGGATGCCGGGAAGAACGGAACGCGGGTCCGCGGATGGATGGATTATTACACCCACGCGGCCCTGCCGGTGCTCTCCGGTCAGCAGGAATCTTTCCGGTCAGAGCAGCGGTAATCCTTTTCAGCATGCCGTCTTTGCGGAACTGACCGGCTGGTCATAATGCTTTGTTTTGCGAAAAAGCACCCGTTTTTTCACTGCGAAAAACGGGTGCTTTTTGTGTTGTGAAGTCTGTATGGTTGCGTGGCGAAACGCGGGAACAGGCCTCACGTTCCGGTCAGGGGGAAATGCTTTTGACGGAAAAGCAGCCGGCAAACCGCGCGCTCTCCAGCCCCCGGAGCAGCGCGATCTGCTCCGGGGTCATGCCCTCCGGATTGGTGACTTCTATGACATAATGATAGCTGCCAAGCCGGCTGCCCTCCGGACGGTCGTGAATCATGACCAGCTCCAGGCCCGCTTCGTGCAGTTCGATGATGATATCGTCGATCCGGCTGGCCTCGCAGGTTACGATCAGCACCGCCTCCTCCGGCAGTGATTCCGGCTTCCCGGGTTTTTCCTGCCCGGGCTGCGTCCGCTCAGGTTCCTCCTGTCCCGGCGCCGCCAGCGGATGGAGGGAAAGCACATAAAAGCGGGTTCGGTTGCTGTCGGTGATCTGAACGTTTTCCGCCAGCACTTCCAGCCCATAGAGCCGGGCGGCTCCCGGCGCCGCGATGGCGGCCACGGAGGGATTCCCCGTCTCCGCCACGTATCTCGCGGCGGCGGCAGTGCTTTTCATTTCCATCTCCGCGGCTGCTGCCAGATGCTCCGAGCGCCAGGCGGCGCTCTGGGTCAGCCCCTGGGCATGGGAGCAAACCGTCCGGATTTCCTCGACAGACGCGCCCGGCAGGCCCATCAGGGTCTGGCTGATCGGCAGAATCACCTCGCCCACCACGTAGAGCTCCCGGGCCCTGATCAGGGCGTCCACATAATCCGCCACCGGCCCACCCAGCGTGTTTTCCTGGGGAATCACCGCGTACCTCGTCTTCCCCGCCAGCACGTCGGCGATTGCGTCGGCCACCGTATCCCGCGGCTGCATCTGGGCGCCCGTTTCAAACCAGCGCCCGGCGGCTTCCTCCGTATAGGTTCCCGCCGGACCCAGGTAGCTGACGGTCACAGGCTCAGGCGCTGCAGCCAGGGCCGAGCCCAGGCAGAGGGCGGCGATCAGGAACAGCGATAAAAGTCGTTTCATCATAAGTCAGTGATCCTCCTCTTTCCCCGCTTCAGTTCAAAGCCGGCAGCTGCGGATGGCCCCGGCAGGGGGGCCTCGTCGCCCAGATAGAAGGAGGCGAAGCCGACCTGATTGTAGCAGATATTCTGGTTGGCGACGGAGTTGCGGTACCATGGATCATGCATGAGGCACCGGACGCCGTACTCGGTCGGCGCCAGCGTACGTACAATGACGATACTGGTTTGAGCCGCTGGATGGTTTTCGTCCGTACGATCGCCTTCGGCCGTCGGGCGGCTTTCATCCGTCAGGATCAGCTCCTCCCGCCAGTCGCCGAAGAGATCGGCCTTCAGGGTCGGCGTTCGCTTCATGCCGGTCGAGATCAGCCCCGTCGTCAGATAGGGTTTGAAGGCCAGGGTATCCGGATCCGGGACGTGGATCTCGCTCCCGCAGCAGGCATAGTGGGTCAGCCCCGGGCCGAACCAGAGGGCATTTTCTCCCTGGGGGAGGCCCCGGGGAGCGTCCGTTTCGATCAGGACGCGGCCGTCCACCAGGCTGCGGACCCGTCGGCCGCGCTCCGAGCCCCCGGCCATGGCGCCGGGCCAGCGGTTCGAGAAGTTTCCGGCGACGGAGCCCTCGTCGTCGTCCCCGGAGAATTCGCCGAAGATCAGGGAGCTTTCCCGGATCAGCTTTCCCTCTGACCGGCGGAGGCCCCGGTTGGGATCATGGGCCTCCGGGCCCGGCAGCCACCCGAACTGGCGCCCCGTACGCCGGTCATCCAGGGTATATTCCTCCGTTCCGGAATAGAGGCGGATCTCCCCCGCCGCGTTCACCGGCAGCAGCGCGCTGCGGTCGCCGTGCTGCAGTCCCGCCCAGAAATTGCCCGGCGTCCGGCGGATCTCCTCCGTCGCGAGATTCTCCCCGAAGGCGGGCTGCCGCCCCGTGCCGCCGAGCATGGGGAGGATATCTCCGCAGAGAACCCTGGGCAGCAGGCGCTTCCCGTCCTCCGACAGGCTGAGATTCATGCCCTTGAGCACCACCTCGTCCCGGCCATCCCGATCGATATCCGCCATATCCGTAAAATGGTTTCCCCGGGCCCGGTAGAGCTCCGGCCCTTCCCCGAGGGTCCAGCAGGCCGGGTCCTCGGAGTCGAAGGTCGCCGGAGGCAGCAGCTTCGACCCCCGCATGGTATAGGCGGCGAACGTGGTTCGCTGATAATATCCCCGCTGGATCACGGCGAAATAGTGCTCGCCGTCCAGGCAGGCCACGCCGCCCGCGTACCGGTTGGCCCGGTTGCCCTGGCCGTCCCCCCAGACGGGATATTTCCAGCGATGGGCCAGAAAATAGCCGTCCCTTTCCCGCATGACCTGGACCTTATAGCTGTCCATGGTATCCGAACCGGGCAGCGGGTGGGTAATCGTACAGAAATTGCCCCGCTGGGTCATGGGATCCAGGGCAAAATCGTCCCCGTCCGCGGCGACCGCCGTCCAGGGGAAGGCATAATCGACGGTATCCAGGATCACCGGCCGGGAGCCGTCATAGCCGATCGCGGTCACATATTCCCGGTGGCCAGGGCCCATGGGGCCGATATGGTAGGATTTAATCCAGGTTTTTTGAGACGGATCGTTCGGGCCGTCATTGTCCTCGGAGCGGACGGGCGACCTGTAGCAGATATCAAAGGAATTGAGCAGGGACCATTTCCGCTTCAGGGCTTCGACGTTTCCTTCCTCAAAATCCCGGATAAAGCGGTCCGTTGTGCATTCGAGGCCTTCCGCTCCGCCTACGACGCAGGCCAGATCATCCGGATAGACGACGCGGCCCTGATCCTCATCCCAATGGCCCAGCCTGGTCCCCGGCGCGGTCTTCAGAATGATCTCCGCCCGCCCGTCCCCGTTGAAGTCCTGAACGTGCAGCATGGTCTCGTGATCATTGGCGGATTTGATATTATAGCCCATGTCGATCCGCATGAGCAGCTTTCCGCTCAGCTTATAGACATCGATATATTCCGGCGCGCTGAGATTGTAATCGGAGCGGTAGATCGGATCCGAAAACATGGGATCCGGACTGTCCGCCCGCCATTTCACTACAATTTCATATTCCCCGTCGCCGTCAAAATCGCCGACGCTCATATCCTGCGTATGATATTCAGCGGACAGGGAGGTTTCGACGGCGCCGGAGGCGGTTCGGGCCAGGGGCAGCGATTCCCCGCTGTCCAGCGCCCGGACATAGCGGATGAAGGCAGCCTCCAGCTCCCCGTACAGGGCGTCCGATATCCGCCCGTTCTCCAGCGGGGATTTCGGCTCGAAGGGCGCGCCAAGATATTGGGAAAGCGCCGCGCACACCCCGCCGATCATCTCCGGCGACACCTTTTCCCCCTTCTCATAGGGTTCCCGGAAGGAACGCAGCAGATCCATGTCCACCCGGTACCAGTCCTCCCCGTTTTCGAGGCGGAAGGCCTTCGGATCCGGCCTGCAGCCCGGGCCTACGGAAACCCCGCGATAGCGGAAATGCGCCAGCGGAACCCTGTCCGGGGGCGGGCACAGGGGGATCCGGTGCACCGCCGCCCGGAACGCCTGCCCTTCCGCCCCCGCCAGCGGCTCCAGCTCGGGAAGCATCATTTCCTCCCGCGGGCCCTCGGCCCCGTCCATCATCGGCGCGACCGCGTACCGATCCCCCGTCCGACCCTCCGGATCCACCCAGCAGCTGGGCGTCGTATGTTTTTTGACGATGCCCGGGTTTTCGGCATAATGGCTTTCGGGAGGCACGTCCCTGGGGCCGACCTCCGTCACCCGCTCCCAGGCGCCCTCCCCCCGTTTCCGATAAATCCGCCAGACGATTCCATCCGGTTCGTTCCCCAAAAATCGCCAGCTCAGATACATTCCCTTTTCCGCCCTGGCGACTACAAGCCCCCGGTTCAGGCGTTCCATCTTTCGCATACCGTGATCCATCCTTTTTTCAGCTTCCGCGCATATCCGGGACGATTATACCATAAAAAAGAGATCCTCCGAGGAGAGCAAACAGATTTTTTTCTGTTCCCGCCGTGACCGCCGGACCCGCGTCCGCCATGCCGTTCGAACGACGATTCTGTAACCGCTTCCGCACATTTCCCGCGAAAAAACGTCATTCCTGACCCAAAGGGACTTGACAGCGCAAATGCTTCGTATTACGATGTATTCCATGACAGGAGGTGTTGCATGGATAATCAGCTGAAGCGCGGGCTGCTGGACGTCTGCGTGCTCGCCGCCATCAGGAATCGGGACTCCTACGGATACCAGATGATCAAGGACATGAAGCCTTATCTGGAGCTGTCCGAGTCCACCCTGTACACCATTCTGAAACGGCTCGAAAGCGCGGAGATGCTGACGGTCCGAAGCGTGCCAATTGACGGGCGCCTGCGAAAGTACTATCACATTACGGAGCGGGGCGTCGCCCGCCTCGAGGAATTCCTGGAGGACTGGAACGAGATACTGGCGATTTACCGCTTTATCACGAGACAGATTTTTCCTGCGGCCGCGTCAGGGAAAGCGGTTGCAAAATCGTCATCCGTCGCGGAATAGATGATGTGAATGACCATTCACTGAGGAGGATCAACCATGAATAAGGAAGCGTTTCTTGCGGAGCTCCGGTCGCGGCTGTCGGGCCTGCCGGAGGAAGATCTGGCGGAGCGAATCTCCTTTTACCGGGAAATGATCGAGGAGAGCGTCGCCGACGGCCAGACCGAGGAGGAAGCCGTCGCCGGCATCGGATCCCCGGAGGAGATCGCCCGGCAGGTGATGGCGGAGTTTCCGCTGGGAAGGCTCGTCGGGGAAAAGGTGAAAAGCCGAAACGCTCTGAAGGGCTGGCAGGTCGCGCTCCTGGTCCTGGGCTCCCCGCTCTGGGTGCCGCTTGTCATCGCCGCCCTCATCCTGCTGTTCTCCTTCTATATTGTGCTTTGGGCCCTGGTGATCAGCTGCTGGGCGGTGGACCTCAGCCTCGCGACGGGGGCTGTCGCCTCGCTCGTCTCGGCGGCGGTCTATCTGAAGGCCGGCAACCCGGCAGGCGTTGGGTTCGCAGTTGGAGCGGCGCTGACCTGCGCCGGGCTCTCGATCCTGTGGTTTCATGCCTGCGCATGGATCACCGGGGCCGCGATCCGGCTGGGCAGAAAAATCCTGCTGGGCATGAAAATCTCGCTGAGCGGCAGGAAGACAGAGGAGGACTAACATCATGAGCAGAAAGAAAAAAGAGATCATGCTCTCCCTGGGGCTGATTCTGATCGGGCTGGTCATCGCGGCGGTGTCGATGGCCTCCGTCGGGTTTGACTTTTCAAGGCTCAGCACCGCGAAATATGTGACAACGACCCACGAGGTCAGCGATGCCTTTCGGAATCTGACGATCACCGGAGATACGGAGGATGTTGCATTCGTCCTGTCCGTGGACGGCGCCTGCCGGGTGGTCTGCCACGAGCGGGAGGATGCGCCCCACCGGGTCGGGGTCCGGGACGATACGCTGATCATCGAGCCCCCCGCGGAAAGCAGCTGGCATTTCTTCGAATTCAGCTTCATGGCGGAGGGTCCCGCCATCACCGTCTATCTCCCCGCGGAAGCAGCCCTTGGGGCGCTTTCCGCCCGGCTCTCCACCGGAGACATCTCCCTGACCGGTCTGGAGGCGGAATCGATCCGGCTTTCGGCCAGCACCGGCAGCCTCCGGCTGACCGATGTCCGGTGCGCGGGGGAGATGGAAGTCAGCGTCAGCACAGGCAGCACCGTGCTGGAGAATGTCTCCTGCGGCAGCCTGACCTCCTCCGGCAGCACCGGCAGTCTGGAGATGAAAAACACGGTCGCCACCGGGGCCTTCGCCCTGCAGCGGAGCACCGGCAGCATTCGCTTTGAGGCCTGCGATGCGGCGGAGATCACCGCCCGGACGAGTACCGGCTCGATCACGGGGACGCTGAAGACCGACAAGATCTTCTCCGCCCATTCCAATACCGGATCCGTCGACGTTCCGCAGACCGTCTCCGGCGGAAGATGCGAACTGTCGGCCAGCACCGGCAGTATCCGGATCGAAATACAGGATCAGTCAAAAGGGCGGTGATCTCCTTGCTCCCGATCGTCTATGGCGGCGTCTTTATCGTATCCCTGGTGCTGGCCGCCATCTATATTCTGATATGGCATAAGCATTTCGATGCGAACTTCAATATGATCTTTGCGCTGGTTCCGGTGGCCTGCCTCGGATATCTGTTTTCTTCCCTGGCCACCGGCCTCGACACGGCCATTCTCGCCCAGAAGGTCATCTATATCGGGGGCAGCTTTCTGCAGCTGTTCATCCTCTTCAGCATCCTGAACCTGTGCCGGGTCGATCTCCCCCGCTGGGGCCGGCTGATCCTGTTTTCCCTCAGCGCCGTCGTCTACGCTTCGGTGCTGACCATCGGATATTCGGATATCTTCTATCGGACGGCCGCCTTCAGCGTCAGCGCTGAAGAGGGCCCCATCCTGACCCGGACCTACGGCTTCATGCACACGGCCTTCTATGTCGTGCTTCTTCTGTACCTTCTGGTCGGACTGGCCGCGATCGTCTACTCCTGGGTTCGGAAAAAGGAAGTGCCCCGGAGAATTCTGCTCATGCTGATCTTTCCCGACATCATCTGCGTCCTGGCCTATTTCGTCGTGCTGAAGGTGCTGGGCAGCTCCCTGGATCTGGTGCCCGTCGGCTATGTGCTGGCGGAGATCATCTATCTCATCATTGCCCAGCGGGTCAACCTCTATGACGTCAGCGACACGGTCATCGACTCCATGGCCCAGGAGAGCGGGCTCGGCTATCTCTCGGTCGATTTCAGCATGCGCTATCTGGGCAGCAATGCCGTCGCCAAGCAGCTGGTGCCCGCCCTGAACGAAATCGCCGTGGACGGGTTCCTCGGCTATCATCCTTCCATCCGGAAAGTCCGCCACTATCTGGACACCTACCGGCGGGACCCGAAAAACAACAGCTTCGTCCTTCACGTGAACAGCGAAACGGAAAACCCGGAGGATGACCGTTTCTTCGCCGTCACCGTCAGCGATCTCTATGACGGTCCCTTCAGGCGGGGCTATATCGTCGCGTTCCTGGAGGATACCGCAAACCAGAAATACATCCGCCTGATGAACACCTATAACGAACAGCTGCATCAGGATGTGGAGGAGAAAACCCGGCATATCGTCGACATGCATGACCATCTGATCCTGAGCCTGGCCACGATGGTGGAAAGCCGGGACAACTCCACCGGGGGCCATATCCGGCGCACCAGCGAAGGCGTCCGCATCCTGATCGACGAGCTGCTGAAGGAGGGTCGGCTTTCCCTGACACCGGAATTCTGCCGCAATATGATCAAAGCCGCCCCGATGCACGATCTGGGCAAGATCGCCGTGGAGGACAGGGTGCTCCGGAAGCCCGGGCGCTTTACGGATGAGGAATACGCGGTCATGAAAACCCACGCCGCCGAAGGCGCGCGGGTCATTCATCAGATTCTGGAGCATACCGACGATGAGCAGTTTAAGGTCATCGCGGAAAACGTCGCCCATTACCACCATGAGCGCTGGGACGGCTCCGGCTATCCCGACCATCTCGCCGGGGAGCAGATCCCCCTGGAGGCCCGGATCATGGCGATCGCGGATGTCTACGACGCCCTGGTCAGCAGGCGGGTCTACAAGCAGGCCTTTGATTTCGAAAAGGCGGACCGGATCATGATGGAAGGCATGGGCTCCCAGTTCGACCCGGGGCTCGAATCCGCCTATGTGAAGGCCCGGCCCCGGCTGGAGGCGTACTACAGCTCCCTGCCGGAAACCTGAAAAAAGGCGTCTGCGATTTTTGCAGGCGCCTTTTTCACGGTCTCTTTTCAGACCCTCAGGAGGTTCAGCCGAGCAGCTCCTCCGCCAGCTGCTCCAGCTGCTGCCGCGATTCCGCGCTGAGGGCGGAGTTGATCCGGACGGTGGTCTCCGTAAAGGTCAGGTTTTTGCAGCCCTCCAGCATGCCCTTCATGACCTTCGCCGCCGTCGGGGCCCATGATCCGTTCTCGATCAGGCCGACGGTCCGGTTCCTGTATCCCCGCTCCGTCAGATGCTGAATGAACTCCCGCATAAAGGGGAAGATCTCCGCGTTATAGGTCGTCGTGGCCAGCACGATCTTTCCGTACCGGAAGGCGTCCTCCACGGCCTCCGCCATGTCGCAGCGCGCCAGATCGTTGACCGCGACCTTCGGGCATCCCTTCTCCAGCAGCTTCTCCGCCAGCAGCTTCGCGGCCTCCTCGGTATGGCCGTAAACGGAGGTATAGGCGATGACGACGCCCTCGGTTTCAACGCCGTAGGCGGACCAGGTCTGATACAGATCCAGATAATATCCGAGGTTCTCCGTCAGGATCGGCCCGTGCAGCGGACAGATCGTCCGGATCTCCAGCGCCGCGGCTTTTTTCAGCAGCGCCTGAACCTGAGCGCCGTACTTTCCGACGATGCCGAAATAGTACCGCCGGGCCTCGCAGGCCCAGTCCTCCTCGGTATCCAGGGCGCCGAACTTCCCGAAGGCGTCGGCGGAGAACAGGACGCCGTCCTTTTCATCATAGGTCATGATGACCTCCGGCCAGTGAACCATCGGCGCCGTCAGGAACCGCAGCGTATGCTCCCCGAGCGTCAGGCTGTCCCCTTCCCCGACGATGATCCGCCGGTCGGCAAAATCCGTTCCGAAAAAGTTCTTCATCATGGCGAAGGCCTTGGCGGAGGCGACGATCTTCGCTTTCGGCCAGGTTTCCGAGAACAGGACGATGTTCGCGGAATGATCCGGCTCCATGTGCTGGACGACGAGATAGTCCGGCTCCCGGCCCCCAAGCTCCGCCCGAAGCTTTTCAACCCATTCCCCGCCGAAGCGCCGGTCCACCGAATCCATGACCGCGATTTCCCGGTCCAGAATCACGTAGGAATTATAAGCCATGCCGTTCGGCACGATATACTGTCCCTCAAACAGGTCGATCTCATGGTCATTGACGCCCACGTAACGAATGCTGTCTGTGATTTTCATGTTCGGTTTCCTTTCTTCCTTTTGCGTTCCGCGCGACTCGGCTTACGCCTTTTGCGATGCGGCTGTTTTCCCCAGCGAGCCAAACCACTTGAAGGTCATGGGCCAGACGGCCATGGCGCCTGTCAGGGCCACCAGGTTCGCCGCACAGGAGATGATGCCCATGCGGGTCATGTTCTCCAGGGTCAGGCCATCGCTGGTATACCCGAAGACCTTCTGAATTCCCATCTGCAGCGCCAGCAGAATCAGGGAACCGCCGGCGATCTTCAGAAGCTGCGCCCACCAGACCGCCTTCGTACTGTAGTGCAGCCACCGCTCATCCGCCTCGAAGGCGATCGCGACCGCCGCCGCGGCGCCGATCAGCTGCCAGAGGTTCTTGATCCCGGAGGCGTAGTTCCCGATATCCTCGCCTTCCAGCCCCGCCGGCCTGATCAGATACATCAGCGCCAGCAGCGCCGCGTTGAGCGCCACATTGCCGATCAGCACGCTCCGAACCGCCGTCCGGCTTCCCCGGGCGAAAACCGGCCGCAGCGCCAGCGCGATCGCCAGCGCCAGCGTGGCTCCGAGAAGGATATCCAGCGGCGTATGCACCCCGAGATACATCCGGCTGAAGGGAATCAGCACCGCCAGGGCGATCCCGATGATCCGGACCCAGCGGGATTTAAACCAGAGCGCCAGACCCCCATAGGTTCCGACGCTGATCAGCGTATGCCCGCTCGGGAAGGACCAGCCGTCCGCTCCGCCGCCGACCAGTTTGGCGATCTTTCCGCTCAGACCCCCGTCCGCGATCGTTCCGTTCGCGGTCGAACCCTTCGCCATCGGATCCGTCCCCGTAAAGCTTCCGTCCCCCAGGTTCCAGGGCCGGGGCACCCGAAAGATCGCCTTCAGCGTCTGCCCCAGCCCGCTGACGGAAAACCCGGTCGTCAGGAGATACTGTCCGCCCCGCTTGGAAAAGCACCACACCACGATGAGGGCGATCACCACAAAGAGCTTCTCATCCCCCAGCCAGGTCAGCCGGTTCAGGATCCAGGTCAGCACGCCCACCCGGTGATCGGCCAGCGTCTGCAGAAATGGAAGGGTTGCTGTTGCTGCTTCTTGCATAATACGTATTTCACCGTCTCTTTCCGTTTTTCGGGGAAGCCGTCCGCCGCCGGCGCGCCTCACCCTTTCAGGATTATACCATCATCGCGGGGAAGGAAACAAGCCCGGAAGGCAATAAAAGGAGCCGTGAAGCGCGGGATGTCAGGTTCCCTGTTCACGGCTCCGGGCGCTCAACCTGAGCGGAGTCAGGCATAACGGAGCTTATTTGATTTCGGTCTCACGTCCCTGCGGGGCGCCGTAGCGCTCCTCGGTAATCTTTCCGCCCAGCCCGTCCGTGATATAGGCCATCACCACTTCATCCAGGGGGATGCCGGTATCGAAGGCGGAGCTGTTCCGAACGAACACATTATAGGTATCGCCGCCCGCGGCGCAGAAGTTGATGGTCACCACGGCGTAGGTGGCGCCGGGATCGAAGTCCTCTCCGTTGATCTTCTGGATGGATACCCGCTGAATGGAAGCCGGGGCGAAATAGCTGGTTTCCTTTCCGTCCACCATATAGACCGACCCCTTGTCATAGGCCTTGGTGGTATCAAGGGTCCACTGAATGCCCGAGGTCTGAGGGAAGCCGCCGATGGAATCCGGCGTGCAGAAGGTGGAAGCCTCCAGCGCCTCCAGCAGCTCTTCGCCGGTCACATACACCACGGCCAGGGTATTGCCGAAGGGCAGCACGGTATTGATATTCTTCCGGGAAACATCGCCCACGGCGATGGATGCCCGGATGGCGCCGCCGTTGACAACGGCGACAATCTGGTGAGGCTCGGTCTGCTCCAGGCCGCCTTCCCGGACGACGTACCAGATCATGGCGTCAGTAATCATGTCACCCATGTTCGTTTCCTCGGTCCGGTTTCCGGGCGCCCTCTCGCCATTGAGGAGCACCTCACTGGTCGCGAAGGTCGCGCCGTATTCCGCGTCCACCTGATCCATGATCTCCTTCGCCTTTTCAAGCACGCTCTCGCTGACGAACTTCGCGCTGTAAAGCTTGCTGCCCAGATAGGTGGGCACCAGGAAATGATCCTCGATCTTCTTCGTCTCGTTATCGATCACGATCACGCCCACGTGGCTGAACTTGGTCCCGGTGGACTGAATGGGCTCACCCGCCTGTCCGGCGGTCATGACATAGTGGCTGTGGCCGTCGATCGCGAAATCAATCCCGGGAACCCGCTGAAGGAAGTCCACGGAACGATAGGCGTTGCGGGCGCTTTCCTCATCCATGCCCAGATGAAGCAGGCCAAGCACCAGATCCACCTTCTGATCCTGCAGCTCCTGCACGGCCGACTGGCCCGCGGCGTAGAGCTCGTCAAAGGCGGTGAAACGGACCTGCCTGATCACGCTGGGATGAACCTTGGTCACGGTTTCGGGGGTCACGATCCCGAGGAAGCCCAGCTTTAATCCGGCGGAGGTTTCGATGACGCAGGTCCCCGGCAGGATGTGCTCTCCCGTCTCCACCAGGGTCACGTTGGCGCAGATCGTCTGGAAGGTCGCCTTCGAGAGGTTCTCCATCATCTGGTCGTAGCCAAAGTCGAATTCATGGTTGCCCAGGGTGATGATATCATACCCGGCGGCATTCATCATCTCGACGGCGGAAGCGCCCTTGCTGGCGATAACATTCATGTCGCCCTGCGTATAATCGCCGGCGTCCGCCAGGATCACGTCGGAGGCGCCCAGCTGGGAAAAGCATTCCTTCAGGCCGGCGATATAGGCGTAGCCGTCGATCTGACCGTGAACGTCATTGGAATGCAGGATCACGGTCTTGCCGGTATAGTCCGAGGCCAGCTCGGTCCGCACGTCCGCCGCCGCCCTGAATTCGGCCGCGGTCCAGTCACCCTCCGCGAATGCGGAGGTCATGGTCAGCAGCAGGCAAAGCGCCAGCAGCAGGGAAATCCATTTCTTCATAGGCATTTTGTCTCCTTTCACAGGTCCCGTCCGGTTCAGTACTTACAACCGGGGGAATTATATCATGCCCCGGCATTTTTTTCCACGGTTTTTCGCCGCCTTTCGGGTGGTTTTTCCGTTTGTTTTCGCGGAGAAACCCAATCCCCCGCGCCCGCGGCGCCGTTATTCCGCCGGCAGCTCCTTTCCCTGATTTCGCGTCAGATCCCGCAGCCATCTGTACTTTTTAAAGTGCAGCATGACCCAGGGAATCTTTCCGACCTCGTCCAGGCAGGTACAGGCATAGACCAGCCAGACCGGCCAGTGGAACACGAAGGTCCCCAGCACCGCCAGGGGCAGGGCGACGCCCCACATGGTCACCGCCAGGCTGTACATGTCAAAGAGCGTATCCCCGCCCGCCGAGAAAACCCCGTTGATCGTAATCGTATTGACCACCCGTCCGATGGTATAGACCGACATGACGATCATCATGCTGTGGAGATAGCCCTCCGCGGTCTCGTTCAGATGCACGATGGACATGACCAGCGGGGTGATCGCGAACATCAGCAGGGAGGTCAGCAGACCGACCCCGTAGGACATTTTGACCAGCCGCGTCCCGTACAACCGGGCCGTTTCCAGGTCGCCGGCCCCCAGGCAGTTGCCTACCAGGATGCCGCCGCCGCTGGCCAGGCCGTTGCAGAGGCAGCAGACCAGTTCGATCACCGAAGAGGCGACGGAATTGGCCGCCGGCGCGTCCTGGTCGATGTGACCCATGAAGGCGCTATAGGCCGTAAACCCGATTCCCCAGAGAAGCCCCGCCCCCAGAAGCGGCAGCATGCAGCGCATAAAGTCCAGGGTCAGAACGCCGCCGGGCGCGAAAAACCGCCGGTAATCCGGCCGGATATAGTTCTTCCGGAAGGAGAGCGCCACCGCCCAGATCAGCTCGACCACCCGGGCGATCAGCGTCGCCAGGGCGGCGCCCCGAACCCCCATAGGCTCCCCCGCCAGGCCGAAGATAAACACCGCGTTCAGCAGGATATTCAGCACCACGGTCACCGAGCTGATGACCGCCGTATCCCGCGCGTGTTCACTGATCTTCAGAAGGCCCAGATAGCACTGGGAAAACCCCGTCAGCAGGTAGGACCAGGCGGCGATCCGAAGATATTCCGAGGCGATCTCATTCAGCTCCGCGTCGTTGGTAAAGATCCGCATCATGGACGAGGGCGCAAACTCGCAGAGGGCGAAGAAGGCGAAGGAGGTCAGGCCGCAGAGCTGAAGGGCGAAGGAAAACAGGCGGCTGACCGTATCCCGGTCCCGCTTCCCCCAGTACTGGGCGCCGAGAATCACCAGCGCCGCCACGACGGAGGAAAGGATCATATTCTGAACAAACTGAAACTTGGAGGCCAGGGAAACCGCGGCCATGGCGCTCTGTTCCACCCCGCCGAGCATCAGCGTGTCCGCGACGCTGACCGCGGACAGCATCAGGCTCTGGGCCGCGATGGGAAGCGCCAGGCCGGAAAGCTTCCTTATAAATATCCGATCTGAGAGCATTGCGCTTTTCATGGTTTTTCCTGTCAATCCGCCGACGGTTCCCCGGAATAGAACTCCGTTCTCGTGAGGTTCTGCTGAATCAGAATGCTGCTCTGATGGAAGGTTTCCAGCAGCTCCGCGGCGACCTCATGCACCTTGTCCAGCGTGGTATCGCTCAGGTAGATCACCAGGGTATATTCCTGATACGCCTTTCCCTCGTCGATCCATCCGCCTCTGGCTTCCTGAATCGTATAGCCGCCGAAGCGTCTCAGCAGGATCTCCTGAGCCTTTTCCATGGCCTGGAACTCCGTGAAAACAGGGGTATTGGTATCCTTGTCGTTGGTCCCGAGGTACAGCACATACTGGAAATCCCGGAATTCCGAGGCGGTCTCCCCCGCCTCCGCCGGGCTCTCCGCGGCGGAACCTCCCTCCGCGGAAGGCTTCTCCGCTTCCTCCGCCAGAGCCGGGAGGCTGAGGGTCAGCAGGGCCACCAGAAGCAGACACATCCATTTTTTCATTTTTCGATTTCCCCTTCCTTTTTTCTTTCCGCCGCCCGGAAAAGCTTCCCCTCCGGAAGGCGGCAGACGGCTTTCATTATAACCGATTCCCGGCGGATGATAAAGAGTGTTTTCCCTCCTATATTAAAATAGCGGGCTTGAAAAGGGGCCTTGATTCGCATATAATTTGGTGGATTTTTAGCGCATTGACCGGGACGGAGGAACGGAGCATGAAAAAAACGGTGACCCCGGTAACCTTCCATTATATGATCATCACCGGCGCCTTCTGGATGAGCTTCTGCCTGATCTCATCCTACGCGGCGGTGTACCTGCAGGGGGCCGGATACAACAACCGGGAGCTGGGCCTGATCATGGCCGCGGGCAGCGTCGGCGCCGCCCTCCTCAGCCCCCTGCTGGGCTCCTGGATCGACCGGAACCGGCGGATCCGGCATGCCGGCGTGGTTTACGTCCTGCTCATCATCCAGACGGCGCTGCTCCTGGCCCTGCGGTTCAATCCCGCCCGCAACGTCTTCAGCGCGGTGTGCTACGCGCTGTATATGACGGCGCTGCTTCCGGTCAACGCGATGAACCTGGATCTCTGCGTACGGCTGGAGCATGCCCGGGCGCCGCTGAACTTCGGCCTGGCCCGCTCCATGGGCAGCTTCGCCTTCGTGATTATCTCGACCCTGCTGGGGGTGCTGACGGAGCGCTTTTCCTTCCTGGTCCTCCCCTGGGCCGGTATCGTCGTCGTCGCGCTGCAGGCCGCCGGCAACCTCCTGATCGACCGGGATCTTCGGAAGTACGAGGCCTCGATGCCGCCGGAAGCTTCCTCCGCGGTGGAAAAATCCGCCTCCCTGGCGGCCTTTGTCCGGGAGAATCCCGGCTTCAGCATCATGCTGCTGGGGACGATCCTGATCTATATCGCCCATAACATGGACGGAAACTTCCTGATCAACCTGATCGAGAACCTGGGGGGCGGGACGGCGATCATGGGCTATGTCGCGGCCTTTACCGCCATCGTGGAGGTGCCGGTCATGATGTTCTCCTCCCGGCTGCCGAAGCGCTGGAGTACCGCGGATTACATCCGCCTGAGCTTCGTCTTCTTCGTATTGAAGACCCTGGCCTACGCCCTGGCCCCGAACATTCCGCTCTTTTTCGCCGCCCGGACCCTGCAGGCCCCGAGCTACGCCCTCTATACCGTGCTGATCGTCAGCTACGCGGACAGCGTCGTCGCCCGGAAGGATTCCGCCAAGGCCCAGAGCCTGGCCTTTGCCGTGACGACGGTCGGTTCGGTGCTCTCCAGCCTCCTGGGGGGCCAGCTCTTTGACACCATGGGCGTCCGGAACACGATGCTGACCGCCTCCGGAATCTGCGCCGTCGGCGCGGCGATCGCCGTCTACGGTACCCTGAGGCGAAACAGAGGCAAAGCCTGAAAGGCCGGAAAAAGCCCTGTCCGCCGTGATGGAAGGCTTGTCTTATCCCCGGATCAGTGATAGAATAGCCCCCGATGGACATCGTCCCCCGTGGGCGGTTCTGTCTTTTTTATTGACGGACGCCGCCGCGGGCGGCATCCTGAAAGGAAGCGAAACGCTGCTATGCTAACCCTTCTCCTGGTTTCCTTTGCGCTGTTCTCCGGCCTGCTCATGACCCGGCTTTTCAGCAAGTTTCATCTGCCGGATGTGACGGCCTATCTGGTGGCCGGCGTCCTGATCGGGCCCTGCGTTCTCGGACGGCTGGGACTCCCCGGCCTGGGCTTCACAACCTTCGGCCAGGTCGAGTCCCTCTCCATGATCAGCGATGTCGCCCTGGGCTTCATCGCCTTTGCCATCGGCCATGAATTCCGGCTCTCCGCCCTGAAGCAGACCGGCAAGCAGGCCACGATCATCGGCATCCTGCAGGCGCTGATCACGACAGCCATCGTCGATCTCGCCCTGGTCTCCCTGCATTTTCTCCGGCCGGACCTGATCTCCCTGCCCGTCGCCCTGACCCTCGGGGCCATCGCCGCGGCCACGGCCCCTGCCGCCACCCTGATGGTGGTTCGCCAGTATAAGGCGAAGGGTCCGGTCACGGACGTGCTGCTGCCGGTCGTTGCCCTCGACGACGCGGTCGGCCTCATCGTCTTCGCGGTCTCCTTCGGCGTCGCCCAATCCATGCAGGCCGGGGATGTCAACGCCGCCGCCCTGATCGTCGAGCCCATCGCGGAGGTCTGCCTCTCCCTGCTGCTGGGCGGGGTCACCGGGGTGCTGCTGACCTACGCGGAGCGTTATTTCAATTCCCATCGGAACCGGAACGCCCTGATCGTCGGCAGCGTCATCCTGACCGTCGCTCTGAGCCAGCTGAAGTTCGACGTGGGGCCCTTCACCTTCGGCTTTTCCTCCCTGCTGGTCTGCATGATGCTGGGCACCGTCTTCTGCAACCTCTGCCCCCTGAGCGAGGATCTCATGCTTCAGGCGGACCGCTGGTCCGGCCCCGTGCTGACCCTCTTCTTCGTTCTCAGCGGCTCCGCCCTGCAGTTCGACGTCTTTGCGGATCCCTCGGTGGTTCTGATCGGCGTGGTCTATATCATCTCCCGCTCCGTCGGCAAGTATCTGGGGGCCCGCTGGTCCTCGACCCTGGCCCACAACCCGGAAACGGTCCGGAAATATCTGGGCATTACCCTGCTGCCCCAGGCCGGCGTGGCCCTGGGCATGTGCACAACGGCCGCCCGGGTGCTCGGCGCCGAGGGCAGCCTGATCCGCAATATTATCCTGTTCTCCGTCCTGGTCTATGAGCTGATCGGCCCGAGCCTGACGAAGATGGCGCTGACGAAGGCCGGCGACATCCAGGAAAAGAGCGAGGAGGCGAAACAGCGCCGGAGCCGCCGCCTGAAGGAGGTCCACAAGCAGGTCCCGCCGTCCTTCGACCGCTAAACAGCGGACCTATTCCCTGCCCCGCCGCAGGCGCTCCGCCAGCAGCGTGTTCCGCCCCGTCGCCGTAACGGTTCTTACGGCGGTATACAGCGCCTTCCGGGTGCCCACCGCCACGAGGACCTTCTTCGCCCGGGTGACCCCGGTATAGATCAGGTTCCGCTCCAGCATGACATAATGGGTCATCAGGATCGGCAGCACGACGATGGGATATTCGGAGCCCTGGCTTTTGTGAATGGTCACGGCATAGGCCAGCGTCAGCTCGTCCAGCTCCGAGGCGTCGTAGACCACATCCCGGCCCTCGAAGCGGATCGTCAGCTCCCCGTCCTCGGGGCTGACGGCGGCGATGGTTCCGATATCCCCGTTAAACACTTCCTTATCATAATTGTTTCGGATCTGCATCACCTTATCCCCGGCCCGGAACCGGAAGCCTCCGCGCTTCAGCCCTCCGTCGCCGGGGTTGATCGCTTCCTGCAGCAGCTGATTGAGATTCACCGCTCCCACCACGCCCCGCTGCATGGGCGTCAGCACCTGAATCTCCTCCGGACGGACCCCATAATGCCGCGGCAGGCGTTCCTTCACCAGGGTTACGATCTCCCGGGCGGCGGTCTCCGGCTCCTCCTTTTCGATAAAAAAGAAGTCGCTTTCCTTCCCGTTCCGAAGATCCGGCATCTGGCCCTGATTGATCCGGTGGGCGTTCGTGATGATGCGGCTCTTCTGGGCCTGGCGGAAGATCCGGGTCAGCCGGACCACCGGAAAGACGCCGCTGTCGATCAGATCCCGCAGCACGTTGCCGGCCCCGACGGAGGGCAGCTGATCCACGTCCCCCACCAGGATCAGGGTCATGGCCTCCGGCACCGCCTTCAGCAGGCTGTACAGCAGCAGGATATCGATCATGCTGCTCTCGTCCACGATCAGCACATCCCCCTCCAGGGGGTTTTCCTCGCTCCGCTGATAGCCCTCCGGCGGCTTGAATTCCAGCAGCCGGTGAAGGGTTTTTGCCTCCAGCCCCGTGGCCTCGCTGAGCCGCTTGGCGGCCCGCCCGGTCGGGGCCGCCAGCAGGATCCGGGCGCCGGAGGACTGAAAGGCCCGGATGATGCCCAGGGTCGTCGTGGTTTTCCCCGTGCCTGGGCCGCCGGTCAGGATCATGACCTTGCTGCCCGCAGCGCGTTCAATGGCCTCCATCTGAACCGGATCATAGGTCATTCCCGTCAGGCGGGAGATTCGCTCCGCCAGCCCCTCCTTCGGTACGCTGATCTTCGCCGGATACCGGTCGATGGCCGTCAGCCGCCGGGCTGCCCCGCTCTCGGCGTAGAAAAAGGGCGGCAGGTAAATCACCGGCGCCTCCGGCTCCGGCCGGGGCTCCGTGATCACGTCCCGGGCCCGGATCATCTCGTCCAGGGTCATGGTGATCAGGGCGTCCTCCACCTCCAGCAGCGCCGCCCCCGCCTTCGTCAGCTGCTCCCGGGTCGCATAGCAGTGGCCCTCCTCCGCCAGGCGGTTCAGGGTATAGAGCACGCCGCTGCGAAGGCGGACGTATTTCGTTTTTTCGAAGCCCATCTTCTGGGCGATGGTATCGGCGGTCCGAAAGCCGATGCCCCAGATATCGTCCGCCAGCCGGTAGGGGTTCTCCTGAACCACCCGGATGCTGTCGTTCCCATAGGTTTTATAGATCTTCGTCGCGTGGCCGGTGGTCACCTGGTGATCCTGCAGGAAGACCATGATGTTTTTGATCTCCTTCTGGGCCTCCCAGCTTTCCCGGATCCGCCGGATCCGGGTTTCCCCAATCCCCGGCACCTCCCGCAGCCGCAGCGGATGATCGTCGATCACATTCAGGGTTTCCGCCCCGAACTGGCGGACGATGGCCCGGGCAAATTTCGGGCCGATGCCCTTCACCAGCCCCGACCCCAGATATTTCTCGATGCCGTAAACCGTCGCCGGCAGGGTTTCCTCGAAGGTTTCCGCGGTAAACTGGCGGCCGTATTTCGCGTCCACCCGCCAGCTGCCCTCCAGCGCCAGCACACTGCCCACATGAACCTCCGGCATCAGGCCCACCACCGCCACCAGATCGTTATAACCCTTCGCCCGGCATTTCAGGACGGAATAGCCGTTCTGCTCGTTCCGGAAGGTGATCCGTTCCACCACACATCGGAGCTTTTCCATTCCGCCTCTTCCCTTTCATTTTTTCCGGAATGAAAGCCGCAGTCATCCCGACTGCGGCTTTTGCTTGTCCTGGCTCAGGCTCAGGCCTTCGCTTCGGCAATCTTCCGATTGATGGCGTCCGCCACCTGCTGCGGGTTAAACCCGTGCACGGCGCATGCTTCCGCCAGCGATTCCCTCTGGGAAGCGGGGCAGCCCAGGCAGTGCATCCCGATCCCCAGCAGGATCTCGACGCATTCCGGATATTTGCTTACGATTTCGCCAATCAGCGTTTCTCCGTTGACATAGGTATTTTCCATGGGAAACCTCCTGCATCATATGGTTGCGGGCCTATGATACACCCATTTCCCCGGAAAGTAAACCCTTTATTCCGCCGACTGACCGCTGACGGAGACCCCGAAAACATCCTGGATCCTCCTCAGCATTTTGGCGCTGGGCTTGACCCGGCCCGTCTCATAGTGGCCGATCAGCCCCTGGCTGCACCCGAGCATCCGGGCCAGATCCATCTGGCTCAGGCCCCGGCTCATCCGCAGCTCGCGGATCGTCATCCCGTCCCGCTGCTCGATCACCCGGGAGGCATCGGCGCTCTTCCCGGAAACCAGAATCTCCGCCCCGAAGGTCTTCCGGATCTTTTCCATGATCCGGAGGCTGGGCTCCATCCGGCCGGTTTCATAATGTCCGACCGTCGCGTTGCAGGTTCCGATGGCTTCGGCAAACTGGGCCTGGGTCATCCCCATTTTCTCCCGCAGCTCCTTGACCGACATCCGGGGCCCCTCCAGCGTCCCGTTATAGGCGCCGACGCTCCCGAGCGCCTCCGCCTTTTCATATCCCTTGCTCCGCAGGAGGGATTCCGCCTGAACGCTCCGGTTTCCGGAATAGCAGTAAAGATAGATCGGGGTGGAAAAGCGGGCGATCCGCATCACTTCCTCCCGGATATTCCCCAGCGAGCTGTGAACCGCGCCGGGAATATGGCCACGATCATAATCTTCCTTGTCGCGAAGATCAACGAGCACGGCGCCCGGGGTGTTCCGAAAATTCATGATTCCTCGGTTTAATTCCGTCATCTGGCTGCACCTCATTTCTGGCCGTTTCTCTTTGTTCTGAATTTGTATTTTTATTTTACGGGAGGCCGAAAAAAAAGCGCAAGTCAGTTTGTCAGATTAATTTTACAAAATAGTATATATTTTCCAATATAATTTCTTACAATTAATGATATAAAATCCCTGTAAATCCTTTCCGGAAAATGGATAATTACCATATACATCCAATGATTCATTTCAGCCCCGATCATCGCCGGTGCGGATTTTTTTTCAAGGTCGGATCGAAGGGCCGGATCATCTGCCCGGGACAGGCAGCCGGATGATGGGATTTCCGCTGAAAAACGCTTGATTTTCTTTCAAATTGATGATAAAATATTTCTAAGTTGTGACGAATTTGTTTCTTTCTTTTTTGAAACAAATTTCAGCAACTCGCTGCCACCGCGGCGGAAGCTGCGTATCAACTGATGCAGCCGGGAAAACAGGCTGCGGGAAGAACGGTAAAAACTCAGAAATAGTAAGAGGAGGAACTGAACCATGGAAGAAAAGAAGATGGGTGTCGAGCTGAACGACGAGGAGCTGAACGATATCGCGGGCGGGCGGATTTCCTTTACGAAGCGGGCGGACAAGGCCGGCTGGATTCAGCACAAGGTGACCGCGACCGATACCCTGATCCGGATCGCCAACCAGTATGGCATCAGCGACTGGCGGAAGATCCGGGACTGGAATCCCCATATCGATCATAAGACCAACATGATCCGGACCGGCGAGTGGCTCTGGATCAAGAAGTAATCCCGTTTTCGCGGTGCGAAGGCTGCCGGAGAATTCTCCGGCGGTCTTTTTTTATCTTGAACAGGACGCTTCTTTTTTGATATACTGCTGTTTGAAAATAATTCTTCTGATTCGCTAAAATCACGCCAAGGTCAGGTGAAACGTATGTCCTCCAATCCTTCCCGGAAGCTGGCTCCCTCTTTGTCCAGGCCCCAGTTCCTTGCCTTTGCGGTGGGTTCCGCCGTCGGCTGGGGTTCCCTGGTGGTGACAGCCAACACCTATCTTACCGAAGCCGGTCCCCTCGGCAGCGTGCTCGGACTGGTGATCGGCGGGCTGATCATGCTTCTCATCAGCCGAAGCTACGCCTATCTGATGCAGGTCTATCCGGACGCCGGGGGCGCCTATACCTACGCCCGGGAGTCCTTCAGCCACGATCACGGGTTCCTGACCGGCTGGTTCCTGGCCCTGGTCTATCTGGCGATTCTCTGGGCCAACGCCACCTCGATTCCGCTGTTCTTCCGGAATTTCGTCGGCCCCTTCTTCGAGTTCGGGAAGATGTATACCCTGTTCGGCTACGATGTCTATCTGGGGGAAACCCTGCTGACCATGGCCGTCATCCTGATGACCGCTCTTCTGTGTATCCGGAGCAAAAAAGGGCCGGTGATGCTGATGACGGTGCTGGTGGGGGTTTTCGTGCTCGGCATCCTCGCCGCCTTCCTGGGCTCCTTCCTGAGCCTGAAGGGATCGCTGTCTCCCGCCTTCACCCCGGATACCTCCGCCCTCAAGCAGATCCTTGATATCGCCATTATCTCCCCCTGGGCCTTCGTCGGTTTTGAAAGCGTCTCCCACAGCGCCGAGGAGCTGAAATTCAAAAACACCTGCCTGTTCCGCTGTCTGGTAATGGCCATCGCGGTCATCACGCTGCTCTACGGGCTCGTGACGCTCCTGTCCGTAACGGCCTATCCCGCGCAGTACGGCTCCTGGCTGGAATACATCCGGGATCTGAAAAACCAGCAGGGGCTGGCCGCCTTCCCGGCCTTCTACGCCGCGAACCACTACCTGGGAAGCTTCGGTGTCTTCCTGCTGATGGCGTCCCTGCTGGCGCTGGTGCTTTCCAGCCTGATCGGGCTGACCATGGCGCTCTCCCGCCTGTTCTACGCCCTGGGAAAGGATAAGGTGCTTCCGCCCCGGTTCGGGGAGCTCAACGGCCGGGGCATTCCCGCCCGGGCCATCGCCCTCATCGCCGCCGTCTCCCTGGCCGTTCCCTTCGTCGGGCGCGTCGCGATCGGCTGGATCGTCGACGTTACGACCATCGGCGCCGTGCTGATTTACGGCTTCGTTTCCGCCGCCGCGGCGAAAACCGCCCGCCTCCGCCAGAATCGTTCGGAGCGGATCATCGCCCTCGTCAGCCTGGGGATCATGCTGGCCATCGGGCTGTATATCCTGATCCCCAACCTGATCTCCCACGGCACCCTGGAGCGGGAAACCTATTTCCTCTTCGCCGTATGGACGCTGCTGGGCTTTATCTACTTCCGCACCATCATCCACCGGGATCAGGAGCGCCGCTTCGGAACCTCGACGGTGGTCTGGATCGCGCTGCTCTCCCTGGTGCTGCTGGTTTCCGTCATCTGGATGCGCCAGTCGATGATCGCCGCCAACGACCGGATGGTTCATAACGTTCAGGCTTATTATGAAAGCTCGGAGATTCCCGAGCACCAGCGGATCCAGGACGAGCGGTACGTGGAGGAGCAGCTGAAGCATCTGGAGCAGGAGAACGTCGGAACGATCCTGATCACCCTGGGGATGTTCGGCTTCGCCCTGTTTATCATGCTGACCAATCAGTCCTATATGAATCACCGCTCCCGGGAGAGTGAAGCGCTGGCCAACGTCGATCCGATGACCGGCGTCAAGAGCAAGCACGCCTATCTGGTCCGGGAGAAGGAGCTGGACGCCGCCATCGCCGGGGAGGGGGGCGTGGAGCCGCCGGAATTCGCCGTCGCCGTCTGCGACGTGAACGGGCTTAAGTATATCAACGATACCCAGGGCCACAAGGCCGGGGACGAATATATTAAGAACGCCTCCGCCCTGATCTGCGAGATTTTCAGCCACAGCCCGGTCTACCGGACAGGCGGCGACGAGTTCGTCGCGATCCTGACGGGCAGGGATTACGAGAACCGCAGCCTGCTGATGAAGCTGCTGCACGACCGGTCCGTCGCCAATATCAGCGCCGGGGGCGTCGTGGTTTCCGGCGGCCTGTCCGGGTTTAACCCGGAGGAGGATATGAGCTTCCATACGGTCTTCCAGCGGGCGGATGAGCTCATGTATGAGGAAAAGCAGCTGCTCAAGGGCCTCGGCTCCGTCAGCCGGGATCAGAATCCGACCCTGGAGCAGCCTCCGATGGATCCCGCCTCCGTCATGAATCTGCGCAAATCCATCCTGATCGCCGACGACGTCGCCATCAACCGGATGATGCTGGCGGAGGGGCTGCGGGAGGATTATGATGTTCTCGAAGCCGAGGACGGGGTGGAAGCCCTGGATCTCATCGGGAAGCAGCGGGAGAATATCGCCCTGGTGCTGCTGGATCTCCGGATGCCCCGGATGGACGGGCTGGAGGTGCTGCGTTCCCTGAGCGCGGATCCGGACCTGCGGAAGATTCCGGTCATCGTCCTGACGGCGGACCAGAAGGCCGAGGTCGAGTGCCTCCGCTTCGGCGCCATGGACTTCCTGTCCAAGCCCTATCCGGACTGGGAAATCATCCGGGCCCGGATCAACAAGTGCATCGAGCTGTCCGAAACCCGGGCGCTGATTCAGTTCACGGAGCGGGACAGCCTGACCACCCTGTACAATATGGATTATTTCCTCCGCTATGTCCAGATCTATGACCGGCATTATCCGGACATGGTCATGGACGCGGTCTATGTGGACGTCAATCACTTCCATATGATCAACGAACGCAGCGGCAAGGAATACGGCGACGGCGTCCTGCGCCGCCTGGGCTGGAACCTGCGCCATGCCGCCAGGGAAATCGGCGGCATCGCCTGCCACCGGGGAGCGGACGCCTTCCTGCTCTACTGTCCCCATCGGGACAGCTATGAGTCCCTGCTGAACCAGCTCTCCGAAGGCCTGTCCGGGGAGGAGGGCAGCGCCGCGCCGGTTCGCCTCCGTCTCGGAATCTATCCCTGCGTGGATAAATCCCTGGAGACGGAGCGTCGCTTCGACCGGGCGAAGATGGCGGCGGACGCCGTCCGCGGCAGCCACGTCCAGACCATCGGGCAATACGACGACGCCCTGCATCAGCGCTCCCTCTACCGGGACCGGCTGCTGAACGATTTCCGCTCCTCCCTGGAAAACAACCGGTTTAAGGTATACTATCAGCCGAAGTTCGATATCCGCGGCGATCATCCGGTTCTCTCCAGCGCCGAAGCCCTGGTCCGGTGGGATCATCCGGAGCTCGGCATGATCAGCCCCGCCATGTTCATCCCCCTGCTGGAGGAAAGCGGACTGATCCTGGATCTGGATACCTTTGTCTGGCGGGAGGCCGCCGCCCGGATCCGCGCCTGGAAGGATCGCTTCGGCGCGGCTATTCCCGTCTCCGTCAACGTCTCCCGGATCGATATGCTCGCCCCGGATCTGAAGGGGATCTTCCGAAACATCCTGAATACCTGGCATCTGACGGCGGAGGATCTGATCCTTGAGGTAACGGAATCCGCCTACACCGGGGATTCCTCCGGGATCATCTCCATGGCCCGGGAGCTGCGGGAATCCGATCTGGGCTTCCGGATTGAGATGGACGACTTCGGCACCGGCTATTCCTCCCTCGGCATGCTGACGACCCTGCCGATCGATGTGCTGAAGCTGGATATGACCTTTGTCCGCAGCGCCTTCGGGGAAACCCGGGACGTGCGGATGATCGAGCTGATTATCGATATCGCCGACTATCTCCATGTGCCCGTGGTGGCGGAGGGCGTGGAAACCCGGGAGCAGATGATGGTGCTCAAGGCCCTGGGCTGCGACCTGATTCAGGGCTACTACTTCTCAAAGCCCGTTCCCCCGGAGGACTTCGATCGGTTCCTCGTCGAGCGGGGCGACAGCCGCCCCCTGCCCCGGGAGCGGAACGTCAAATCCTTCCCCAGCATTACCAAATCCCTGACCTACGATTTTACGAAGATTGAGTACGTGGATATGCTGACGGGAGACTATCTGGAGTTTTCCTCCGGCCCGGAGGGAGAGCTGCGGATTCTGCCGGACGGCGCCGGCTTCTTCGACCGTCTGGATACGATCCTGCTGGAGGGCATCGTGCCCCAGGAGGAGGCGGCCGCCCGGAACGTGCTGACCCGGGATCATCTCTTCCGGTACGCGCAGGACGGAACGCCCTTCACCTTCTCCTTTGCCTACCGGACCCCGAACGGCGAATCCGGCCTCCGGATGCTGCAGACCCTCCGGACCCGCAACGCGGACGGCCATCATCTGGTGCTCGGCGTCCGCTGAGGGAAATCCCGGCGGAAGATCCCTCACCGCGGGCGTCACACGCAGGCGTGATTGGAATCCGGATAAGGGATCATCATCATACTGCAGGAAACAGGGGGAGCGCCGGAGAACGGTTCGAATCGAATAGCGCCTCTGGCGTAGACAGAAAAAGGGCCGTAAGGCGCGGGATCCTCCGATCCGCTGCCTTACGGCCCTTCGTCTGCTGTCTTCGTTTCGTCCGGGCTGCGGTTTTCCGGCCGCACCCGCCCGGCTTATTTCACTTCTTCCGCTTTGACGAAGTCCATGTCCTCCAGGAACTTGACGGCCTTTTCGACCTGATCGTCCGTCAGCACCGGATTCTTGGCGTCCTCGGCGAACTTGATCGTCATTTCGATTTCATAGCCCTCGAAGATCGTATAGATCGCGATCCAGTCGGGATCGTCGCCCACCTCGGTCACCTTCATCAGCTTGGTGCCGTTGACCGTGTCCAGGTAGTCAATCTTCACTTCCGCGTCGATCTTGAAGCTGTCCTCGATCTCCTTCAGGACCTCCTCAGACACGTCGTTCAGCTTGGTGCCGGGTTCGTAGCTGTCCTCCAGGTAGATCATGATGTTCATATAGGGAGCGTCCGGATCGCCTTCCTTGACCAGGTTCGCGTCCAGTTTCACGCCGGGGTTCAGCTCGTTGATCTGATAGGTGTAGCCTTCCGGAATCGTGCCCTTCAGCACGAAGGCGCCGTTCATCTCCACCTTGCCCAGTTCGATTTTCTCCGTCGTGGCTTCCGCCAGAACCGCCGCGCAGCTCAGGCTCAGCGCCAGGGCCAGAAACAGCGCAATCAATTTTTTCATCATTTTTGTTCCTCCTTGTCTTGCTTTGCCGAAAGCTTACCGCTCCAGGAAGTCCTGACGGATGAAGCCGACGTCGCCGGTTTCCGGATCCCTGACCTGCCGCCAGTCCTTCAGCTCGGCGATCACCTCAAGATCCACGCCGGACTTGTAGGAACGGATCAGCTCCGCCTTCTTATGGGGCGCCCACCGCATGTTCACCGTACCGGTGGAGCGGGCCGCCATGGTCTGCACCGTATAGGGGGTTACCCGCCGGGCGACCTTGAACTCCGCGTTGATCGCCGTCATTTCCTCCGCGGAGGCGCTGCTGCCGCTGCTGCTTCCGCCGCCGCCGCTGGGCTGAGGCCGCGGGCCGGGCTGATAATCCACCAGGTACCGGGTCTGCACATAGGCCGTGCCGTAGGAGCCCCACATCAGAGCTGTCCAGCCGTTTCCAAGATGATAGTCCACCACAACGTTCGATCCGTATTTCACCGTCCCGATCACGTTATCCCCGGTGGATGGCGTGGAACGGACGTTCAGCGCGCCGCCGTTGGCCGTGTAGACCCACATTTCAAAGGCGGCCAGGGAAGTGGGAATGAACATCACCATCATAAGAGCGAGGGCGACGGCCATTGCCAGGAGCTTTTTGATCATGAAGAATTCCTCCTGTTCCTGTTTTTTTATTATCAGGGAGTCCTGCTTGCCAGCTTTTCTTCTCCTGATTGCGTTAATTGTAGCATATTGTAACAAAGAATGCAATATGGCTGAAATCTTTTTTTAATATTTTTCATTTTTGCTTCACAAACAGGATCTTTTCCGGCGAAAGCCTCACCCGGCCGGAGATGACCACCGTTTCCGGCCGGCCGTCCCGTACCCGAACCCGCGCCCGGATCTCTCCTCCCGGCTGCAGGACGGCGGTCTCCGTCTCCCCGTCCCCGCGCCTCAGCGCCTCCAGGGCGCCGACGGCGGCGCTGCCGCTGCCGCAGGCTGTCTCCCAGACCAGCGTGCCGCTGCCCTTTACCAGCACCAGCGGCCGCATCTCTCCCCTTTCCCGGGTCCACTGCAAAAGGCCCGCGGCTTCCTCGGGAATGTGCTCCGCCAAACGCCGCAGCAGCGCTTCGCTCCCTTCCCGGTTCGGAAGGGGACCCTCCGCGATAAAGTGGCGGATGCCCTCCATCCGGACCGCCGTCAGGGCATGGCCCTCCGCCCGCAGCGCCTCCGCGCCCAGCACCGGCGGCATCTCCGCGCTGCCCTCCCAGGCATCCTCGCCCTTTCGAACGCCGCAG
>JAFRHH010000066.1 GCA_017433405.1 Clostridia bacterium | reverse complement strand
CCCCTCAGAAGCCAGCTGGCGCTCAGGTCGCATCCCTGCGTTGCCCTATCCTCCAATTGCTGGCATCTGAAGTCTACCATGATTAGCGGCTGTTTTCCAGGGTGTTAAATTCGATTGTCCTTGACATGGGGAGTACTTTAAGATTGACCCTTAAAAAATATGACCAGATTAGACATCTCCGGAAATGAGGCATCATGCGGCATTATCGGGCCGGAGGAGGCAGGATCAGACAGTGATCAGGATTTTATTTATCTGCCACGGCAATATCTGCAGGAGCGCGGCGGCTGAAACCGTTATGGCGGAATTGTGCCGCGGGAATCACCTGCTTCAGGTGGAAGTGAGCTCGGCCGCGACGACCCGGGAGGAGATCGGCAACGATATTTACCCGCCCATGAAGCGGGCCTTGCGGGAGCAGGGCTACAGCTGCTCGCCGCACGCGGCGCGGCAGACGGTGCCTGAGGACTATGACAGGTATGATTATCTGATCGGCATGGATTATGAGAATCTGTCGGATATGAAAAGAATCTACGGCGGGGATCCGCTGAAGAAGATCTCCCTGCTGCGGGACTGGGCGGGCGAGGCCGGGCAGGAAATTGACGACCCGTGGTATACCCGGGATTTTCGGGGCGCCCTGGCGCAGATCGAAGCGGGCTGCCGCGGGCTGATGCAGCATCTGAGGAAGGGCCGGAGGGCTGCGCCGGTTCAGATCGGCGTGATCTCCGACACCCACGGACTGCTTCGCCGGGGCGTGGTGGCCGAACTTCAGGACTGCAGCCATATTCTCCATGCGGGGGATATCATCCGGGAGACGGATCTGGATGAGCTCCGCCTTTACGGATCCCTGTACGCGGTCAGGGGAAATAATGACCTGTGGCAGGACGGCCTGCGGGACCTCGCCGGGGTGCTCCGGTTTACAATCGCCGGCGTCTCCTTTCTGATGACGCATGATCGGCGCAGCGTGCCCCGGAATCTGGAGGGCGTACAGGCGGTCATTTTCGGGCATACCCATCAATACAGCGAGGAATGGCTGGACGGGCGCCTCTGGCTGAACCCGGGAAGCTGCGGGCGGGCCCGGTTCGGCGGAGAAGTCAGCATGGCAAAACTGAAGGTACAGGACGGAAAGATCTTAAAGATACAGAAAATATGCTTTTCGAATCAGCAGGAATAGGATATGATCTCTTCCGGAGGTGTGAGATAGAATGGACTTTCTGAACGCTTATACGTTTGGCTTCTGCGAAAAACGCGGCTTTACGAAGGGATCCGCGTGGAAGGAGTCGCTTCGGCTGATGGCGGAATCCACCGGCTGCAACGCTGTGATCCTTCCGGTTTGCGCCTGGCAGGAGCATACCTATTCCACGGTCATGGATTCCAGTCATCCGGATGTGATGGATGAGGAGGATGTGCGGGCGGTCTGCGAATATGCCCGGCGTCTGAAGCTGAAGGTGATTCTCAAGGCGATGGTTAACTGCCGCGACGGATACTGGAGAGCCTATATCCGCTTTTTTGACGCGGAGGTTCCCACGGAACCGGGCTGGGCGGACTGGTTTGAAGCCTGGACCGGCCATGTTTGCCGCGTGGCCCGGATGGCGGAGGAGAATCGGGCTGAGCTTTTCTGTATTGGCTGCGAAACCGTCGGAACGGATCATCGGGAGGCGGAATGGCGAAAACTGATCGGCGAGGTCCGGAAGATTTATCACGGCCCGCTGACCTATAACTGCGACAAATATCAGGAAAACCACGTCCGATGGTGGGACGCGGTGGACGTGATTTCCTCTTCCGGCTACTACCCGCTGCGCGATCTGAAGGAGCATCTTGAGCGGATTGGGCAGGTCGCCGCCGCGGCCGGAAAGCCCTTTATGTTCATGGAGTGCGGCTGTCCGGCCCGGGCCGGCAGCGAGCAGCGCCCGAACGACTGGCGGTTTGGCGGGGAGACCAGCATGGAAGCGCAGCGCGCCTGGTACCAGGCGTTTACGGATCTGATTCTGGCGTATCCCTTCGTCCGGGGAACCGGATGGTGGGACTGGTCCGCGACCAGGCTGTATCCGGAATTCGCGGGACCGGATCAGAATGGATACTGCACCTGGGGAAAACCGGCCAATCAGGTCCTGTCTGATTTCGCCGGGAAGATTCGATAAGACGGGAGACAGCGCCATGACGGTCTTTGAGAAAGTATATGAAGCGGTGAAGCTGATTCCGGAGGGCTCGGTCGCTACCTATGGCCAGATCGCGGAGGCCGTCGGCGGCCGGCGCCTTTCCCGGGTTGTGGGCTACGCACTGCATGTCAATCCGCAGCCCGGCGTGATTCCCTGCCACCGGGTGGTTATGCGGGACGGGAGCATATCAACGGCCTTCGCCTTCGGCGGCGCGAACCGGCAGAAGGCGCTGCTGGAGGCGGAGGGGGTGCTTTTTACCGATGAAACCCATGTGGACATGGAGCACTTCCGGGTGCCTTTTCTGCCGCTGATCGGCTGAAGGATTACCTGTTTGTTCCGTTCAGGAACCGCTTCAGGAACTCCCTCGTCCGGGCGTCCCGCGGATTCGCCAGCACCTGCGAGGGCGGCCCCTCTTCCACGATCACCCCGTCGGCCATGTAGACCACGTGGCTGCTGACGTCCCGGGCGAAGCCCATCTCGTGGGTTACCACCAGCATGGTCATTCGCTCCGCCGCCAGGCTCTGCATCACGTCCAGCACCTCGCCCCCCATCTCCGGAGCCAGGGCGGAGGTGGGCTCGTCGAACAGCAGCACCTCCGGCTCCATGGCCAGGGCCCGGGCGATGGCCACCCGCTGCTTCTGGCCGCCGGAAATCTGGGCCGGCCGGGCATTGATGTACGGCAGCATGCCCACCTTGTTCAGGTAGTACAGCGCGCGGTCCCGGCTTTCCTTCTTCGGCGCCTTCATCACCTTCCGCTGCCCGATCAGGCAGTTGTCCAGCACCGTCAGGTTGTTGAACAGGTTGAAGTTCTGGAACACCATGCCCACCCGGGCCCGGTACGCGCTCTGGTTGATCTGGCCCGCGGTGACGCTTTTTCCGTGGAACAGGATCTCCCCCGTGGTCAGGGTCTCCAGCAGGTTGATGCACCGCAGCAGCGTGCTCTTTCCGCTGCCGCTGGCGCCGATGATGGAGGTGACGTCCCCGGGACGCACTGTGAAATCCACATCCTTCAGCACTGCGTGGGTTCCGAAAGTCTTGGACAGATGCCGGATTTCCAGAATGGCTTCGCTCATGGCTGATCCTCCTTCCGGTAATCCCGGCTCTTCTCCTCGTAGGGGGCCTTTCCGGGATAGGAATACGTGCCTGCCGTCAGCACCAGCTGATCCGTGTTTACCAGCTCATAGTTGCCGGAACCGCTCAGCTTCTTTTCCAGCTTCCGCAGCAGGAAGCTGGCCAGCAGCGTCAGGATCAGATATCCGCCCATCTCCAGAAACGCCGACGGGAAATACTTGAACACCGCGCCGCTGACCATCTTGTGCACGGCGAAGAAATCCTGGAACCCGATGATGAACATCACCGAGGTGTCCTTCACGTTGATGATGTAGTTGTTGCCGATCTGGGGCATGATGTTCCGCAGCGTCTGGGGCAGCACGATGTACAGCATCGTCTGAAAATGGTTCATGCCGATGGCCTTCGCGCCTTCAAACTGGCCGGGATCAATGCTCATGATGCCGCCCCGCACGGACTCCGCCATGTAGGCGCCGGTGTTGACGGACACCACCAGGATGCTGACCGTCCAGATGTCCTTGAAGGTCACGCCGAAAAAATATGGCATCCCGTAGTAGATGAACACGGCCTGCAGGATCATGGGCGTCCCCCGGAAAACCTCCACGTACGCCCGGATGACCCCCCGCACCGCCTTCAGCAGCACCCGCTTCGAGAAACGGTCCCCCGGCCCGCAGGGAATCGTCTGCAGAATGCCGCAGATGAACCCGATTACGCATCCGATCAGCGTCGCCACCAGGGAGAGGATCAGCGTGTTGCCGATTCCGGTCAGGTAGACCGTCCCGTATTTGCTCCAGATGGATCCGATATCCGTCACTAACTGTGTCAGCATGCTTTCACTCCGTCCCCCGGTCCGCCGCGGGGAGCTTTCCCGCCTTCCGCCTCAAAACGTTTCGCCGCGCCGGGAAAGCTCCCCGGCGCGGCGCAGGGCCCGGCCGGGGCAAGCCCGAACCGGACCGGAATACTTCGGATTATTCGCTCAGCGGCTGCACGGCGATGGCCTGCGCCATCAGCGCGTTAAAATCGTCCGCGGTCTTCGTGCTCAGGAAGGCGTTAATCGCATCCTTCAGCACGGTGTTGCCCTTCTGGACGGATACGCCGATGTTGATCTCCTCCTCGGACACCACAAAGTCGTCCCCGCTGCCCGCGAAGTCCAGCAGCTTCAGGTCCGGATAGGCGATCAGGGCGCCCTGGGCCGTGGGCATGTCGGTGCACACGAAGTCCACCGTGCCGCTCGCCACCGCCATCAGCATGGCCGGGGCGGATTCCGCCGCGGGAACGATGGTCGCGCCCTTGACCTGGGGCAGGCAGGTGTCATACCAGATGGTGCCGATCTGGCTGGTGGCCGTGCCCGTCAGGCCGCTGATGCCCGTCGCCGCGGCGTTCGCGCTGTCTTTCTTCGCCAGGCACACGATGGTGGCGTACAGATACGGGCCGGCGAAATCCACGGCTTCCATGCGCTCGGAGGTCATGCTCTGGCCGGCGATCACCGCGTCCACGATGCCGCTCTGCACGGCGGGAATCAGGCTCTCCCAGTCCAGCTGAACAACCTCCAGCTGCCATCCGTTCGCCTCGCAGATCTGCTTGGCGGTCATTACGTCATATCCGTTGGCGTACAGGCCGGGCTTGTCCTTGATCGGCACGGCGCCGTTGGAATCGTCCGGCTGCGCCCAGTTGTAGGGGGCGTAGGAGCATTCCATCGCCACGGTCAGCACGCCGTCCTCCACCCCGGAAGGAACTTCCGCCAGGGCCGCGGAACAGGCCGCCGCCATCATCAGAGCCATCAGCAACGCGATCATTTTTCTCATGTCCGTTTCCTCCTCTGTGAACGTCGGTTCACGTCTGAAAAAGAAATATATTCACAATTATCGTATCACAAAAAAACCCCATTGCAAGAAAAAATCCCGTCCCGGATTGTATTCCTTTTGTCTTTACGGCGGGATGGGAAAGCCGGACGATGCTGTATTTTTGCGAAAAAATCTGGTATGCTGTACGTAATGAGATGAAAAGACGGGTTGAACCGTTCGGCGGCAGGAGATAGATTTTGTCCGCGATCGCGTCAGCGCCGCGGCATGGCGGACGTGAACGGACGTTTACGGAGGAGACAGAAAAAATGGAAGCGTCAGTCAGAGAAAAGGCATACAGGCGGGTGGAACCGGCCACCCTGCTGAATCCGACGCCGGTGGTGCTGGTCAGCTGCGCGGATTCGGCGGATCCGGGGCGGCCGAATCTGGTCACGGTGGCCTGGACGGGAACCGTCAACTCGGATCCGCCCATGGCCTCGATCAGCCTTCGGCCCTCCCGGCATTCCCACGGGATGATTTCCGCCTCCGGGGAATTCGTGATCAACCTGGTGGACGAAGCCCTCTGCCGGGCGACCGACTTTTGCGGGGTGCGAAGCGGCCGGGACCTGGATAAGGCCCGGGAGCTGAACCTGGGCTGGCGGAAGGCGGAGGAAATGGCGCTCGCGCCCGCGGTTCAGGGGGCGCCCGTGAGCCTGAGCTGCCGGGTTCGGCAGATCCTTCCGCTGGGCAGCCACGATCTTTTTCTGGGGGAGGTCCGCGCCGTCGAGGTGCGGGAGGATCTGATGGACGACCGGGGCGCCATCCATCTCGAAAAAGCGGGGCTGGTGGCCTATAACCATGGGCTGTACCAGGCGCTGGGGCCGGTGCTGGGCTTCTTTGGGTATTCAGTTGCCCGGCCGGAGGTTTTTTCCCGGCGGATGGCCGCCTGGACCGCCCCGCGATGGGAGCTGAAGTCGGCCCGCTTTCTGGCCCGGGATATTCTGACCGCCGCCGTCCGGCCGGGGGACCGGGTGATTGACGCCACCATGGGAAACGGCCACGATACGGAGCTGCTCTGCTCCCTCGTGGGGCCCGGGGGAAGGGTGTATGGCTTCGATGTCCAGCCCTCCGCGTTGGAAAAAACCCGCGGGCGGCTGGCGGAGGCGGGCCTTGCGGAGCGGGCGACCCTGTTTCTGGCGGGGCATGAACAGATGAAGGAGCGGGTGTCGGAGCCGGTTCAGGCGGTGGTCTTCAACCTGGGGTGGCTTCCCGGCGGGGATCACGGCATCACCACCCGGACGGAGACGACCCTGGCCGCCGTCCGGCAGGCGCTGGAGCTGCTGAGCCCCTGGGGGGTGCTGGTGATCTGCGTTTATCCGGGCCACGCGGAAGGGGCGCGGGAGCTTCAGCGCCTGGAGGAAGCGCTGGGGGCGCTCCCGCCCCGGGCATACAACGTGCTGTTTCAGCGCTTTCCGAACGCGGGGAGCGGCGCGCCGGCCTGTCTGGTGGTCCAGCGGCAGCGATAAACCGCCTATTCAAACTGGGCGGCGTACAGCTGGTAATAGAAGCCCTTCCGGTCCATCAGCTCCCGGTGGGTTCCCTGCTCGGCCACGTCCCCGTCCCGCAGCACCAGGATCTGGTCCGCGCTTTCGATGGTGGACAGCCGGTGGGCGATGACAAAGCAGGTTTTCTGCTTCATCAGCTCCCGCATGGCCTTCTGAATCTCCCGCTCCGTCGCCGTGTCCACGTTGGAGGTGGCTTCGTCGAGGATCAGCATCGGCGCGTCGTACAGCATGGCCCGGGCGATGGTTAACAGCTGCTTCTGGCCCTTGGAAATATTCCCGCCGTCCTCGGTGATCACCGTATCATAGCCCTGGGGCAGCCGCATGATAAAAGGATGAATCCGCGCCGCCTTCGCCGCCGCGACCACCTCCTCCATGGTGGCGTTTTCCCGGCCATAGGCAATGTTTTCAAAAATCGTTCCGCGGAAGACCCAGGTATCCTGCAGCACCATGGCGTAGGCGCCCCGGACGCTCCGCCGGACGGCGGTCCGGATCTCCTGGCCGTCGATGCGGATGACGCCGCTGCCGGGATCATAGAAGCGCATCAGCAGATTGATGATCGTGGTTTTGCCCGCGCCGGTGGGGCCGACGATGGCGATCAGCTTCCCGGCGGGGGCCTCCAGGTTCAGATCGTGGAGCACTGTCACGCGGGGCAGATAGCCGAAGGACACATGCTCCGCCTTCACGTCTCCGCGGATCCGGGTCAAAAGCCGCGCGTCCGGCGCGTCCGCCGTTTCCTCTTCCTCGTCCAGCAGGCTGAACACCCGCTCCGCCGCGGAAAGCGCGGAGAACAGCTCGTTAAAAATTTCGGCAATGGCGTTGATGGGGCCGGCGAATTTCCGGCTATAGAGCACGAAGGAGGAAATCCGCCCCAGATCGATGTGCCCCTGAAAATAAAGCACGCCGCCCAGCAGGCCGATCAGGGAGAGCCCCAGGTTGTTGATGGCCGTCATGGTGGGGCCGATGGTAACGCCGTAATGCTCCGCGTCGGCAAAGGCGTCCGCTGCGTCGGTGTTGATGCTGTCAAAGCGCTCCTCGACCCGCTTTTCATAGGCATACGCCAGAATGGTCTTCTGGCCGGACAGCATCTCCTCCACGAATCCGTTCAGGACGCCGTAGCTTTTGGACCGGCGGGAATACCGGGGCTGGGTGATCTTCCGCATGTGCACCGTATAGCCGACGGCGACCGGCACGGTGACCAGCGTCAGCGCGGAGAGCGGCAGGGAAATGGAAATCATCATGATCAGCGACCCGACCACCGTGATCAGGCTGGACATGATCTGGACGATATCGGTGGACAGGCAGGTGGAGATCACGTCGATATCGTAGCTGACCCTGCTGATAATATCTCCCGCCTGATGCCGGTCGAAATAGCCCACCGGGAGCCGCATCAGCTTGCTGAAGACGTCCTGGCGCATGTTCCGGGCGACCCGCCTGCTGACCACGGTCATGCTCAGGCTGATGGCGAAGCCCAGCAGCGCGGAGCCCAGGTAGCAGAGCAGCATCAGCGAGGCGTACCGCCCGACGGCTTCAAAGTTTACCCGGCCCGGCCCCGCCGCGGCCTCCCGGATGGCGCTGCCGGCCAGACTGGGGCCCCACAGGTTCAGCAGATTGCTGATCAGGCTCAGGCCCAGCACCCCGGCGATCACGTATTTCCAGGGGCCGAGGTAGCGCAGAAGCCGGCGGAGGGCGCCGCGGGTGTCCTTCGGCTTTTTCATCACGATGTCCCGCTTGGCCACCTCAGGTCACCTCCTCGCTCATCTGGGTCCGGTAGATATCGATATCCTGGTATTCGGGGCAGGTCCGCATCAGCTCCGCGTGGGTGCCGCGGCCGATCATCTCCCCTTCGTGGAGCACCAGGATTTCATCCAGCGCCAGCACGGAGGAAATCCGCTGGGCGATGACGACGGTGGTGGCCTCCCCGTGGCGCTCCCGAATGGCCCTGCGCAGGTCGGCGTCCGTCCGGTAGTCCAGGGCGGAGGAGGCGTCGTCCAGGATCAGAATTTCCGGATTTGCCGCCAGGGCGCGGGCGATCAGCAGCCGCTGCTTCTGGCCGCCGGAGAAATTGGCGCCGTGGATGTCCGCCCCATGATCGAAGGCGTCCTCATATCCCTCGATAAAGCTCAGGGCCATGGCGTCCTTCGCCGCCTGGCGCAGCATCGGCTCGGTGACCTCCCGGCCGAAGGTCACGTTCTCCCGGATCGTATCGGCGAAGATCACGTCGTTCTGGAAGACGACGCCGAACTTGCGGTGCAGGCTGTCCCGGTCGTAGGCCCGGACATCCTTTCCGTCCACGAAGACGCGGCCCTCCTGGGGGTCGTAGAAGCGCATCAGCAGGTTGACGATGCTGGTTTTTCCGCTTCCCGTCGCCCCGATAATGCCGAGGCTTCCGCCCCTGCGGACGCTGAAGGAGATGTCCTTCAGACTCTTCAGCCGCTGCTCGCCGAGAAACTGGCCGTGAAGCCCGGCACCCTCGTCCGCGTCATAGTTGAAGCTGACGCGGTCGAAGATCAGCGCCCCGTCGTCCGGGGGCTTTTCCGCCGCCGCCTCCGGCACGGGCGTCAGATCCTCCGGCATCTCCACGATCTCGGCGATCCGGATGGCCGAGGCGTTGGCCTTGGACATCATCATGAAGATCCGGTTCAGCCCCATAACGCCCATCAGAATCATATTAAAATAGGTCAGAAAGGCGAGAATGACGCCCGGCGCGGTGACGCCGGCGTCAACCTGCCGCGCGCCGATCACGACGATCAGGATCAGCCCCAGGTTCAGGAACAGCGTGACCACGGGCCCCGGCAGGCTCATGATTACGCTGGCCCGGACCTCCTGGCGGGCCATGGCCGCATTGGCGGCCCCGTACCGCTTTTCCTCGTAGGGCTCCTTGCTCAGGGCCTTGACGACCCGGATTCCCGTGATGTTCTCCCGCATGATCCGAACCAGGCTGTCCATGCGCTGCTGCACTTTGTCATACAGGGGAATGCCCTTCCAGGAAATAAAGGTAATCAGGGCGATCATGATCGGGGCGGTTACGCACAGGATGACGGCCAGCCCCGTATCCATCGTCAGGGTAATCACGATCCCGCCCAGCAGCATGATCGGCGCCCGGATGCCCATGGTCTGGATCATCCGCACGAAGCTCTGGACATTATAGGTGTCGCTGGTCATCCGGGAGATCAGGGAGGGCAGCCCGACCCGGTCTATCTGACGCCCGGAAAGGTTCAGCGCGGTATGAAAAAGATCCCTTCGAAGGGCGTAGGTGCTGTTTCGGGCGACCCGTACGCTCATCCGGTTGGCGGTCATGTTCAGAAACCGGGTCGCGAAGGTCAGAAACAGCATCACGCCGCCCCAGAGAACAACCGGCCAGGCGTCCCCGGAGGCGGGCACCACGTCGTCGAGCAGGTGCTCCAGCACATAGGGCACCATCAGCTCCGTCATGGTGCCCGTCAGCTTGACCAGCATGACCGCCAGAATGAACCAGCGGTAGGGGCCTGCATATTTCCAGATCAGTTTCATGTCCTCCGGCGCCGCTCCTTTTTCCGGCCTCCCGGCCGTCTTCCCGTAACGCTTCAATTTATACCCGGAAGTTTCCTTCAAGTCAATCTTTTTCAGCCTTCACGGATGGATAAAGGGGGGATTTTTATGGTATAATAAAATGGTATAATAAAAAAAGAAAGAACAGCGGTTAAGAAAGAAGGAGATGGTTCCATGAACAGAAAAACCATCCTGTCGATGCCGGCGGCCTGCTTCTGGTCCGTGCTGGCGGCCTGCGTCCTGGGGATTGTCATCGGCTCTTTCCGGGACTTTGATATCAATGTCGCGCTGAACAACAAAACGGAGATCGGATCATTCTTTGCCACCTATGGCGCTTACTTCTCCTATTGTCTGTATCCGGCGGCGGGGGCCTGCCTGTACGCGGGACTGAGGAAGAAGGGTGACAGATTTCGTCTGCTGGCCTGGACGCTGCTGATTCTGGGCTGGTTTATGGCGGTGTACTATTCCAACAGCTATAATGGGAAAGCGGTTCGCGCGCTGTTTGGATACACGGCCGGAGAGTCCCCCGCAATGCTGTCCGTGCTCAGCTGGCTGTTCTGGGCGGTGCTGTATGCCTGGGTACCGTTTGTGGTCATCCGCCTGGTCGACGACAGGGATCCGGACAGGCTGATCGCGGTCGGGGCTGCCATTCTCGTCGCGGGCCTCGTCGCGGACAATGTGAACACCTGGCTGAAGCAGGTGGCCTCCCGCCCGAGGTACAGGTATCTGCTCACGCTGGAGGATCCGAGGAGCGAATTCCGCCATTGGTGGCAGATGATTCCAAATCTGGCGGGCAGCGATGATAACTTCAAAAGCTGGCCCAGCGGCAATATGACCATTGCGAGCATGATGTTCTCCCTGCCAATGCTGACCGACGCAATGAAAAAACGCAGCGGCAGAAAGAACGCGATGGCGTTTGCCCTGGCCTGTGTGTTTGTCCTGATCTACGGCTATAACCGGATCCATATGACCAATCATTTTCTGACGGATGTCTGCTTTGGAACGCTGATTACGTACCTGATTTACGCGCTCATCAGCACTGCGTTTCTGCGCGGCTGCCGCATGGACAAATCCCCGCAGGTATGATAGAATAACCTCAGTATTCTTTATTGTAAGTCTCAGGGGGCCGGTTCGGAAGCGGGATGGCCCCGGCGGAATGATCCTGCCCGGAAAACTTCAGATCTGTCGGTTATCGGAATTGAATGATGCGATTCAGGACGACAGGCGACCTGTTCCCTCACGGATCAGTTGATGAGAGGAGTAAATCGGAATGAAGCAGTTTCAGACGGCCTATCACGGGAAAGAAGCGTTTCGGGCTGCCGTATCAGCATGGCAGTCTCAGCGTGCTTCCATGCCGGCGTTCATCCACCTGTTCTCCGATGGGGCGGATCCGGCCGACCTGGCCGCTGCCTGTGAGATCCTGGACGAAATCATGCCGGACGTGGAGTATGCCGGCGCGTCTGCTTCCGGATGCATCCTTGACGGCAGGGTGACCACGGAGAAGCTCGTGGTTTCCTGTATGATCCTTGAGCGTCAGGACAGCTTTATTCACTCCGGACTCTTTTCCCTGGAAAACGGGGATACGGCCTCCTTCCGGGAGAAGCTCCGGGAGACGCTGCGGGGCCTTGAAAAGGTGAAGGCCATCGAGGTCATCACCACCATCGATACCATTCCGATCAGGGACGTATGCCGGATCATCCAGGAGGAAGTGCCGGAAGGAATCCCCGTCTGGGGAGGCGGTGCTTTCGGGGACAATCATTTTAAGGCGTTCCTGTTCAAAAAGGGAACGGCCCTCCATTCCGCGGGCGTGCTGATGACGTTTATCGGCGGGTCGGATATTCATGTTCAGTATCTTTATGTCAGCGGATGGAAGCCGCTGGGCTATCCCCTGAAGGTTACGCGGGTGGACGGGCCTGTCCTCCGCGAGCTGGACGGACAGCCGGCCTATCAGATTTACCAGCATTATCTGCGGATTCCCAACGACGATCATATCTTCTATAACGCGCTGGAGTTTCCCTTCGCGGTGGAGCATGAAAACCGGACGCTGCTGCGCCATGCCCTGTCCTGCGACCAGGAGGGGGCGCTGACCATGAGCACCCAGATTCCGGAGGGCAGCATCCTTCATGTGACCTATGGCGATCCGGACACGATCATGCAGGATGTTATGAACTGCGCCCGGACTATCGCTGACTTCGCGCCGGACGTAATTTCCGTTTTTGACTGCTTCGGCAGGAAAACCTTCTGGGGCGGTACGGAAGCCACCCGGGAAATCACCCCCTTCCACCAGATTGCGCCCACGTACGGCTTCTGCACCGCGGGAGAGCTGATCCGCTGGGAGAACAGCATGGATCATCACAACCTGACGCTGGTGATCGCCGGAATGCGGGAAGGCGCTGGAAAGGAACAGAAACCCGCCCCGGCGCGGCAGGAAACCCGGAACAGTGAATCCACGATGTCCATGGTCAACAGGCTGGTCAACTTTATCAATACCGCCACGGCCGAGGTGATGGAAGCGAATGCCACGCTTTCCCTGATGGCCATCACGGATCAGCTGACCAGGATCTATAACCGGGGTGAAATTCAGCGAAGGATTACGGAGCGGGTGGAGAAAAACAAGGAAAGACCGGACGGTGAAAACGCCACCAGCCTGGTCATGATCGATCTGGATGATTTCAAAAAGATTAATGATCTGTATGGGCACCAGGAGGGCGATGAGGTGCTGATGCGGATCTCCGGGCTGATTCATGAGGCGATCCGGCGGCTGAACGCCAACGCGTCCGACGGGCGCTGGGGCGGAGAGGAATTCATGCTCATGCTTCCGGGAATGACGCGGGAAGCGGCGGCTGCCTTTGCGGAGGAAGTCAGGCGGGAAATCGAAACGCTCCGGTTCGAAAAATGCGGAAAGGTATCCGCCAGCTTCGGCGTAGCCCAGGCCCTGCCGGATGAAGGCGCCGACCCGCTGGTCGGCCGGGCGGATACCGCGCTGTACAGGGCTAAGGCCGCGGGCAAGAATACCGTCTGTCAGGCGGCGGAATAATCAATCTCTGTCTCCTTTGCTGTCACAGGAGTCGCTTGAAGGTTTCTGTCAGCGCGGTCATCTGGTTCGGAACAGAAGCCGGTTCCCTGGACAGGGATTGGCTGATGATCTGTTCATACAGGCCGGATCTGAGCATGGAACGGTCTCCTTCTGTTCATTTCCATCATGGCAGGGATTTGTCCGCGTGGGATGTGGCCGCGCTCTCCAGAATCAAATTTCGGATTTGCTGCATTTTTTCATCCAGCTTCGCGCTTTCCTCTGCGCAGACCTCCAGCTCCCTGGCCAGCCGCCCGGCGGTCTCCGGATTCAGACTCTTTTTATACCGCAGCTTATGTTCCAGGCTCGCCCAGAAATCCATGGCGATGGTTCGCATCTGCACTTCAACGAACATATTCTTTTTTCCGTTCTCCGTGTAGATCGGCGTCTGGATAATCAGATGCAGGCTGCGGTAGCCGTTCGGCTTCGGATTCCGGATATAATCCTTGCGCTGGATCAGGGTGACATCCTCCTGCTCGATAAAAGTGTCCGCAAGCCGGTAAAGATCGTCCGCAAAAGAGCAGATAACCCGTACGCCGGCCACATCCCGCAGATTGCGTTCCACAGACTCAATCGTGATCGGCAGCCTGTTCTTCTCCAGCTTCCGGATGATGCTGTCCAGCGATTTCACCCTCGACTTGATGGATTCGATCGGGTTGTGCTCCCCCTGGATCGACAGCCGGTTGTTCAGAATGTTGAATTTGGTTTCCACCTCCATGACCGCGCACCGGTAATCCATCAGCATGCTGTAAATCGGGTCAAAGTCCGTGTGGAACAGGTCCAGAAGCTGATCGATGTTCATCTCTTCCCCGGGCTGTGTCGTTTCGGTGTAAATTTCGTTCGCTCGATCTTTCCATTTGATGTCCGCCATTATCCTGATCCTCCAAACCTACCTGTCCGTTCCTTCCAACTCCAGCTCCGCCGCGTGAGGGTGCAAACTCTTTCAGGCAATTATACCATAAGGAAAGCCCTTTCTCCATAGCTGGTTTTTTTCTTTTCAACAACTGCCATCCCTCCGGTGGACGCGTATCAACAGGTGTCAGGAGGATAAAACCTGGGCCGGCATCAGGCGCCCGAAAGGGCGCCTTTTTTGATGGTTGTTTCCGCGGGCGGGGGATGGTATAATCAGAAAAAAAGGGGCATGGAAACAGCGAGAGAGACCATGAGAGACGACGGGAAAAGGAGAGATCACACCATGAAACGGATCACCGCCCTGGTACTGACAGTTCTGCTGACCTTCATGGCCGCCGCGGCCTTCGCGGTGTCGGAGACCTGGATCTGTCCGGTCTGCGGGTTTTCCAGCACGGGGAATTTCTGCTCCAACTGCGGGGGAAGGAAGCCGGCCTCCTCGGGCAGCGCATCTTCGGGAAGCGCCTCCGCCAGTACCTCCGCGATTTCGAATATTCGTTTTGAGTCCCTGAGGAACGGAAACGTCCGGGTGACCTGGTCCGCCTCTGGGAACGGGCCCTTCTATGTGAACTATACCATGCCATCCTGGAATTCCCGCTGGCGGGAGAGCGAGTCCTACACCCGGACCAGCGCGGTGATCAAGCATCTGGTTCCCGGCCAGCGGTATGAGTTCACCGTCAGCGACGGCTCCGCGAAGGCCTCGGCTTACTATACGGTGCCAAGCGGAACCTTTTCCGAGCTGCTGACCAACCGGAAGCTGACCATGGACAGGACGACCTTCGATCTCGGAAACGGCGGCATCCATGATACCTTCCAGCTGCGGTTCTACTTTCCCCAGCTCCGGTCGGAGCGGCGGTATTCCTGGACGCTGGCGCTGAAGACGCCCCTGGGCTATTCGAGCCGGGTGATCCTGGACGAGAATTTCGCCATGCAGCCGAAGATCAGCTATTACTACTGGAATTTCGCGATCGAAGGATTCATGAACCGGGTCGAGGAGGATTTCGGGGAAATTCCTTCCGGCTATTATACCTTCGAGGCCTATCTGGACGGGCAGTACTACGCGGGCGTGGACTTCTACGTCTACGGCCGGTAAGATCGGGACGGGAAGTCTGTCGAAGACTGAGACGGATTTTGTCCGCAAACGCGTTAGCGAAGCGGTTACAAAATCGTCATCCGGACAGAATGGCGGACGTGAATGACCATGCACAGAGGAGCATGAAAAAGCCGGAGGAGAATGACACCGATGAAAATGATCTCCTGGAATGTGAACGGCCTGCGGGCGGTGATGGGAAAGGGCTTTATGGACGCCTTCCGCGCCCTGGACGCGGATCTGTTCTGCCTGCAGGAAACCAAGCTGCAGGAGGGGCAGATTCAGATGGATCTGCCGGGATATCACCAGTACTGGAATTACGCGGAAAAGAAGGGCTATTCCGGTACGGCGGTCTTCAGCCGGCGGGAGCCGCTCTCTGTCCGGTACGGGATCGGGGAGGAGCCCTTTGACCACGAGGGCCGGGTGATCACCCTGGAATTCCCGGAATGCTATTTCCTGACGGTCTATACCCCCAACGCTCAGCAGACCCTGGCCCGGCTGGACTTCCGGATGGCGTGGGAGGATGCCTTCCTGGGTTATCTGAAGAAGCTCGACGCGGAAAAGCCGGTGATCTTCTGCGGCGACCTGAATGTCGCGCATACGGAGATCGATCTGAAAAATCCGAAGGCCAATGTGCATAACGCGGGCTTTACGCCGGAGGAGCGGGGGAAAATGGATCAGCTGCTGCAAAGCGGCTTTATCGACACCTTCCGGTACTTCTATCCGGACCGGCGGGAGATCTACAGCTGGTGGAGCTACCGGTTCCGGGCCCGGGAGCATAACGCGGGGTGGAGAATTGACTATTTCATCGTGTCCGAGCGGCTGGCCGGACAGCTGAGGGGCGCGGAGATCCATACGGAAATCCTGGGCTCGGATCACTGCCCGGTGGCGCTGGAGATCAGTCTGTGACAGGGGCCTGGGGCTGAGAAGAGATGACGGGCCTGAGGGACGGAGAACAGCGATAAGAGACAGAAGCGGATGCCGTAGACCGGCGTTTCCCTGAACGGAGGAGGTGCGGGATGATTTTTTTCCAGCGATTCTATCTGGATCAGGAAAAGGATATCGCGGTCGATCTGTCCATGGAGGGGGAACGGCTGTTTTATACCATCCGGACGCCGAACCACCGGACAGGCAATCTGATCACCAATCTGGCCAGGCTCTGCGGCCTGGAGACGGAGGAGGGGGACCAGGGGCTGAAGGTCATCCGGGGGGAGGTTCCCTGCTATTTTGACGGGAATAACCGGAAGATGTATATCCTCCGGCTCGGAAACACAAAGGTTGCCAACATCTTTCCCGACGGCCGGATCGAACGGAAAGCCGCGATTCCGGCGATTTCCAAGACGCTGATGAGCCAGACCCGGGATTACCGGCTGGGGATCGAAAAGACCATCGTCAAAACCTATATCCTTGCCGAATGCAAGTTCACGACGGACCTGCATACCCATATGAACGGCAACCTGCCGCCGGACGCGCTGATCGCCCTGGGGATTGTGCGGCAGCTGCGGTATCCCTATTACTATGTTAAGAAGCTGGCCCTTCGCTGTACGCCGGCGCAGCTGGCGCGCCTGGAGGCGCGCAGGGCGGCCCTGGAGGCCGCGGAGGCCGGGAAAGCCGCGCCGGAGATGACGGAGAAGCAGCGGCAGCGCCGCCTGGACGACCGGACCTTTATCAACTTTGCGGAGCTGATCCTCGGCCATCCGGAGGAGGCCCAGTTCAATATCGACCGGATCCGGAATTCCCTGACGATTCCCAAGGACGGCCAGGCGGTCTTCGCGGACCTGGAGAAGGTATATCTCTACCGCTATGTTTTTACGAAGGGAAGCGCCGCGGAGAACCCCCTCAGCGGGCTGAACCTGGGACTGATTCCGGACCGGGAGGTTCGGGACTACGCGGAGCAGATGAGCCGGGATCGGGAGACGGAGCGGTTCGGCAGCAATACTCTTTTTCAGGACCTGCTGCTCTGGATTGCCCGGGAATACCGGAAGCGGGGAATTTCCTACGCGGAGATTTCGGATACGGCGCTGCTTGGCCGCGGGGGCTTTGCGGCCCGGCTCCGGGAGATCCACGAGATCATGCCGGTGGTGATTCGGGAAACCGGCGTCACCCTGCGGTTTCTGGCGGGTATCCGCCGGGTGCCGCTGACGATTATCCGGGACCGGGTGACCCATAACGACTACCTGGCGGACAATCTGCAGATTCTCCGGGCCATCGCCGGGGATCCTTACGTGGCGGGCAGCGATATTATCGGGGAGGAGATCAACTCCATTCTCGAGCTGCGGGCGGTGATCCGGGAGCTGGTTCGGATCGCCGGGGAGCATCCCGGCTTCGTGATCCGGATTCATGCCGGCGAGAACGATTCCCTGCGGGACAACGTGGTGGACAGCATCCGCTGCGTCCAGGAGGCGCTGCAGCCGGGCCAGGAGATGCCGAAGATTCGGATCGGCCACGGGCTCTATACCTGCGATCTGCGGACAGCCCAGGGAAAGAAGCTGCTGGAGGATATGAAGCGCTTCCGGGTGACCCTGGAGTTCCAGATCACCTCCAACGTCCGCCTCAATAACCTGTCCAGGCTGGATCACCATCCGCTGCGGCGCTACCTGCGGGCGGGGGTGGCCTGCGTCCAGGGGACCGACGGCGGCGCTCTCTACGGAACGAATTCCATCGACGAGGAGAAGTCCCTGGAGAAGCTGCTGGGGCTGAGCCTGGAGGATCTTAAAAAGATGAAGCAGACCGACGGGGCGGTCCGGGAGGAGAGCCTCCGGGTGTTCCGGGAGCGGCTGGAAGCCTTCCGGCTCAGCGGCGGGGCGGTGGATCCGGAGGCCTGGTATGAAAAGCGGCTGGCGGAAACGCCGCGGATCGAGCAGGATCTCTGGCGGGAATCCGGCCGGGTGGACGCCTGGAAGACGCTCCGGGGGATCATCGGGCCGATGCCCGAGGGATTCCCCGTCATCGTCGCCGGCGGCAGCTTTAATCACCAGAACCACCGGACCCAGATCCGGCAGGCGGACCGGGAGCTGATCGACCGCCTGCTGGAGGGGCTGGATCCGGAAAGGGTGATCCTGGTGGTGGGCCATACGCTGACGGGCCAGGAGGGCTATATCGCGGCCCGGAGCCGGGGCCGCTTCCGGATCGCGGCGATCGTGCCGAACCGTCTCAGCCCCCGGGAAAAGGACCGGCTGCTGAAGGCGGGGGTAACAGCCTGCGTTTCGATCGAAAGCTCCGGCCTGGGCCTCTATAAGAGCTTCGCCTATGAGATCTTCAAGCGGCGGGATTCGGTGCTCCTGGCCTTCGACGGAAACGCCCCGGCGCTGAACCTGATCCAGGAGGCCAGGAACGGCCGGCACCGCTGCCGGATTTTTGTGAATACCCGCTCCCGGGATCTGGCGGACAAGGCGAAGCTGCTGGAGGGCTATATTCTGCCCCTGGAGCGGGCGGAGGAAATCCTGGCGGCCTGCCGGGGATCAGTTTAAACTGTCGTTCACAGAGGAGGAAGAACCCATGAGCAGTCAGGTTTTCAGCTGGTGCTTTATCGGCACGGGAACCCTCGCGAAGCAGGTGGCGGCGGAGATTACGGCGACGGACCGGCACCGGATCGTTTCGGTGGTTTCCCGCCGGAAGGAGGCCGCGGAGGAATTCGCCGCCCGGTTTGGCGCGGAGGCCTCCCAGGATCCCCGCCGGGCGATGGAGAAGGCGGACGCGGTGTACGTGGTGACGCCGCATACGACCCATTATCCCTACGCGAAAATGGCCCTGGAGCTGGGAAAGCCGGTTCTCTGCGAAAAGCCGATGACCGTCCGGGCAGCCGAAACGAAGGAGCTTTTCGCCCTGGCGGCGGAAAAAAAGGTTTATCTGGCGGAGGCCATGTGGACCTGGTTCGCGCCTCCCGCCCGAAAAGTGAAAGCATGGGTGGATGAGGGCCGCGCCGGCCGGATTGAGCGGGTCGAGACGGTGATGCTGGCCAACGTGATTCATTACGCGCCCCGGCTGACGGATCCGAAGCTGGCCGGCGGGGCGATCCTGGATTCCGGTGTCTATCCCATCACCTATCTTTACCGGCTCTTCGGAAAGCCTTCGCAGGTTCGCTGCAGCGGGCGGATCGAGGGCGGCGTGGATCTGGGGGACGAGATCGATCTGATCTGGGCGGACGGAACGGAGCGCCGCATTGACCTGGCCATCGACGCGCCCGACGGCCGAAATGAAATCCGGATCGTCGGATCGGAGGGGGAGATCGTGACGGGTCCGATCAACTGCGCGAATTACGCGGAGCTCCGGGGAAAGGACAGAAGCGTGATCGAGCGGTTTGAGGCCGCGACGACGATGCTGAACGAATTTGACCGGGTGTCGGAGGAGATCCGGGCGGGACGGACGGAGAGCGCCTTTGTTCCGCCGCGGGCGACGATGGATGTCATGGAGATCATGGACGAATGCCGGCGGCAGATCGGCCTGGTTTATCCCTTCGAGACGGGTTTTGCCGGCGATCAGGAGACAGCGGGAAATAAACCATGAAAGGAAGGCCCCCGATGCGGAAAACGCTGAGACGTTCCCGGCCGTCGTCCCTTTCCCTTCTGTACGATCAGTTTCAGCTGTCCCGGGCGGTTCGCCGGAGCCTGAACCTGATCCTCCTGGCCAATCTCTTCGGCAACCTGCATGGGATCATCTGCGGCGGCGGGACCACTGCCATGGTGGGCCTGGCGAACGAGCTGAAGGCGGGGGATCTGGCCTTCGGCCTGATTAACGGCATTCCCCAGGCGGCGGCCCTTTTGCAGATTCCCTTCTCGATCCTGGTTTCCCGAACCCAGGCGCGAAAAAAATACATGCTGACGCTGGGACTCTTCTCCCGGGCCCTGTGGATTCTCTTCGGCCTGATTCCGATCGTTGTGCCGACGAATCCCGCCTGGCTGCCGCTGTGGACGATGATCTTCCTGCTGGGGCTTTCCTCCTGCTGCGGGGCGATCATTAACGTGTGCTGGCTGCCCTGGCTTTCGGACCTGGCGCCACAGCGCCTGCGGGCCCAGTGGTTCTCCTATCGGGATATGGTGGTAGCGGGCTTCAATCTCGCCTTTGGCCTTCTGGTGGCCTGGATGCTGGATACCCTGCCCCTTCCGGACCGGTATGCAATCATCTTCGCCCTGGGCGGGGTGCTGGGCATGCTGGATATGATCTGCTTCGGCTTCTGCCGGGAACAGTACTCGGACGCCCCGCGGAAGCGAAAAATCGGCTCTGTTTTAAAATCGATCCGGTCGAACCGGCCTTTCTGCGCCCTGGTGACGATGTGGACAGCCTGGTGCTTTACCTCGAATCTCTGCGGACCCTATCTGGCCCGCTATTCCATTAACGAGATGAGCCTTTCCTTTATGCAGATGACGGTCTTCGGCTCGGCGGCTTCCGCCATCGCGACGGTGCTGGTGATGCGCCGCTGGGGCCGGGCGATGAGCCGCTACGGCTGCCGGAGCGTCATGCTGGTCTCAACAGTGATTACCTCCCTGACGGATGGCTTTTATCTCTTCTCTGTGCCGGGGGCTGTCTGGCCGGTGCTTCTGCGGAATCTGGTCGGCGCGGCCTGCTGGAGCGGGGCGAACCTGGCGGCCAACAGCATGCAGCTGTCGGCCTCCCCGGATGAGGCCCGCCCCTCCTATATCGCGGTTTTCGCCTGCGTAACCTCCCTGGTGGGCGTTGCCCTGGGAACCCTGTGCGGCGGCGCGCTGCTGGAGGGATGGGAAAACGCAGGCTGGTTCTCCGGAAGCTTTGACCGCTTTAAGGTGCTGATCCTGATCTCCGTGATCCTCCGGCTGCTGGTGGCGCTTCTGCTGGTCCGGCCTCTGGAAAACGACCGTGAGGGAACCCCCCGCGCCATGGTGACCGACGCGCTGCATGCCGTCCTCCGGCGCCGCCGCCTGCGCTCCTGAAAGGCAGGCCGGTTTTGTACAGAATTTAAACAGTCCTCTTTCTTTTCTTTTTGGCATTTTTGAGCATAATAAGAAGAACAGTGGACGCGGATGGGCGTTCGCGCAAGGAGGGTCAGGTGGACGGATCGTTTATTCTTGCCCATGTGCCGGATTATCTCTCCGGCGCCTGGGTTACCCTGCGGTTCGGGCTGTACGGGGTAATTTGCGCTATGGTGCTGGGGCTCCTTTGCTGCCTTCTGCGCTATTTCCGCATACCCGTTTTGCAGCGGATCGCCGGGGGCTATATCGAGCTGGCCCGGAATACGCCGCTGCTGGTGCAGCTGTTCTTCCTCTATGCGGGGCTGCCGCGGGTGGGAATCCGGTTCAGCGCGGAAGCCTGCGCCGTGATCGGGCTGACCTTTCTGGGCGGAGCCTATATGGCGGAGGCCTTCCGAAGCGGCCTCGAATCGGTGGACAGGGCCCAGGTGGAGGCCGGGGAGTGCATCGGGCTGACCCGGGGCCAGAACATCCGCTATGTGATTTTTCCCCAGGCTCTGGCGACAGCGGCGCCCGCTCTGTTTGCCAATGTGATCTTTCTGATTAAGGAAACCAGCGTCTTTTCCGTTCTGGCGATGATGGATCTGATGAACGTGGCCGACACCCTGCGGACCAGCGGCGGGCGTACGGTGGAGGTGCTGTTCATGCTGGTGGTCGCCTATCTGCTGATACTCTTGCCCGTGTCCGCCCTGGCCACGCTGGTGGAAAGGAGGCTCCGCTATGCAGGATTTGGGAATCAGCATTCTGTTTAAAGGAGTCAACTTTCAGCGGCTCCTGATGGGCCTGTGGGTCACCCTTCGCCTCGCCCTCATCACGATCGGGCTCTCCGGCGTTTTCGGCCTCGTGTTCGGGCTTCTGATGCTGTCAAAGCGGAAAATTCCGAAAATCTTCTGCCGCTGCTGGCTGGAAATCGTTCGGTTTATGCCCCAGCTGGTGCTTCTGTATATCGTGTATTTCGGCTTTGCCCGGCTCTTCGGCTGGGATCTGGACGGGGAAACCAGCGCGGTGATTGTCTTTACCTTCTGGGGAACCGCGGAAATGGGCGACCTGATCCGGGGAGCCCTGACCTCGATCCCCCGGCATCAGACGGAATCCGCCGCCGCCCTGGGGCTGACCAAAGGCCGGATCTATCTCCACGTGCTGATTCCCCAGACGGTCAGGCGCCTCCTTCCTCAGGCGATCAACCTCTCGACCCGGATTATCAAGACCACGGCTTTGGTCAAGATGATCAACGTGACGGAGGTTCTGAAGGTCGGCCAGCAGATTATCGGCCAGTTTTACCGCCAGCCGGATGCGGCCTTCTGGGTTTATTTTGTGATCTTCCTGCTGTATTTTCTGGTCTGCTGGCCCTTTTCCCTGCTGGCGAGGCATCTGGAAAGTCATTGGGCGTGAAAGGAATGAATGAGGAATGAGCGAGACGATCCTTGAGGTTCGGGATATTCATAAATCCTTTGACGGGCCCGGGGTGCTCAGGGGCGTTTCCCTGGAGATCCGGGAGGGCGAGGTGGTGGTCATCGTGGGCCCGAGCGGCTGCGGAAAGAGCACCCTGCTTCGCTGTATCAACGGCCTGGAAACCATCGACAGCGGGGAAATCCGCCTGCGGGGGGAAGTCATCTCCGGCCGGACCCGGGATCTGCATCTGGTGAGACAGAAGATCGGTATGGTGTTTCAAAGCTACGATCTCTTTCCCCATATGAAGGTGATGGATAATCTGCAGCTGGGGCCTGTCCGGGCCCTGGGAAGGCCGAAGGCGGAGGTGGAGAGGGAAGCCCTGGAGATGCTGGAGCGGGTCGGCCTCCGGGATAAGGCGCAGGCCCTGCCGCGAACGCTCTCCGGCGGCCAGAAGCAGCGGGTTGCCCTGGTTCGGGCCATGATGATGCATCCGGAGATTCTGCTGCTGGACGAGATTACCGCGGCCCTGGATCCGGAGATGGTGAGCGAGGTGCTGAACGTGGTGATCGATCTGGCCTCGGGCGGGATGACCATGGCGATCGTGACCCATGAGATGCGCTTCGCCGAGGCGGTGGCTGACCGGGTGCTGTTCCTGGAGGAGGGCGTGATCCTGGAGGAGGGCAGCCCGGAGCAGTTCTTTCACGAGCCGAAGACGGAGCGGGCCCGGCGCTTCCTCCAGAGCTTTACCTATGCCGCCCGGCGAAACAGAGACGGGATACAGCCAAAAAACAATCCGGGGGATTGACAGGCCCCGTGAAAAGGTCTACAATCCGTTCAACCCACTAAACTGATGGGTAAATAAAAAAAGGCGGAGAAAAATCATGAAAAAGCTGACAAAGATCGTTGCCCTGGCCCTGGCGCTGGCCCTGCTTCTGTCCCTGGCGGTTTCCGCCTCCGCGGAAGGCTTCCGAACCCTGGATGAAATTAAAGCCAGCGGAAAGCTGGTGATCGGCCTCTTCTCCGATAAGAAGCCCTTCGGCTATATCGATGAAAACGGGGAGTATCAGGGCTATGACGTGGTTCTCGCCCGCCGCCTGGCGGAGGATCTGGGCGTAAAGCTGGAGCCGGTTTCCCTGGACGCGCCAAACCGGATCGAGTTCCTCCAGTCCTTTAAGGTGGATATCGTCCTCGCGAACTTCACCTATACCGAGGAGCGGGCGACCCAGGTGGATTTTGCCCTGCCGTACATGAAGGTGGCCCTGGGCGTGGTCAGCCCGGATGCCGCGCTGATTACTGATCCGGAGCAGCTGAAGGGAAAGACCCTGATCGTCTCCAAGGGCACGACCGCTGAAACCTTCTTCGAGAAGAACTATCCGGACGTGAAGCTGGCCAAGTATGACAGCTATACGGAAGCGTATATCGCCCTGCTGGATGGGCGGGGAGACGCCCTGTCCACGGATAATACCGAGGTGCTGGCCTGGGCGATCGAGAATCCCGGCTTTACCGTGGGCATCGAGTCCCTGGGCAGCCTGGATACCATTAATCCCGCGGTCTCCAAGGGGAATGAGACGCTGCTGACCTGGATCAATGAGGAGATCGTCAGGCTGGGCGCGGAAAACTTCTTCCACGCCGATTACGAAGCGACCCTCCGGGAAACCTACGGCCCCAATGCCGATGCCGACAGCCTTGTAGTGGAAGGCGGAACCGTATAAACCCCTTCCCGGCTGAAAAACCGCCCCTCTTCGGGGGCGGTTTTTCGGTGGCGCGCCCGGCGGTCAGATCCGTCGGCGGCTTCCGAAAGGATATTCATCCCGCTTTTTCCGTTATTCCCTTGGCACGAGGAAGGCGCAGTTGCAGTCGAGACACCACCAGAAATCGTTCGGGGCGCCTTCGGCGTGTCCCATCAGATAGGTGTTGTGTCCGCCGCAGCGGTCATGAATATGACCGGTTGCCGCGCCGGCGGGGATGCCCGCCGCGGAATTGCCGGCGGAGAGGCGCCCCAGCGTTTCCTGATCCAGCGCCGATGTTTCCTCTTCGGCCGTGATCCTGAAATCCAGTTTCTTCTGATTCATGCCTGCTTCCTCCGTTTTGCTTTCTTCGTTTTCTTCCTCTATATTATACGCATAAAGAACATAGAATGGAAATGGAAAATGAAAAAATGAGAAATCCGGCCTTCCGTTCTGGACAAATCCATTCCCGCCATGATAGAATGAGTCGAATTTTTTTAACAGCGAGGATATACCTGTGACATGGAAGCCGCGGGTTCTTTATCTGATGCGGCATCTTCCTGAGGAGGAGCTTTATCGTGCGTTCAGCAAAGTGGATCGGAAGAATCACAGCCCTGCTGCTGGCCTGGATGTTTATGGGATGCCTGGCGGGGGCTTCCGCCGGGGCGGCCGGGGAAAAACAGATCATGCGCGACCGCTGGGTCAGCGATGAGTATGAGCTGAACGCGTGGGTGGCCGGCGACGGGGTTCAGATCATCGTGACCCGGATGGATGAGGCGGCCGCGGCGATGCAGCACTGGGTGTTCGGGTGCGGCCTGTCGCCGGAGGATCGGGATTATCAGGCTGCGGAATATCGATGGGCAACGCTTGAATACGATGAGAACAACGTGGCCGTTGAGCGCTCCAGCGACACCGCGCTTCCCTGCGAAACCAGGTTTTTCCTGAATGACCGGGACCAGCTGGTTATTCAGAACGCGCCGGATGCCCGGCTGGAGAACAGAACCTTTCGCAGGGAGACTGAAGAGGAAGCCGCGGAGGGGAAGCTGGAGGTCGGAGAGGCGCAGCTCTGGTGGCTGACCGATACGGATTTTGCAGGCTGGTCGACGTTCCGCCCCGTTGAGGTGAAGGATAACGACTGGTTCTGGGTTCACGCGATGCCGCATGACGTGTACGCGCTGTTTGAAAGCTATCAGGACCAGGGGGTCATCTCCTATCTGATCCTCGGGGAGGAGCGCGCCCTGCTGTGGGATACGGGGATGGGGATCGGCGATATCCGAAGGTGCGTGGAGCAGCTGACGAATCTCCCGGTGACCGTGCTGAACTCCCATGACCATTTTGATCATACCGGCGGAAACTGGCAGTTCGACCGGGTGATGTGCTACAACATCGATTCCGCCGTCCGGACGCTGACGGAGGGGCAAACGCATGAATATCTGAAGGAATATGTCGATCCGAAGGCCGTCCTGACCCCTCCGGCGGGTTTCAATCCCGATACGTTTGCCCGGATTGGCAAGGCGCCGACGGCCACCGTTGAGGACGGTCAGATCATCGACCTGGGCGGCCGGAAGCTGGAGGTGATCTACACTCCGGGGCATTCGGAATCCGCCATCATGCTTGTCGATGAGCAAAACGGGATCCTGTTTACGGGGGACACCTGGTATCCCGGGCCGCTGTACGCGTATTTCGAGGATGCCTCCCTGGAGGACTATGTGCGGAGCATGCGCAGAGCGGAGGCGGTGATCCGGGACAGGAAGATCGAGTGGGTTTTTGGCTCTCATAATGAGGTGATTCCCGGAACGGAGCTCTTCTGCCGGACGGCGGATTTCCTGGAGGACGTGCTGGAAGGAAAGGCTGACTGCGTCCTGAAGGGAGACAGGAAGGTATACACCATGGACCGGCGGATCAGCCTGGAAATGAAGGCGGAGGAAGGGCTGCCGGTGTTTTTCCTGGATGACGGCGTGTCGGCCCAAACCCCTGTGGTGGCGAATTACACATGGATCGGGCAGGACGGAAAGGAAACGTCGGGCGTGGCGTCCTTCGGAACGAGTCCGACGGATCCCGCCGTGCCTGAATCCCTGGATCATGTGCTGCTGCTAGAAGACAGGACATTCACGGCGGTCTTTGTCGGGACGCCGCCGGATGAGCTCACGGTCTTCTCGTGGAATAAGGGCGTGTTCTCCGATCAGGAGCATATTCGGGATTATCAGGAGAATACCGAGATCGTGCTGACGGGAAAGATGACCCTGAAGCCGGACAGGGTGTATGATTTCCAGGCCCGGTGGTCCAATGAGGAGGAAGGGCACGGGGTGGTGCATTATTATCTCGTCACGGAGGGGCTGCCCGTGGACGGCGGGACGGGATCGGCGACGGAACAGACGGATTGAATCCTTTTTGGTTTTGTAGTAGAATATAGCAGGCAAGGATGGTACAGAGAAGACAGATTTTGTCCGCAAACGCGCCGGCGAAGCGGTTACAAAATCGTCATCCGGATAAAATAACAGGCATGAATTGCTGTTTACAGAGGAGAGCGAAGAAGGCGTGAAAATTTTCACAGCGCAGCAGAAGGAACTGGCTATCACCCGGGCGAAAATGTATGGGGTGCGCCGGGCGGCGATCCAGACGGGGATCCCGGTAGAGACGATCAGGGAATGGGTCGGCGAAACCACGCCGGCAGAAAAGGAGAAACAGATGGCGGGAAGAAAGACCTATACGGATGAACAGAAGGCGGAGGCGCTGAAGCGGGTCGGGGAGATCGGGCTGAGAAAGGCCGCGAAGGAGCTCGGTATTTCCACGGGCTCCCTGATGAAGTGGCGGGCGGACGCCTCTCTGGGGAAGGCCGCGGATCAGGGCGCGGCGGCTGAAATCGAAGTAAAGAAAAACACGAGGGCCGCGGTTCGCAAGGCGAAGAAGGCGATCGAGGATACGGCGGCTATCGTGTCTGAACAGGCGGCGGTCAGCGCGGTCGAGGTGAGGAAGACCGCCGCGAAGGCCGGAAGAAAGGTGAAGCAGAAAGCGGCGGATACGGCCGCGAAAATCGAGGACAGCCTGACGGTGAATATCGTGATCCAGTCCCAGGGCGGAAAAGCTGTCACGGCGAAGGAGATCATCGGCATGGTGCCGGCCAATACGGAATCCGTCTATGTCAAGGCGGAGGAAGGGCGGCTGTACTGGGTCGGCCGGGACGGCTCCTCCGGATCGGTCGATCTCTGGTAAGCTTTTTCGGGAATTTTTTCGGAAGCTTTTTCGGAAGCTTTTTACGGAAGAAGCCTTCGATGCAGAATCGCGCCCTGGTGGCAGGGCTCCTGGGCCAGGACGGCGTCAAAGCCCGCCCGGGCCCGGCTGAGGTCTCCCAGCCCGAAGCAGCCCAGGGCGATCAGGTAATCGCAGTGAATGCGGTTTCGCCGGGTAAGATCGTCGTCGAAGAGCTGCAGATCCGGCAGGGAGACGGCGAAGTAATCCATTCTCACTTCATCGTAATAATGCTTTTCCCCATAGGCGATGAGCCTGTGGAATCGGCCGGCGGCGCGAGCCTCCCGGCCGAGCGCTTTGCTGGCCAGCCCCTGATAGAGAATCATATCGGCGGGCTGGTCGTTGTAGTACAGGGGGGAGGCCGGTTCTTCTTCCCCGGCGGCGGCCAGCTCCAGGTGGCGCAGGGACTCCGTCTCGCGGCCCAGCGCTCTTTCCGCGAGGCCCAGATAATAATGGATGTGGTTGTCTTTGGCGCCCTCCAGCTTGCCCTCCCCCAGGTTGGGAGGGAACACCAGGGCCCTCTCCAGCAGCGCCTTTGCCGCGGCGGGATCTCCGGCCTTCAGGGCCTGAATGCCAAGCTGGGTCAGGGCGGCGGCATACTGGGTGGTCACCTTGCCTTCGCCGCCTTCCCAGGGGTGGAACCGGCGGGCGAGAAGGAGATCCAGCGCCTCCTGATGACGGCCCAGATCGTTGAGCAGGGCGCAGTATTCCGTATAGAGATCGTCCCGCCGGAAGGCCGTCTCCCGGTGAGATGCCAGCAGGGCCAGCCGTTCCTCCGGAGAAAGGCCGAGGCGGCCATAGAGCTGGAACAGCTCCAGCAGCACCCGGGCGTCGGTCTGATCCAGCGCCCAGGCCCGCTCCATACAGCGGCGGGCTTCCGCGGGATCCTGCCGCTTGTTGAAAAAGGCCAGGCTCAGGTTTCGCCATACGGTGGGGAAGCTGCCGTCGATGCCAGCGGACCGCTCCCAGCAGGCAATGGCGTCCTCGTACTGGCGCCGGTCATACCAGAGACAGCCCAGATAATAGGGCGCCCGGGCGTCCTTCGGGCTTTGAGCCATGGCATAGCGCAAAACGGCGATATCCTCCGGCCGGTTCGGGAAGCACCAGGCCGGATCCGCCGCGGCGGCCCGGCGGAGGGCTTCCGTAGACAGGCCCGCGTCGCCGCCCTGCGCCGCGTAAAGGGCCAGATGATACCATACCATGGGGGTAGGAGCGGGGCAGCGATTCAGAATATCGACGGCATCGGCGAAGTAGCCCGCCTCGGCGTAGTCGATGGCGCATTCGATAAAGCTGCTGGCCCGGCCGCCCATGAGCGCCAGGGCGCCCTCCACGTCCCCGGATTCCAGCCGGGAGACGTAATCGAAGGCGTCCAGGGCCAGGTTTTCCTCGAACCAGCGCCCGGCCTCCTCATCCCGGCCCAGGCTGTCCAGAATCATGCCCCGCAGGGCGCGGGCCTTCAGGCTGTGGCCGTTTCGAACCAGGCTGCGATCGATATGCTCCAGGGCGGATTCATATTCGCCCCGGGCGCAGTCGATACAGGCGAGATGGTAGTAGGCGGCCTCCTGCTGGGCGGCGGACCAGGCGGCCTTGAAGAAGGCGTCGTAGGCTTCGCCGTCCCTGCCCTGAAACCGGAGCGAGAGCCCCAGACCGACATAGGCCTCGCTGTCGTACGGGTTGGGGTTCCGAACGGTCATGCGGGCGATGGCGGCGCGGAAAAAGCCTTCCGCCTCGCTGAACCGGCCCCGGCGTATCAGCAGGGTTCCGTAGGCGGTGTTGGCCCGGATATCGCCGGGATCCCGCCGGAGCGCCTCGAGATAGTAGGGGTCGGGAAGGCAGGTCGCGTGGCGGTACTGCTCGAGATGCAGACCCGTCAGATACAGCTCCTCGCAGGTTTGAATCTCCCGGGGCGGCCTGACGGGAGGCATGGGATCCGGGATTTTTTCAATTCGCCGGGGCCGGGGCGTACAGGACAGCAGCCTTCGCCCGCCGGCGGTCATGACGGTGAGCGTCAGCCCGGTCTCCGGAACGCAGGTGGGGATCTCGTCCTCCAGAATGTCGACGGGGCTCAGGTCGACGGTCCGATCATAGATCGGCTTTTCGCCCGCCGTCAGGGTGACACGGGCCTTTTCAAAGCGCTGCGTGGCATAGACGGCGATCTTCGCCCGGCCCTCCCGGACCTCCAGGTTCAGGGCGCATTCCCGGCTGGCGTTTTTGACGTATCCCGCCGCCTTGTAGGGCATGAAGTACTGGGTAAAGGTCTTTTCCTCAAAGGGCTTCAGCCAGGTGAAGTCCGGCTGGTTATCGCAGTACATGCCGGTCATCAGTTCGATATAGGGGCCGTTTCGGTCCGTCAGGTTCCGGTCCCAGGCCCGCCCGAAATCCCCGCTGCCCCAGGTCCACTGCTTCTTGCCGGGGGATACATGGTGGTCGGCCACGTGCAGAATGCCCGCGCCGACACCCCAGTCGTATCCGCCCACGAAGTCGAAGTCGCTGTGGGCGCACATATAGCTGGTGGGCACGGGAATGTTCCTGTAGCGGGAGATATCGACCCCGGCGCCGTAATCATGCTTGTAGTAGACGCCGGTGGCGATGGGGAAGGTGCTGACATCCCGCTTGCCGTGGTCAAAGACGGCGGAAACGTCCGGCGGGAAGACGGACTGGGTCTGATCGTTGACCGCCACGGCGGGATTCGCCCACCACAGGAAGGTCTGCGGCAGGGCGGTCCGGTTGTAAAGCTGGCCCTGGATTTCGATATACGCCTTTCCGGGACGGAGGGTAAAGGTCATTTTGCCCTTCGTGCCGTACATCTGGTCCACCTCGGAGAGCTCCACGGAGGCGCTGCCGTCCGGATGCTTCACCGTCCGCCAGTCCACCGGGGAAAAGGTGGTGGGCCGGTGGTGCTGGGGCCAGTTAAACTCAATTCCTCCGGAGATCCAGGGTCCGGTCAGCCCCACGAGTGCGGGCTTGATGACTTCGTTATAGTAGACGAAATCGTATCCGTTGGTTTTATCCTGGGCCCGCTGGATGCGCCCACCGAGCTCCGGCAGTACCATGACGCGGAGATACTCATTCTCCAGCCACACGGCGGTATAGGGCCGGTCTTCCTTCTCGTCGAGTATTTTATCGATCACCGGCAGGGGATAGACCTTGCCGCTGGAGCCCTGGTAGACCCGCTTTTCGAGGAACATGGGATTTTTGTCCGGCATGCCGACGCCATAGGTGGGAATGATCACCGTCTCCTGCCAAACCGTCGCAAACCCGTCAGCCTGTTTCATCTGTCTGCTCCATCCTTTCAAATCCGATCGCGCCGCCCGAGCGCGGAATCGCGCACGCACCGCGGGCGCAAGCGCCCCGCGTACCGCGCGGGAGATCGTTCGCGGACAAAATCTGTCTCCTGTTGTTTCGTGTTCCCGGATCTGCCGGGAGATGGCCATATTTTATCATTGCGCTGAACAAAACACAAGCTGACGGAAATTTTCTCTGTTGCGAAAAAAAGGCCGCTACTGTAAAATGAAAACGAAAAGGGGGAACAATAAGGCCTTTGGATATGACGAAGAAATCTTTGCTGCGGAGGATACTTCTGATTCTGCCGGCCGTGCTGCTGTTTGTGGGAATGGCCGGCGGGAACGCACAGGCGGAGACGGCTGGTTTCAGAACGGAAGACTGTCCCATGGAACGGGGCGGGCAGCGGATCTACGGAAAGCTTTATCTGCCTGAGACAGCCGCGGGTCCGCTCCCGCTGGTGATTCTTTCCCATGGGCTTGGCAGCAACCACCTGATCATGGAACCCTATGCGGAACGCTTCGCGCGAAGCGGAATCGCGGCCTGCGTGTTTGATTATATCGGCGGTTCCGAGGTGAGCCTGAGCGATGGCAGCATGAAAGAAATGTCTGTGCTCACCGAGGCGGAGGATCTCCGGTGCGTGATGAACCGCTTTCGCGGTGACAGCCGTTTTATGGCGGAGGGGATCTTTCTCCTGGGCGGAAGCCAGGGTGGCTTTGTGTCCGCCCTCGCTGCGGGAACGCGGCCCGATGACGCGGCAGGCCTGATCCTGCTGTATCCCGCTTTCAACCTGCCGGACGTCTGCCGGGATACGATCCGGGCAGCCGGAAAGGTGCCGGAGACGGCGGTCATTGGGACGCATACGGTGGGCAGCCGTTATCTGAAGGATATCATGACCGTTGATATCTATGCGGCCATGAGCCGCTATGCCGGTCCCGCGCTGCTGTTCCACGGAACAGCGGATCCTTATGTACCGCTGAAGTATTCCCGCAGGGCGGTGGAAGTGCTGACGGAGGCGGAGCTGGTGACGATCGGAGGGGCGGGCCATGGGTTTACAGGCGAGGATCTGGAACGGACGGCGCGCCTTGCGGCCGCGTTTGTCCTGCGCGTGCTGACCCGGCGCGGTCAGGAGCTGCCCGGAGCCGCCTGAAAAAGGAATGGAGGAGAGGGCAAATGTTTGACCGGGAAGAAGCGAAAGCTGTCTTTCTCCGATACGTAGCGGATTACGACGCGCAGAATATTCTGATTCGCCACAAAATTGAGCATACATTCCGCGTGGCCGAACTGGCGGAAAGCTGCGCGGCTTCTTTGAAAATGAACGGCGCGGATACGGATCTGGCCTGGTTCCTCGGCCTTCTGCACGACATCGGACGCTTTGAACAGGTCAGGCGCTTCGGGACTTTTATGGATTCCAGGTCAGTGGATCACGCGGAGCTGAGCGGGGATATCCTTTTCCGCGACGGACTGCTTGAACGTTTCCCTGGGGAAGGCCTGCCGGAAGGCTGGCGGGCCATGGCGGAAACGGCTGTCCGACAGCACAACAAACTGCGGCTGCCGGATGAGTTGGATGACCGGACGCGGCGCTTCGCGGAGATCCTTCGCGATGCGGACAAGACGGATATCTTCCGGGTCATCGCCAGCATTCCCTTTGAGGATCGGATCGGAAGCAGCCGGGCGGATTTCCGGGAAACCGGGGAAGCGAGCCCGGAGGTGATGGCCTGCGTTTTCGCGCACCGCTGCGTGCCCGCCCGGCTCAGACGCTCTCCCTTCGAGGGGCTGATTTCCCATGGCTGCCTGGCGTTTGAACTGGTGTTTGATTACAGCCGGCGCACGGCCAGGGAGGAAGGCTGGCTCAGGAAGCTGCTGGCGGAAACCGACGCGGAGGGAAAGCAGATCTGGACGGACCGGGAGACGGAGCAGCTTCGGGCGCTGCGCCAGGAAATTGAAAAAGCCTGGGGCTTTCCGCTGTAAAAAAGGATGGTAAAGGGGGAGTGTCAGTGGTCCTTGCGTTTTACGGTGCCGGTGCGATGGGCCGGGAATTCAGATATGTGGCGGACGAGACCGGAGAATGGACAGAAACGGTTTTTATTGACGACCATGCCCAAACAGACAGCCTGCTGGGCAGCCCTGTGCTTGGATTTCATACGTTCCGCAAGCGTTACAGTCCGGAAAACACCCGCTTTGTGATCACCATCGGCGAGCCGAAATTCCGCCGGGAGGCGTTCGACCGGATGACGGAGGCGGGGTATCAGGGAGCGCGCCTGGTGCATCCTTCCGCCTTTATCAGCCCGGACGCGGAGCTGGGCGGGGGCGCGGTCATCGGTCCGGGCGCGTTTATCGGCTCCCTGGCCAGGATCGGACAGAATTTTTACGCGGCCAAGGGGGCGGCTGTCGGCCATGACGCGGTCGTCGGAAACCATACGCGCGTGGGAGCGGACGCTTTTATCGGCGGACATACGGTCATCGGGGAAAATGTATTTATTGGGGCCGGCGCCCTGCTGAAGGACCGGATCCGGATCGGTGATTACAGCGTCGTGGCGCTCGGCAGCGTCGTGTTCAACGACGTGGAAGCCAACACAACGGTGTTCGGAAATCCGGCCAGAATCACCAACGAAGGCGCGCAGGGCCTTTTGTACGCGCCAAGCCGCAAACTGGCCGGGACCGGCCGGCCGGAGGAAAAACAGCCGCAGGAAGAGGCGGAAGCGCTGAGCCCGACGGGCATTGCGGAACGCTACTGGACGGCTTTTTCGGATTGCTTCGAGGGCGTGGATTTCAACCCGGTCAGCTTCCGCTATCATGACCCGGGCTGGGATTCAATCGCCCAGATGCATCTGATCAGCCGCCTGGAGGAGACCTTCCGGATTTCCTTCAGGGGCAGGGAAGCGATGAGAATCAGCTCCTACCGGGCAGGTCTGGAACTTGTGGAGAAAAAACTGGAAGAAGCGAAAGCGAAAAAGTGAGGAACCGATATGGGCGTATTCTGGGATTTTGAAAGCTTTGCCGATTCGCCGGCCCTGATTGCGGACACGGGCGTAACGATGACATACGGTGATCTCAGCGCACTCGCGGAGGAAACGGAGGCCGCGGTCAGCCGATGCGCAGACTGGGATCCGGCATCCAGGCCGCTGGTCATGATGATCTGCCGGAATACCATGGGCGCCCTTTCGGGCTATGCCGCGCTGGCGAACAGCGGGTATCCCGTGCTGCCTGTTTCCGCGGAACTGCAGGCCGGGATGCGCAGGGAACTGATGAACGTCTATCGCCCGGGGCTGCTGCTGCTGCCGGAGGAGCTGAGCGGGGAAGTTCCCGCGATGAGAAAGGTATGCGCAATCCGGGATTATGTTCTTCTGAAAACCAATTATATGGAGCGCTTTCCCGTTCATCCGCAGCTCGGTTTGCTGATTACGACATCCGGTTCCACCGGCTCCGCGAAGTTCGTGAGGCAGAGCCGGGAGAACCTTCGCTGTAACGCCGCGATTATCGCGGAGATTCTTCAGATCACCGCCGACGACAGGACCATCACGGCCCTGCCGATGCAGTATACCTACGGGCAGTCTGTCCTTCACGCGAACCTTTCGCGCGGCGCCGCCATGGTGGTAACGGAGAGCGGCGTGATGGATCCGGAGTTCTGGGATCTGTTCGAGGCCGAGAACGTAACCTGCTTTCACGGCGTGCCCAATACCTATGAAATGCTGCATCACATCGGTCTGTTCGAGGAGGCCTTCCCCAGCCTGCGGACGCTGAGCCAGGCGGGCGGAAAGCTCAGCCGGGAGCTGCAGGAATATTATGCCCGGTATGCCGCGGAAAACGGGAAACGTTTTGTCATCATGTACGGCCAGAGCGAAGCAACGGCGGCGATCAGCTGGCTGCCGCCGGAGGACGCGCTCCGGAAGCCCGGGTCTGCGGGCCGTGTTGTCCGGGGCGGGAGCATCCGGCTCATCGACGAAGCGGGAAACCCGGCCCAGGGCCCCAGGGCGCGGGGAGAGCTTGTTTACCGGGGTCCCAATGTGGCGATGGGTTATGCGCAGCGCGGTGAAGACCTGAGCCATGGCGACGAGTGGAACGGCGAGATTCGGACAGGCGATCTCGCGGAGATGGATGAAGAAGGGTACCTGACGATTACCGGAAGGCTGAAACGCTTCATCAAGCTGGCCGGTCACAGGGTCAGCCTGGATGAGATTGACAACATGATTATGGATGAGCTCAGCATTCCCAGCGTCAGCGTCGGGACGGATGACCATCTGACCGTCTTTGTCACAGGCGAGCGGGAGAAGGAAATGGTCGCGGCCTTTGTTCCCAGGGTCCTCAGCGCGGCCCGGGGCGGCCTTCGCGTGCTGACCGTTCCGGCGTTCCCGAAGAATGAAGGCGGGAAAATCCTGTATGCTGAACTGCAGGCCGCCGCGAAAAACAGCTGACGGCCGGCAGGCCGTTGCGACGAAGCTTCGGGATCCGGGAAAAAGCGGATCAGAAATCGGATCAGGAAACGGAGGATGGCGGTAAACCGCCTTGAGCATACCCAAATGAAAGGCTTCTGCGAAAAGAAATTCAGCTCCATGCTGATATCCGGCACGTTCACCAAAGCGGTGATGTATCTGATGCTGCTCAGCGACAGCATTATTGCCGGACATTTCATCGGTCCATCGGGCGTTGCCGGGATCAATGCGATTACCCCGGTGACGGCCGTTGTGACCTTTTTTGGAGACCTGCTGTCAACCGGCGTCGGGATCGTTTTCAGCAGGGAGGTCGGCGCGATGCGGAAGCACCGGGCGGACGAGATCTATGGACAGGGCCTGATCCTCAGCATAGGCCTGGGCCTGATCTCCGCGCTGCTGCTCTTCGTGTTTCAGGACGTCTATTTCCGCTGGAGCGGCGTTACGGGCGAGATTCTGGAGAACGCGCTGGAGTACTACCGTCTGGTCCCGATCAACGCCTTCCTGACCATTGTCATCTTCTATCTGGAACAGATGGTCTACAGCGATGGAGACGAGCTGTGCAACAACATCTGCTATGGATTTCAGATCGGCGGGAACATCGTCTGCTCCATCATCCTGACCCGCTTCCTCGGCATGAAGGGCATCATCCTTGGGTCTGTGATCGGAAACAGTCTGGGCATCCTTGCCTGCCTCTGGCACTACTTCCGCAGGGAAAACACGCTGCGTTTTGTCTGGCATCTGTCCTTCAGGGATTTTCTGCTCACGTCGCGCTACAGCATCGTGGATTCCTCCGTCTATATCTGCTGGGGCCTGATGGACTATGTGATGATCGGCTTCGTTTCGAGCCGCTTCGGCGAATCCGGCCTGATCACGCTTGCCGTGGTCGTGAGCCTGATCGAGTTCGGTGTCGTGATGGACGGTGTGGGGATGGCGATGCAGCCGCTGATCGGCACCTACTTCGGGGAAAGGAACCATCATCTCATCAGGCGGGTGATGCGCTCCGGCGTTAAGGCCGCCATCATCGAAGGCCTGGCGGCCACGGCGCTGATCTGGATCTTTACTCCGCAGTTCTGCGCCCTGTTCGGCATCACGGGCGGCGAGACGCTCGCCCCATCGATCGCGGCACTTCGGATTGTTTCGCTTGGATTTACCTTCTGCAGTCTGGTATCGCTTACCACTTCTTACTATATGCTGATCGACCATATCGGCATGGCGACCTGTATCGCCTGCTTCCAGAACGGCCTGCTGTATATCCTCCTGCCGGTGCTTGGGGCGCTGGCCTTTGGTATGGGCGGCATGTGGACGGGCTATGTCGTGGCGCCGATCCTGACGCTTGTCTGCGCCTGTCTGTTTATCTATCTGCGGTTTGGAAGGGACAATTTCCCATTCCTGCTGAAGGACATGGAAGCTGAAATTGAGGTGGTGGACGCTCCCCTGACTCCGGAATCAGCGGCAGGCCTGTCGAATCACGTCAGGGACAGCCTGCTGGCGCATCGGTATATGAAGAATACGGCCAACAAAGCGGCGCTGTTTGTCGAGGAGATCGGTCTGACCATCCTGGAAAGAAACAGGCAGTCGAAGAAGCCTGTCCTGGTTGAGCTCTCGCTCTTCTTTGAAGAGGACGCGGTCCTGATTATCGAACGCGATTCGGGCGTGCTGTTCGATCTGACAGAATCCGACGTACAAGTGGGCGGACTGAGCAGCTTCCTGCTGAGCGGACTGATGAAAGGGCATGAGGATAAGGCTTATCTCGTTACCACCGGCTACAACCGAAACATGCTCCGCTTTCCCCGGGAGCGAAAAGAAACAATGACAGACGTGAACTGACGTTCACAGAGGAGGAATACAGGCATGAAACGATTACTTCTTTTTCTTCTGGCGGCGGTGCTGCTTGCCGCGGCCCTGCCGGCTGCGGCGGAAGGGGATGTCCCCAAAGGCCCGACGGTGCTGCTCATTCTCGACGGCTTCGGTCTGAGCGATCAGACGGAGCATAACGCCGTCGCGCTGGCGGACACGCCGGTGCTGGACCGTTTAATGAAGGAATGCCCCTTCGTCAAAGGCGAGGCCAGCGGCCTGGCGGTGGGGCTGCCGGAAGGCCAGATGGGCAGCTCCGAGGTGGGCCACCTGAACATCGGCGCCGGGCGCGTCGTATACCAGGACCTGGTCCGGATCACGAACGCCATCGAGGACGGCAGCTTCTTCGAAAACAGGGCGCTGCTCGCGGCGATCGAAAACGCGAAGGAAAAAGGGACGAGCCTGCACATTCTCGGCCTGGTTTCCGACGGCGGCGTCCACAGCCACAGCGACCATCTCTACGCCCTGCTGGAGCTGGCCAGGCGAGAGGGCCTCGACAGGGTCTACGTCCACTGCTTCACGGACGGCCGGGATACGCTCCCGGAATCCGGCATCGATCACATTCGCCAGCTGGAGGACGAGATGGCCCGAATCGGCTGCGGCGAGATCGCCACGGTCGGAGGCCGGTATTACGGCATGGACAGGGACAACCGCTGGGACCGCGTGCAGCTGGCCTGGCGGGCGATGACCCTTGGCGTGGGCGAGACGGCTGATTCCGCCGCGGAGGCGGTGACCCAGTCCTATGCGAAGGGCGAGACGGACGAGTTCATCCGCCCCACGGTGGTGATGAAGGATGGCGCGCCGGTGGCTACCATCGAGGATGGGGATTCCGTCATCTTCTTCAACTTCCGCTCGGACCGCGCCAGGGAGCTGACCCGCGCCTTCTGCTGCGATGACTTCGACGGCTTTGACCGCGGCCCCCGCAGGCAGGTGTCCTATGTGTGCTTTACAGACTACGACGTGACGATCCCCAACAAGGCGGTGGCCTTTGACAAGGTCACCCTGGTCAACACCCTCGGCGAGTGGCTCGCTGCCAACGGTTTGAAGCAGGCCCGGATTGCGGAGACGGAGAAGTACGCCCATGTGACCTTCTTCTTCAACGGCGGCGTGGAGGCGCCGAGCGAGGGCGAGGACCGTTTCATGATTCCCTCTCCGCAGGTGGCGACCTATGATCTCGCGCCGGAGATGAGCGCCAATGAGATCTGCGACACCCTGGTCGAGAAAATCCATTCCGGCGGGTACGACGTGATCATCACGAACTTCGCCAACGCGGACATGGTTGCCCACACCGGCGTGGAGACGGCCGCCATCGAGGCTGTTACCTGCCTCGACCGGTGCATCGGACGGGTGGTGGACGCCGTGGAGGCGGCGGATGGCCAACTCTTCATCTGCGCCGACCACGGCAACGCCGAAACGATGGTGGACGCGGCGACCGGGGAGCCCCTGACGTCCCACACCACCAATCCCGTTCCCTTCATCCTGGTGAATTACGATCCGGCGTATATCCTCCGGGAGGGCGGCCGTCTGGCCGATGTCGCGCCCACGCTGCTTGAGATGATGGGATTGGAGAAGCCGGAGGAGATGACGGGCGAGTCGCTGCTGATCAGGAAATGAAGACAGGGGGACGTGGAATGTTGCCAACTCTTTGTTGTAGCAGGAAATGTCGACGGTCCTGAACGGGACTGCTTGCCAGAAGAGAAAGATCTCCGACGCAGCATTGAAAACCGTCCCGAACATTTGAATGAACTATGGACAGTTTTATTTCGCCGTGGTACAATAATTTATCTATAGCGCATCATAGCGTACAATAGAAATGATGTTTTTGAAGGAGGTCATTGATCGATGAGAAGACTGCTTTCCCTTGTTCTTGCCATCGCCTTGCTTCTGGGCTGCGCGGCGGCTGAAACAGCGGAGCCTCGGAATGAGGATGCGCAGATCACGACCAGAGATCTGCCGTTATACTACCAGAAAGCGGACAGGATCTGGCGGGAAGACTTCCCCGTTTATTTCCTGGACGGCGTGGAAGATCTGCCCCTGATCAACCTGGCCGACTGGGCGGACTTCATGGTTTACCTCTATAACGAATCTGATAACAGCGGTGAAAATGTCTACAGCCTGACCTGCGAAGTCAACGAAGAGGAAAAATGGGTGAAACTGACCCGGGAAACCGGCAGCTCCGCCGTATTTGACTTCAGCCAGGGAACCATAGCTTTCGATGATTATATCGCTTTCCTCACGCCGCAGAATTGCTCATACATGGAAGTATCCGGCATCCCGAAGACGATGAACGGCGAGCCTTTCCTGATTCAATACACCAGGAGCCGGATTCTCAATGGCGAAGTGACTGCCGTGAATCTGAAGGAATATGAGATTCCCATGGCGGCCCAGGACGGAAAGTACCTGCTTCCCCTGCAGACCCTTTCCGCATTCACGATTGCTGATCTCGGTCAGTCTGTATACTATAACGGGCTGGGTCTCTTTGCGAGTCCTATCCAATCGATGACCAGTCCCACCAACGCTTTCCAGACCATCCTGTACATGTACGGACTGCTGACCGATGAGCTGATTCAAAAGGCCCGGGCTGCCTCGTCAGATCCGGATGAGCAGTTCGATTTCCTGCTGGAGGAAGTCAGCAAAGCCTCCGAAATGGGAAAGGCGCTGGTTGACCAGTACAGAACAGAAGCGGAAACAAGCATCTATAATCTGTACAGATCTGCCACTCCGGCTCCGCGCAGCGAGGCCCTGATCAAGTTCGGCTTCAGCGAGCTGGCCCTTGAAATGAACTGCTTCTACGGTCTGAAGAGCGCTCATAACATTGATAATTTCATCACATTCTTCCTCCAGAATGAAATTGGCGCCAACCTCGTTGATCCCGATGCAGCCAAAGCGGATCAGGCCATTGCGGATCTGACCAACTTCTGGCTTGACGACGGTCATTCCGCGTATCTGTCCGCTTCCTACCTGTCAGATAGCGGAGCTGCGTATAATTTGGGCTTCGGCAACGCTGCCCGCGGCAGCACAGGATCCATGCTGTCGGCTCTCCGGGCGCAGTATCCCGAAGCCTCCCAGCCTTATTATGAGGTGGGCGATACCGCCTATGTGACCCTTGATTCCTTCGCCGTTACCGCGGATGACGATGGTGTGGCAGACTACTACGCCCTTGCGAAGGAAGGCAACCTGCCGAATGATACCATCGGCCTGATCTGCAATGCACACAAGCAGATCACCCGGGAAAACAGCCCCATCAAAAACGTGGTGCTGGATCTGAGCTGCAACGGCGGCGGCATGGCGCCTGCGGCGTTCTATACGCTGGGATGGTTCCTGGGAGATGCAAACTATTCCTATCTGAACACCTTTACCGGTGCCCAGACTGTCCAGTACTTCAATGTCGACGTCAACCTGGATCATCAGTTTGATGAAAATGATACGCTGGCTGGACGGGGACTGAAGCTGTATTGTCTCATCTCTCCCCAGTCCTTCTCCTGCGGTAACCTGGTGCCCTGGGTCTTTAAGGAGAATGGCTCCGTAACCCTTCTGGGCAGAACCTCCGGCGGCGGAAGCTGCGTGGTCGGCTTTGACACCACCGCGTGGGGGACCTCTTTCCGCTACTCCAGCGCCAAGCGGCTGTCCTTCGTGAAGAACGGCTCCTTCTATGATGTGGACCGGGGCGTCGAGCCGGATTACTTCATCAACGACTATGCGAATTTCTACAACCGGGAAGCTCTGACGGAGTTCATCCATGGGCTGTTCTGATCCCATTAGCAGGAGCCAGGGTGCGATTCCCAAAGGCATAAAGATACCCCCCTGAAACCGGGTCATTGAAATTGCTTCTTAGCTTCGGTTGCTTAATGGAATAATTGAATCTGCCAGTTGAGCTGTGCAATATAATTGCACTCAGAAAACGACTGTCATTCGGATATGACTGCTCCGGGGAGGATCGGCAATGGGCAGAAAGCGCAGGAAACTGCATGAGGTTTCAATCAACGAGGATATCCGTTACAAAGGACCGCTGAGTTATCAGCATTTTCAGATGCTGGGCTGGCTGTGCATCGTGCTGACGGCACTGTCGCTCATGCTGGCACTGGCTGCAAAGCTTGACGAAAACCTGGCAAAAGAAACAGCCGGATTGTCGGGCATTCTGGCATACGTGACAGATATGTCGCTGCCTTTCCTGCTGATTGCAAACTTTTCAAAGATCCTGAACAACAGCGAGGGATATAAAAAGCAGCTGATCAAAAACGGCGCCGCGGCGCTGGCCATCTTTGCAGTGAGCGCCGGATTCTTTTCCCGTTATGTTGTCGGCACGGCCGGAAAACTGGTGACCGATCCGGAAGATGTACTTCCTTTGATGACGCAGCTTTTCCGCAGATACAGTCCGGGAGGCTTTGTTGCCTTCAATCTGTTCATTGACCTGTTCCTGTGCACGCTGTTTATGTTTTTCCTGAACGCGCGCCCGAAACGTGTGCTGACCGGGAAAAAGGTGCTGATCCTGCGGGTGCTTGTACTGCTTCCGCTTGCGTGGGAGGCGGCGTCCTGGATCCTGAAATGGAAAAGCGCACAGGGGAGCATTACGCTGCCTTTCTGGTGTTTCCCGCTGCTGACGGTCAAACCGCCTGTAACTTTCGTGGTGTTTATGCTGCTGGCCGTGCACATGAAAACGCGGGAACTGCGCTTCTGCCGCTATGGACGCAGCCATGAGGAGTATCTGGCATTCCTGAAGACGAACCGGAACTCTTTCCATTTTTCGGTCTTCCTGGCGGTGATTCTGGTCCTGGCCGCCCTGGCGGATTTCATCATCCTGATGGTGCTGATGGGAATCCAGGCAGGATCGCTGGAGACGCTGGCCAATGAGGTGGAGGCAAGATATAAGGAATTCAGCAGCGCGGCGGTGGCTGTCGGTTTCGGCGGGTCGATTTCACTGCTGTTTGTGGCGCCGCTGGTACTGCTGTATTCCTATACGAGGGAACCCGCAAACAAAATGATCAGCATACTGATCCCGGTAGTCGGAATCGTGCTGATCCTGATCCTGTTTCTGGAAGGAATTCATCAGGGCGTGGGATACCTGCCCTTTGGGCGGTTCAACCTGAAGGAGATGATTCAGGAGGTTTCAAGCCTGACTCAGACGGTCTGATCCTGTTCATTCTCTCCCGCTGCGTCGCCGGAATCCGTTTCCGGCGACGCTTTCATTTCCCCGTAGAAATTGACAATGATTGATGTGATCAGGGCGACGACGATGATCCCGTAAGCACCGAGTATGACGGAAAGCACCCTTCCGAAATCAGTCACAGCGGTCAGGTCGCCGAATCCGATTGTGGTGACAATGGCAAAGCAGTACCACAGAGCGTCTTTGAAGTTTCCCATATTCGGTTCAAAAAATGTCAGGAGCATGGAGAATGTCACAATCAGAAGCAGAAGGCCGAAGACAATCTCCGCTGCATGGGTTTTTACGACAATCTTTCTCAGCACGGAGAAACTGATCCTGGAAAAAACAATGGCCATCAGTGCGAAAACTGAAACCAGGAAGAGAAGGCCGCACATAAAAACAAGGTCAATGGCACAATAGCCGATTCCCACTACGGCCAATACATTCGGGATGATCGTACGGACCCGATGATCGCGTACAACGGCGAAAATCCGTCCGGCAATCAGGGCCATGGCGCTGATAACGGAAACAATCAGTGTTGAAGTCGTCGTATAGCCAAGCAATAAGGGCAGCAGGCCGCAGACCAGGAAAGCTGCTGCCTGTGCGGCAGACAGCCGGAAAAATCCTTCTCCTTTGTTTTCCCGAAGGCGGAAGCCGCGGACAATCCGTGCCGCGGAAAGCGCCAGGAAAAACAGGCACAGAAAAACGACGGCAGTTGCCGGATCATATATCTGCTGAAGCTGTTCCACTGCCTCAGCGCCTTCTTCAGTAATCTGCTCCGTGGGAAGCTCCTTTACCACTGTCAGCAGCACGAAGGACATGCCGAAAGACACCAAACCCAATGGAAGAGAAATCAGGTTCAGGATACTTTCACCGATCATAAGAGAGTTGGCAGCCTTTCGGGTGATTGACTTAGCCATCATTGCGCACCTCCATCTGTTCATCCTTTTTTTTATTCTTCCTCAGGTTGCTTTTTCCCTTCCGGGAGCAGTCTGGCGGCAAACTGCAGGAGGTTCATGAAGAAGGAAATGCTGGGGAAAGACAGGGGGACGTATCTTTTGTCTGGCTGGCTTTCTTCCTGAAATTGCGCACAACAAGCAGGAACCTGTTTTCATCAAAAAAAGAGGATACAGCGATCTGGTTGGCCGGCTTTCCTTGCCCAATAAGAAAGAGAATCGATCTGGCTTGGTCGATCCTCTTTTTACGACATATGTGTCCCTGCTGATCTCCATCGAAGTGCGGCCTGTCCGAGAATGCAGCCGAGTTCGACACTTCGTTATCCTGAGGAGCTGCTTACGGAAATGTCGAACGCTTTGAAACATAAAGAATGAACGGTGCACCCAATATAATGTCATGATATAATTTCTTTGTAAGATTTCTTCAGGTTCTGCGTCTAATAAAGCGGAAGGAGGTTGAGAGCAGAATGCAGCACGATACTTTTGATCAGATCTATCAAAACTACTTTGATGCAGTATATCGTTATGCGCTCTCACTCTCCAGAAATCCACAGATTGCTGAAGAGATCACCCAGGAGTCCTTCTTTAAGGCCATGCGAACGCTGGATCAGTTTCAGGGAAGGAGCAGCCTGAAAAGCTGGCTCTGCGCCATCGCTAAAAACTTATGGCTGACAGAACTGCGAAAAAAGAAGGATCAGTCGATTGATGACGCGCTGCCGATTCAAGACCCGTCCATCGGGCCGGAAGAAGCAATTGTGCGTCAGGATGAAAGCATGCGCATCCATCGACTGCTCCATCACCTGGATGAGCCCTATCGGGAGGTATTCACACTCCGAATTTTAGGTCAGCTTAGTTTCAGGGATATCGGAGACCTCTTCGGTAAATCGGAAAACTGGGCGTGCGTAGTCTTTCATAGAGCGCGTACCAGGATTAAAAAGAAAATGGAGGAATGATCATGAAACTGCCCTGTGCTGTTACACGTGATTTGCTGCCGTTGTACGCCGAAAACATGGTCGAGCAGGAAACAAAGGTTCTGATTGAAGAACATCTGAATGAATGCGATGCTTGCAAGAAAAAGCTGTCTGAAACGAACGCGCCGGCAGAGAACCCTATTGATACCGCAAAACCGCTGCAAAATCTGAAGAAACAGATACGAAAAAAGCGCTTTTACGCCGCTGCGATGGCAGCGCTGATCGTCTTCGTCGGAGTATATACCTATTTCTTCCGCACAATGGCCATTCAGTTGTTACCGTGGCAGGACGGGTTAATTGAGGTTGTCGGAGTAAAAACGTATCAACCTGAGGATTTAGCCGATGATGAGCGTGATACTGAAACCGGCGAGTTCGTTACCTCCTCACCAACAACAGCGCCTTATCCTGCCAAACTGAAAGACGAGGGCCTTGTTCTTAATGTGAACAGCATTGTTAACGGATTTGAAGAACACATTGTGGTTGATGATGACGGCACACATACTTTGTTTATTCAGGCTTTATGTACAAACCAGCATTCCGATAATCTTGCTCAGTCATATTATGAATCAACCATCTTCCCTGTACCTGATTGCCTGATCTATGGGCTTGAGCAACCACAAACAATACTGTGGGGAACGCCAATGAAAGGTGGCGCGGAAATCCTTCCGCGTCTTGCACTGGCCTATTATCTTGTGATGGCACTTGTAATAGCCGGAGCATGCGGACTGATTTGGGGAATGCTGAGGAATTGGACATATAGTTGGATTTTGCGTCAATTGTTCTTTGTACCGGTCTCTTATATCCTGTCGCATCTTCTTTTGAAAGGAATGAAGACCACAAGCTTCTTTATGGAGCGGGATCTCCTCAGCATCCTGTTGGTAGCACTTGCCATTTATGCTTTGCTAACCATCGCCTGGCGGATGTTTCTTGAACGCTTCAAATCGGATATTTAGAACGATTTTGTACTGTTGCTCTAAAACGATGAATCCTAATACAGTGAATTCAGATTCAGCGATACAGATTCCGACTCTTATGGTGAGTATCGGTTTAACCTTTACATTCCGGAACGGCAGGAATGTATATATTCCTTGTACCAGAACGGAGAGTATTCTGTTCCGGCGGATGCCACACCATCTGTTGTCAATTTGGTAGGACGGTACAAGTACATGTTTCTCCTTGCATTATCTGATCGGTGGTTCCGGGGTCGTGCTGTGCCCGGCTGCGGCTGCCGTAATAGCTGCGCACCAGGCTTTCGTATCCCAGTTCCTTCAGCGCCGCATAGCGCACTCTATACCCGGCGTCGGACCACTTGCCGGTCATGACGTAGCGGATGCACTGCTGGTTGTACAGATCAAGCTCGTGCAGACGCTCGGTCCGGGTGATGACCGGAAAGGCCCATTGACTCCAGCAGAGATCGTTGGACCCTGCCTTTCCGAAAAAGGTCTGGCGGTTAAGGCGTATCAGCAGCCTCGCCTTCTCCTCCGGCGTCTGAAGGCGCCCGTCCCGGTCAAGCCCGATCCGCTTGGCGCGTATGCGCATCCTGCGCTTGAGCTTCTGCACGGAGGCCCGGGCCAGATCCACCTGGCTTCCCTCAAACGAAAAGCCCAGAAAGTCATAGGCCTGGCCCGGCTCGAAGATGCTGGTCTTCTCGTCCCGGTGCGGGATCAGGCCGTGCGCATCAAGCTCGGACAGGAGTAGGCGGAGATTCTCCTCCGCCTCCGGCCGGGTTTTCTGAAACAGAATGATGTCATCGGAATAGCGCCCGTACAGCTCACAGCGCGGCGCGAGCTTCCGGTCCGTATCCGTCAGGTACAGGTTGGTAAAGAAATTATGGATCGGGATTCCCGGCAGGGCGGCGGTGTCTCCCTCGGTCAACACGCCGTCTGAATACCAGGTCCTTCGCCGCAGAAGCCAGGTGAAGAAGGCGAGTGCCTGCGGGTCCCTCGCGGCGAAGCCCTCGCGCAGCATGTCGATCAGGCGCTCGGCCCGGATGGAATTGCCGTAGCTGACCACATCCGCCTTCACCACATACTGCTCCCGCAGCTCAGGGCAGCGGCTGATTTTCCAGACCAGATCCTTGACGCTAATCCCCCGCTTGAAGGAATACACCTCCCGGGGGATGAGGTCTTCACAGTCGTGGAGAACGAAGGCCATCATGCGCAGAAGCGTCATCTCGTCCTCGGTGAAGTGATAGATGGTCCGCTTCCGGTCCGTATATCCCTTTGGAATCTCCTTCCTGGCAGGCACAGACAGCGTGTATTCGCCCCGCGCAAGCCGCCTCACATCCTCTGTATAGGCGCCGCGCAGCAGATATTCCCGCATCCCCTGCAGCCGGCCGTCGGTCTCGCCCCGGCTTTCCCTGTATTTCAGATAAGCCATGCGCCTTTCCGTGTCCAGCATTTCTTCAAACAATGCCATTCCCAGCGCCTCCCTGTGTGCTTCCTTAGAGAAATATAAACCGGCGTGCGCGATCCGTCAATCATTGACAGCCATGATATACTGTCTGTGGGAAGCAGGGAAGTGTATCCTTTCCGGATACGCCTGCAGAGAGCACTGCCCGCTGCAAGCGGAAGACCTTGCAGGCGGTCAACAGCGGGCGGGGCTTTAATTCCGTTACCAAAAGAGATTCCTTGCTTCCTTTTTTACACAAAATCTCCGCCCATCGGGTAAAAAACGGGAAACGGGCGGCATCCGCACAAGGCGGTCAGGAGTCAGCATGAGCATATCGGAACGCTTGAAAGAAAAACTGAGCGTCCTCTTCCGCCGGAAGCCCTCCGGGAAGGGGCCGTTGCTGCCTGCGGGAACGGTGGATACCCAGGCATTTCGGGCACAGCTGCGAAAAGAGCTTCACGAGCTGGACAGTCTCTTTGCCGCAGATTCCGACGCGTATCGGAAAATGCAGCTCTCGGCCTACTACAGAAAGGGCCATTCCCCGGACTTTCAGGAGCGGATCCCGGCCCTGATGTATAAGCTGCGCCTGTGCAGTCTGTATCTGCTGCATTACTATCTCATGTACCGGCTTCTGCTCCCGGCACTCCTTCAGGAGAAGATAAAGGAGATGCGGCTTCTGGTCCTCGGCTGCGGCTCCATGATCGACGCGCTCTCCCTGTCCTATGTGCTCGGGGAGATCGGAGGCAGCCCGGACGCGCACTACATCGGCGTGGATATCGCCGGCTGGCCCACCCGCGTACAGGTTCCCTTTGAGACACGCTTTGTGCAAAAGCCCCTGCAGGAGTACTGGGACGGCGTGGATGAATTTGACGGCAACATTCTCTTTTTCGCCACGGTCCTCAGTGAGCTGCGCGAATACCCCGACGATACGGGGGCGTTCCTCCGCGGGCTCGAGAAAACCGCCTTTACAAGCGACGTGCTCTTCCTTCTGGTATCCTACCGATCAGTATCCTCCTACAAACGGGACTGGAAGCTGACCGACTGGCAGAAGACGCAGCGGGTCATCGGCGCCCTTGAGCGAAAGGGCTACCGGGTGGAAAGCCTCCCTCTGTCCCTCCCCGAGAGCTGGGAGAGGTTTTTTCATTCGGAGGAGGTCCGGGACGAGAGCGGCAAGGTGTGGCCCTGCCATTATCTGGCCTCTCCCGATACGGAGGACGGGCGGATCGGGATAGAAGAGCTCGCGCCGGATTTTGCCGTGCCCGATTTTGTCCGGGCGTATCTGGACGATCCGGGCAATATCAGAAAACACTGTCCGTATTATCCGACGCGCATGGAGCAGGACCGGAGGCGGAACCCGGACAGAGAAGCCGGGGAAGAAAATCCGGCCCGGATCTGCAGGGCAGAGTGCCCGATCACCTGCAATCCGATGCCGAGGGACATGTTTTCCAGCAAATTCAGTCCCTGCTTCCAGATTTTCGTTTTCCGCAGAAAGCGCGAAGAAGACGCATAACGGCAAGGCTCTCTGCCGCCGGACCCATCCCAAGCCTGTTACGCCGCCTATTAAGGAGCCGGACGGCACCAGCGGCGTTATCAAACCGATCACGCCTGCGTCGAAAAAGGTCATCAAGCAGCTTAACCGTATGGTGCTCTTCCCACAGAAGACACTGGAAGATGTGGATGATTCGGCGGGAATGTTGGATTGATTTACCCAGACTTCATAAGCCGGGATAACAATAAGAGAATCATTGCCGACGCGAAGTACAAACCAATCGACAACATTGGGAACAAGGATTATCTTCAGGTGTTGGCCTATATGTTCCGGTTCGATGCGAAAGCAGGATACTACCTCTATCCGGAGTCAACAGGAACGGATGACCTTCAGCTCTGGATGAACAAGGGCTCCACATACGAGGCAAACGTCACCCCACGAGATGATATCTGTCTCACAAAGCACGGCCTAAAAATACCGGCTAATGCCGAAAACTATGAAATGTTTGTCTCGCAGATGAAGATTAGCGAGACTGAATTCCAGCAGGTGTTTGCTGCAGGATGACACGAAGACAAATGGAAGCGGGTGATGATTGATGCGGATAATCCAGCATATAGACATTCCAGATAATATTGCTGAATACATAGAAACTCGTGACGGGGTTAATCTGAACATCAACATCAATAATGCTGATGGCGATTATGGCTATGCTCATATGACTTGGTATTCTGTAGTTCTCAGCAGGCTTACCCGGACATGTAATCGCTGCGGCTATGATCCTTTATGGAAACTAAATGATAATAGCAAATGTATTCGGCACACTTATAACAGCTGGCGGTACGATGAGGTGTTCATATGGAGCCCAACCAACAACGAGCTTAGTCTTGAGGAGGCATTTAACGTTTGGAAGAAATCCCAACCAACCTCAATTTATGAACCAGTGAATCGAATGACCTTCGGCCAGATAGGATGGAAATAAAGAACAGGAGCTGAGGCTGATATGGTCGGAAAGTATAAAGTCATCACTCTTTGCGGTAGTACCCGTTTCAAAAATGCCTTCATGGAAGCACAGAAGCAGCTAACGCTGGAAGGAAACATCGTGATCAGTGTCGGCCTGTTTGGTCATTCTGGTGATAATGAGGTCTGGACGGAAGGTACCAAAGAGATGCTAGATGACATGCACAAGCGGAAGATCGATATGGCTGATGAAATCTATGTTATCAATGTCGGCGGGTACATTGGTACCAGTACCCTGTCAGAGATTGAATATGCGAAAGCGACTGGGAAGCATGTAGAGTACCTGGAAACTCTTGCTGAATAAAGTCATCAATCCATGGGACGGAGGTGAATGGATGCAGGATTGTTATGCTGGTGATATCGGAGATTATGGAAAGTTTGTTCTCCTACGAGAATTACACAAGCAGGGACTCTCCATCGGAGTGAACTGGTATAAATCAGATTCTATTGTTTCAGAGAAACAAAATGACGGGAAATACTGCATTCCTGAATCCTTCGCAACTTATGATCCAGAGCTATCTTCGCGCTTGAAGAGGATATTCCATTCGGACGGTGGTTTATCTCGTTCTATAGAAACACTGGAAAAAGAAAACCTCATTGAAGGTGCTTTATATTATTCTGAGAGAGTGCCGGGGGAGCACCGAAACAAATGGCATCAACATGCTTTGAGTGAGTTAACCAAAGCGGATTTAGTATTCCTCGATCCAGACAATGGGATGGTGGTTCCGTCAGCAGGGAAAAATGGCCAGAAGCAACTCAAATATGTTCTTTATGAAGAGGTCAAAGATTATCTTTGTCAGGGCCATAGTATTTTGGTTTATCAGCATCGCCCCAGGGTAAATGAAGCGGTTTACATCGATAGGATGATTCAGCGGTTTATGAGCCTGAGTCCAAATGTTCAGAGAAGCGATATACAAATTATCACTTTTCCCCGCTATTCTGTCAGGGACTATTTTGCAATCAGCATCAACGAAAACCATCGCTTAAAAATCAAAAAGGCAATTACTAATTTGGTGAATGGAATTTGGGGATCAGGGAAAAGGCCGATGTGTCGTTTACCACAAAGCAGTAATACTGCTTTGTACTGACAGAAGTCAAAAATGAGTAAAAGGCAGAAAAGGGAGAAGACAGTGGAAGTATTCCACATAAAAAGATTTTTATTGTTTGAAAGGCGGGGAAAGTATGAGCAAAGGACATTGTGGCTATGCGCACCTTGTTGCAAGTGATGATACTCTGCTGCTCTATTCTTACTGCGCCTACGATATTAATCGTGCCGACTGGCAAGAAGTAAAGAAAAAGGAAGACGGAGAAATTGCTATTGATCGTGATTCATTAATTGAGCCAGAAGTTCACGAAAAGGTTAAGCGCCTACCTTCCGGCAAAAGGACAACTGTTGTAAAGCGAATCGAACGAGAAGTTCCTTATGAGGATCTGCTTCAAGCCCAAAAGATCAGAATCCAGAATGCAAGCGGAGCATGGGATTTCAGCGAAACCGGCATTGATGAAGTAGCACTGAAAATTGTTCATATTATATTCAGCGAATATCAGAAAACAGGAAATATCCCAGATTACCCAACTTGGTATGTTTAATTTGTGTTTGCTTATACCGATGATGGAAAGTCCCATGAATGGTGCCTGGTGAGAATTATCCTGTCTGCCCTAAAACCGGCCTCAGCGGCGCGGCGGGTGCGTCAGGCGACCTTAGTGCCGCTCCGGAGAGCAAAAGCCGAATTTAGGCCTTATAGGCAAAAGAAAACCCTTGAAGCGTCTGCCTCAAGGGTGGTGGTGGAGCATAGGGGAGTCGAACCCCTGACCTCGACAATGCGAATGTCGCGCGCTACCAACTGTGCTAATGCCCCGTATGGGTTCCCGGAAGTTTTCCGGGGGAGTTTCCCGCGTTTTACGCCTGCGGGTCGGGTGGCGGAGCCCTTCATTTTGAAGGGGAATCCTTGATTTACAAGGGTTTGTCTGGGGCGACAGTACGGAAGGCTCGTCCTACCAACTGTGCTAATGCCCCAAAGCCGACAGATTCCGGCGACGAATGGGAGTATAGCACGAACCAGGGAAAATAGCAAGCTGTTTTTCCGTGGTCAGCAGCCGGATCGCTTCCTGGACACCTAGCGCGGCGGGCTTTTGGCGGGTTCTTGCAAATTCAGCGGAGATCATGTAGGATATCCGCAGGACAATACGAGGAGGCAGGCCATTGAGGAAGACGCTGATCGCGATCCCCATGGGGGATCCGGCTGGGATCGGGCCGGAGATTGTGGCCCGGGCCATTGCGGACGCGGCGCTGCTGCGCGGGACGAACTGTATCGTCGTTGGCGACAGGCGCGCCATGGAGAACGCTGTCCGGATCACCGGGGAGGCGCTGACGGTTCATACTGTGACGGATCCGACGGAGGGCGACTACCGCGAAGGGGTGCTGAACCTGATCGATCTGGATAACATAGACCCGGACCGCTTTCGGTTTGGCGAGGTGAGCGCCATGTGCGGCCACGCTGCCTTCGCGTACATCGAAAGGAGCATTCAGCTGGCATTGGCCAACAGGGTGGACGCCGTGGCCACGACGCCGATCAACAAGGAATCCCTGCGGGCGGCCGGGATCCCCTACATCGGCCATACGGAGATCTTCGGCGCCCTGACGGGAACGGCGGATCCCCTGACCATGTTCGAGACCGGCGGTCTGCGGGTTTTCTTCCTGACCCGGCATCTTTCCCTGCGGGCCATGCTGGACGAGATCAAAAAGGAACGGATTATCGACTATGGAATTCGCTGTACCGAGGCGCTGCGCCGCCTGGGTGTCACAGGGGGAACCATGGCCGTGGCGGGCCTGAATCCGCATTCGGGGGAGCATGGCCTCTTCGGCTGGGAGGAAGAGAAGGAGATCGCGCCCGCTGTGGCCAAACTGCGGGAGATGGGTTACGATGTGACCGGTCCGGTTCCCGCGGACTCCGTCTTCCACCAGGCGAAGCTCGGGAAGTACAACGCGGTTCTGTCCCTGTATCATGATCAGGGACATATTGCCACCAAGACGCTGGACTTTGAGCGAACCATTGCGGTCACCAACGGGATGCCGATTCTGCGGACCTCGGTGGATCACGGAACGGCGTTTGACATCGCGGGAAAGGGCGTAGCCAGTGCGGTCAGCATGAAGGAAGCGATCCGGCTGGCCGCCCGCTACGCTCCGTTCTTCGGCCGGTGAACGGTTTCCCAGGAGCAGGGAACCGGGCGGAGCCGCGGGAGCCGCCTGCCCGGAAAAGGACGAAGGAGGCCGGAAGGATGAGCAGGATGAACAGGATGAACCGGGTGATGCTGCTGCTGGCTGTCTGCTTTTTTGCGCTGATGTGCGGAGCGGCCGCGGGGGAGGGGGCAGCCCATACCGATATCGCCATTCTTTCCACGACCGACCTGCACGGAAAATGTTGGGATACCAATGTGCTGACCGGGGCGGCGGAGAAGAACAACATTCTGCGCATTTCGACCGCGGTGAATGAAATCCGGGAGAAATACGGGAAGGAGCATGTGTTTCTGATTGACAACGGCGACCTGTACCAGGGCACCCAGGTGTCGGAATACCAGTTGATGCGGCGTCACCTGGGTCAGTCCGATGAGCCGCTGGTCATGGCGCTTTGTCTGAAGGAAATCGGCTATACGGTCTCTGTGCTGGGCAACCATGAATTCAACTATCCCTGGGAGCTGATGCGGGAAAACTACCGGTGGCTGGAGGAGAACGGCATTCCGGTGCTGGCGGCCAATATCTGCCATGACGGCACCGAAGCGGGGACGAAGGCGGGAGACAGCGCCTTTACGCCCTATATCATCCGGGAGATCACGGTGAACGGACACGCGCACAAAATCGGGATTCTGGGCCTGGAAAACTGTGATATCGCCCGGTGGGACCTGCCGTACAATTATCCGGGACTGCAGTTTGTGCATCCCGGCAATTCGGACTTCTCCATGACGGAGGAGGTCAACCTGCTCCTGCCGGAGATGAAGGCGCAGGGATGCGAATTCATTATCGTGTCCTATCATGGGGGCCTCGGGGAAGCGGCCGGGGAGAAGCTTGAGTACGGGATCAACACCGCGAGCCAGGCGCTGCGCGTGATCACGGAAAGCCATGACATCGACCTGATGATCAACGGACATGACCATATGTCAGTCTATTCCGGAACCGTGATCGCGAACGCGGACGGACGGAAGATCCCGCTGGTCAACGGCGGTGGCCAGGAGCTGACCCGCACTGTTTTTCGCTTTACGGAGGACGGGGATGGAAAGCTCGCCTGGGAACTGTTGGAAAACGGGAACCTGGATCCTGCCGGCTTCGCGGTGGATGAAGGGCTCCGGGAACTGGTTCGGCCCTACGCGGAGGAAGCCGAGCGCTACGTGACGCAGCCCCTGGGAGACGCGGAGGGCGAGTGGGACGAAAGCGTGCAGTTTTTCCGCGAGCAGACGAATTCCACGGACCTGATTGCCAGGGCCTGTATCGATATGACCGCCTGGGAGATCGCGGAGATGGCGGAGGAGACCGGCGAGCGGACGATGATGGAGGCGGCGGGGACGGATCATCTGGATACGGATCTTTCCATCCTGAACTGCAAGGTGGTCAATGGCTATGTGATGCGCCCCGGCCCGATCTCCCTGAAGGATGTTTACTGCCTCAACCGCTTTTCAGACCTGGTCCTGGTGATTCCGATGACCGGGAGACAGATCAGGGAAGTGATGGAAGAAAACGCGGCCGGGCGGATCAGCGTACGCATGCATGACGGAGAGGTGTTCTATTACTCAAAGGGACACAAGAACACGCACCTGCTTTTCGGAGGGATGAACTATACCTGTGATATGGCCAGGCCGGCCGGGGAGCGGATTGCCATCGAAGGGTTTGCCAACGGCCGGCCCTTTGATCCGGACAGGACCTATCTGGCCGCCGTAAGCGATTATGTTCTGGGCAATGAACGGTGCGGCCTGAGAAATTTTTCCGTCGACGACGCCGTCTGGAGGCAGACGGAGGAACGCGGGGAAAGCATCCAGAACCTGATTTCAGCCTATATCATCCTGCATGGCCGGGTGACTCCGGCGAAATTCAACTGGACCTGGAAAAATGTTTTCTCCGGAAGCCCGGAGGATACGGCCCTATCGGAGGAGGAGACGGCCGCGAAGCTGGTATCCCGGCCGAAGGACGGACAGCGCGTTGCGATCTACAGCGAAGCGGAGCAATGCGCCGTCACCGGCCGGCAGGCCGGCAGCCTGCTGGAAACGGTGGCCTGGGAAGCGCAGGGGCCGGCCCTCAAATCGCCGCGGCCCGACGCGGCCATCGTGTTCACGGTGCAAGCCGACGGGAACGGAATGTACCGATTCCGCGATCCGGAGGGAAGATGGCTGGTGCCCGTCGCCGACGGAATCACGCTGTCGGCTGAACCGGAAAGCACGGAGATAACCTGGTGGACGATGGAACCGGCTTACGGCGGCTGGTACATCGTGAACGCGGGGATGAAAAACAGGGCCCTTGAGGCAGGCTACGGCCTGGTTTCCGCCTCCGAGCGCGGCGAAAGAGACTCGTGCGTCTTCAACTTCTATGAGTCCGCGGGCGAAAACTGATTTTCCCCACCTGGGCGTGCCTGAAATTACGGAGCGGTGACGGCGGCGCGGACGTCTTCCCGAACAGGACGTCTTCCATCCGCGCTCTGCGCCTTCCGCCTCCAGCCACGTCTTCACGGGAACGGCGAAGCCGACCTTCCTGCGAAAAGCGACCTCCTGAGGGAGCTGGGCCGCCGCGGCTTTCCGGAATATATATTTGATATTGCTTGCTATCGAGTGACGATTCTGATATTATTTTACTGCATCATTACAAGAGAATATGATGCAGTAAATTTTGGTGAGAGGGACAATCATGCATCGTTTTGATTATCAGTTCCTTGCAGACAGCCTTCCGGCAAATCTGCTTGAAATAGCCGGTATTATCTATGACCTGCGAGGAAAAGGTGAAATCAGAAAGATGAATAATTTTCATCTTTTTCAGGAATTGCAGCATACTGCCATAGTCGATTCCATACAGAGCAGCAACGCGATTGAAGGAATCGTTACAACAGCGGAAAGAGTCAAAAAACTTGTCAATAAACAATCCGAACCGTTTACACATGACGAGCAGGAAATCCTCGGATATCGGGATGTGCTGGATGAGATCTATAATCACTATGAAGATCTGGAAATCACCGGGGACCTGCTGAAACATTTTCATATGCTCATGCTCAGAACGACTTCGCCGGACGCCGGAAAATACAAGCAGCAAAACAACTGGATCCAGGAAAGAGATGAGCAAGGGAGAATCAGTATCCGTTTTGTACCGGTAAAAGCAAGGGAAACTCCTCAGGCCGTTGAACAAATGATTCTTGCCTGGCATGAAGGAAAACAGGACAGCAGGATCAACGGACTGTTACTGATTGCCTGTGTGATCGTTGATTTTTTGTGTATTCACCCTTTCAGGGACGGAAACGGGCGAGTATCCCGTCTTCTGACTTCCCTGCTTCTGCTGCAGGAAGGGTTTGATATCGGGAAATACATATCCATTGACAAAAAGATCAACGAATACCGGTATAACTATTATCAGGCACTGAAAACCTGCAGCGATGGCTGGCATGAAAACAGGAATACCTATATCCCCTTTATCACTTATCTGCTCCAGATTCTATACAGCTGCTACAAAGATCTGGACAGTAAATTCATTGAGAACTCTGCACGTAAAATCAGCAAGTCAAAACTGATTGAAAACACCCTGATGCAAAGCTTTGTGCCGGTATCCAAGGAAGAAATCGCAGTCAGGTTCCCCGAGATCAGCATCACAACAGTAAAGAGAGTACTTGGGAAACTGGTAAGGGAAGGGAAGATTGAAAAGATCGGCACATATCGCAATGCACGATACAGGAAACTGTAATGTGCAGGATGCAGCGACGGCAATCTGATCCCAGAACAGCCGCTGGTCTCCCCGGTGAGGAATGATATGATCCACAACCGTAATGTGGTCGGCCTTCGAGGCCTTTGTAGGCTTTTGATTTTTCGTTGCAAGACATTTACAGCGCAGCATAATTATGCTACAATAATGCCATAAAAGGAGATGCTTGGATTATGCCTACGATTATGCCAATCAGAGATTTGAGAAACACAAGCGAAATATCTAAGATTGCTCACAAAATGCAAGAGCCTATTTTCATCACAAAAAATGGATACAGCGATCTGATTGTTATGAGTGCGGAGTTGTATGAGCGTTTTGCTCAAATCAATCGAATTGATCAAGCGATCTATGAGGCTGAAGCTGAGGTCGCGGAAGGCGCCGCTCCGATTTCTCTGAATGATGCGAAAGCCAGATTAGACGGAAAGTACTATGGAAAAGTATAAGGTTATGTTATATCCCAAAGCCTTTCGGGATATCGACGGCATCTACGCGTATATTGCCCTGGAAAAGTTGACTCCTGAAAATGCAAAGAGCCAAACAGACAGAATCTGGGCTGCTGTTGAATCATTGGACTCTTTTCTATCCGCACATCAGGACCGTCAGGTTGGGAAATATGCCGGAAGAGGCTACAAGCAACTGCAGATTGACAATTATATGGCGATTTTCAAGATCGATGAGCAGAACAAAACTGTTTACGTTGTCACAGTACAGTACCAGGGAAGAAACATTTGATGCAACAGCACAACTGACAAGAACCATTGAATTTTGAGTTTGTCGGGGCACCTGCTGGCATGATAACTCGGAAGATATATTTGTTTTTCTTTCCATGCGCTGTCTCTGCCGTTTGATATGTATCCCTTCACGGGGCACTGAACAGACTGTCGAAAAAACTATAGATAAGAATAACTGAAGTAGGAGGCAAACAAAATGTCCCGGTATTCAATGTTCAGGATGATGATTTGTTCTTTTATCCTGATTATCATGATCAGTCTCCTCTGCTGTCCCGTCAGCATATTTGCCGAAGCTTTACCCGCTGACGATACAGAGGCCAAAGAACCTGCGGATATGGCCCTGGCCCGCCTGAACCGCTATGCAGAGATGGTACAGGAGCAGAAAGGGCTTTCCTTTGGTTACCCGGGCAATCTGGATATTCACTTGACCGGATTCTATGAATGGCTTCTGGACAGCGGTGTCTATTCCGTGATTGCCAACAATGCCGGTGATCCGTTTGACAACAATGAATCCTATATGAACACCCTGGATTTTGAGAAGGAAGTCATCGAATTCTTTGCGCCCCTGTATGGATTCGACCTGGACGACCTATGGGGACTTGTCACCTTCAGCGGGACGGACGGCAACAACCATGGAATCTATTTCGGCTCAAGCTATCTTGAGAAGAAGACCGGAAAAACACCCGTGGTTTATGTATCCGATGCTGCGCATTACTCCAACATGCGCCTGGTGGATTTGCAGAATCTCGATCTCGTTCTTGTTCCCGCTGACGTTCACGGCTGCATGATTCCGGACGAACTGGAGAAAGCGCTGATCCCGGATCGTCCCGCGTTAATGGTTTATGCCATGGGTACTACCTTCAAAGGTGGAATTGATGATCAGGAAGCGCTGAATGCCGTGCTTGCAAAGTATCCGGAAATAGAGGTATACCGCCATGTGGATGCTGCGCTTTTTGGCGGATTTCTGCCCTACACAGAGTATGCCGACGCGGTGAATCGCAAAGCTCAGCCCTATGATTCCATTGCGATCAGCGGTCATAAGTTCTTCGGCATGGATGAACCTGCCGGCCTTTTCCTGACGACCATGGAAGTAAAGAACAACCAGAACCCGTATGAAGTGGCATATCTGAATGGCAGCATGCCCATGATTAACTGCTCCCGTTCCGCCATCGCACCGCTTAAGTTCTGGTGGATCATCATGCATACAGGTCTTGAGGGATTCACCGAGCAGGCAAATGGAATGCTGGAAACCGCTACGTGGCTGAAGGAGGAACTGGATAAACTGGATTGGCCTGCCTGGCTGGAGCCAATGTCCAATACCGTGTATTTCAAACGTCCACCGGAGGATATTATGGTAAAATATGCTCTTGCGCCGGATACAGACGAAAGACTGGGCGGCGAACTTGCGCATATTGTGGTTATGCAGCACGTGAATAAAGACCATCTTCAGCTGTTCCTGGATGATTTGAAACAGGTTCAATAAACAACCGTACCCGTCTTCATATAATAATCGGTCGCTTCATGAGCGACAAGGATCTCTTGAAACAAAAAGGCGGAGCAAGGAAACTGACTCCTGCTCCATATATGAAAGCCTATTCCCGTTTCTGTTATTGCGGGTGCTGATTAATTCTTCCGCAGAAAAACAAAGTACAGGGCGATGCCGATCAGTACTTTTATTCATGTCGAACACTGTTAATCCTCCTCCTCGGTGCGATTCTGATTCGCACGCCTTACGAATAATCCAAGCAGCGTTCCGAGCAGAAGGCCTCTGCCCAGGAAGCTGCCATGGCGGTGATGATAGCAATGGCAGCGATGGCCACCAAAGATCATGTTCCCCAGGGTCAGGATACCAAGCAGACGTAGCATTTTTCTTTCCTCCGTTTTGTCATATCGTATGTACCGGTCATTCGGTACGTGTATAGGATAAGGCACTGCAAGATAAAAAAACAGGATTAGAAGTGAAAATTACATCATCATATTTCTCTCCAAACTGAAAAAAGAGGCCCAATGGATTTCTCCACAGAGCCTTACGGAAAATCAATAACATCAGCCTTACCCTTTTACGCTGCCTGCCGTTAATCCTTGAACAAAGAACTTCTGGCACAGGATGAAAATCAAAACAACAGGAATCAGTGTTAGTACCGACATCGCAAATACATATCCCCATTGGGTAAACTGATGCTGGCCAAAGAATCCAGCAATTGCTATAGGAAGCGTCCGTTTGCTGGTATCATTAATAACCGTATTCGCCCAGGGATATTCTTCCCATGCTGTCAGGAAGTTAAAAATACTAACGGAAGCTATAGCAGGAGATGCCAAGGGAAGGGCGATACGGGTGTAAACTGTCCATACACTTGCACCGTCGATCCAGGATGCTTCCATGATCTCCCCGGGTATATTCTCCATAAATCCCTTGATCATGAAGGTGGAAAACGGAATGACCCATGCCACATAAAATGGAATTAATCCCCACAACTGATTCACAAGGTTCAGCTTTGTCGCCAGTTCGAATTGAGGAACAATCATTGTGGTACCAGGAATAATCATGGTCAGAATAATAAAGCCGAAGATTAGTTTGTTTACTTTCAGTTTGAACTTTCCAAGAACAAATGCCATCGCGGAAGATACTGCTGCTGCCAGTGTGATCGTAGAAAGTGAAACAAAAGCTGAGTTCAGAAAGTTCACATAGAATTTGCTTTGGTTAAGGATATAACCGTAGTTCTCCAGCGTCAGGGCTTCCCATTTCGGGAAGAAGCGCGGCGGATATTCATAAAGCGCACCATTAGGGCGCAGTGATGTCGAAATCATATAGATCATCGGCAAAGTAAAGATTACAGTACCCAGCGCGAGAAGGAAATACCGCAGGATCATGCCACGGATTTTTACACCATTCAGGCTTTTCATGACAGCACCTCCTTAATTGTCCCGGTTCCGCATCATACGGAACTGGACGATTGCCAACAGGCCAAGGCAAAGCGCCATCACAAAACTCAAAGCAGCTGCATATCCAAACTTACCGGTGCTGAATGCCTTATAGTACATCCATGTCAGAAGCGTATCGGTTTGGTGCGCCGGTTTCCCTCCGGTAATCATTTTGATTGAAGTAAAAACGTTAAATCCACCGATTGTCAGTTCAATCAGTGCAAACAAGATTGTTCCTTTTATTCCGGGCAAAGTGACGTGAACAAATTTACCCCATGCTCCACATCCGTCAATTTCGGATGCTTCATAAAGATCCTGTGGTACTTGTTGCAGAGCAGCCAGGAAGATGACCATATTCCAGCCAATGCCTTTCCAGATGCCCAGAATCATAGCCACACTGATCCCACCCCAGCGGGTACCAAGCCAACGAATGTTAGATGAGGTTATTCCAACAACTTTCCACAGGAAGTAATTGAGAAGTCCTTCCGTGTTGAAAATATAGCGGAAAACCAATGAAGCGATTACCCATGATGTAACAACCGGGAGATAGTTGATTACTCTGAATGTCACACTGAATCTTTTAATCCCGTTCAGCAGAATGGCAGTAAACAGACCAATTGCCATCTGACCGGGAACTGTGATAAGGGTGTAAACAATACTGTTTACAAACACAGTCCAGAAGGTCTGATCTTGGAACACTTCTTTATAGTTTGCAATACCATTGAAAGGCTGTGTGAGCATCGATGAGAAGCTCATATCGCACAGGCTCATCCAGAACAGGCGAATAATCGGATAAACTGTAAATGCAGCAAAAAGCAAAAGGCCTGGCAAAAGCAGGGCGATCAGTTGCGTCCGATTCAAACGGGATTTTGTGATCATGTCCTCATCTCCGGAAAGTGCGGCGGAGCAGATTGCCTGCCCCGCCACAAAATCAATTGATTATTTCAGCAGTTCATCCCACTTAGCAGCCAGCTCATCCATAGCTTCCTGAGCGGTCTTTTCACCAGACACAACTGCAGTCATTGCAACAGTCAGGTCATTGTCCATTTCACTCCAGGCAGCAACAGTGGGGCGGGCCTTAGCGGTCTGAATTGCTTCGATGAAAGGAGCGTAATCCGCAGCCTTTACGGTTTCACTTTCCAGAGCAGCCTTGTTTACAGGAATCTGGCCGCATTTCGCCATTTCAGTCTCAGCAAATTCGCTGGTCATGAACTGCATGAACTTCCAGGCAGCTTCTTTGTTGGCAGTATTGAACATAGCGATGTCTTCGCCGCCAAGCACAGAGATGCTTCCACCTTCGCCAGCGGGAATCGGGGCAGTGCCATAGGCGACATCCGGATATGCACCAGCCAGTTCAGCGGACTTCCAGGGGCCTTCAAGCATCATGGCATAACGGCCAGTACCGAAACCATCCGTCATGGGGATATCACCAGAGTTGAAACCAGTGATGCCGCCAGCCTTTACCAACTCAGCAAATGTCTCAACAGCTTTAACAGTAGCAGACCCGTTAATGTAACCAGTTGCTACAGTCTGATCCTCGTTTGTCAGGCTTCCACCAAAGCTCCAGATGAAGGGGCAGATGTTCCAGCCAGCCAGCGCGGGCTCGTTCCAACCCCAGACCTGCTGACCATTGGCATTTTCGCCAGACAGCTTCTTCACTGCTTCAACCCACTCATCCATTGTGGCAGGAACCTGCACACCGGCTTCTTCCAGCATAGCCTTGTTGTAGAATACGATCTTACTGTTTGTGTTAAGAGCCAGAGCATAGTTGTGACCGGCGATTACGCTGGTGGACATAGCACTGTCGAGCAGTTTGCCACTCACTTCAGCGAAATCGGGCATTTCTTCATCCAGAGCAACCAGGATACCCATCTTCTGGAATTCGGGCAGCCAGGCAATATCGCAGCGGGCAACATCAGGCAGAGCATTGCTCTTCGCACTGACCAGCACTTTGTCATGCAGTTCAGCCCATTCATGAGAGACAGCATTCACTTTGATTCCGGGATTCTCAGCTTCAAAAGCAGGAATCAGGACGTTCATCAGGGTTTCGTTTTCAGCGGATTGAGCGCTGTAATGGTGCCAGAAATTGATCGTTACAGTTTCGCCTTCAGCGAAAGCGGAACCAACGGTCAGGAACATCAGACAAGCTAACAGTGCAGCCAGCAATTTGGTACGGGTACGCATTGGATCTTCCTCCTTAAGATTTCGTTATGATCTTAACGGAATGCGGCTGAACGTCGACTGATTCCTCCGCTTCCGTGAAGTCCAGGTATTGAGTAGATTCTCCCGAGTTAAATACAGTAATAACAGAGTCGGAACCATAGGACCGCCTGAATGCAAACAAGTGCCTCTGATTGTCGGCTATCAGGGTTTCATATGTTCCTCTTCTGACTGACTCGTGCTCTTTTCGATACTGTACCAGTTTCTTTTCCCATACGAGCAAATCCTGATCCGGATGTTCCCAGATCATCCCGCCCCGACAGCCAGGGTCGTTTTCTCCGGTCATGCCGAGCTCATCACCGTAATAAATTGCTGGCGAACCGAGGAACAACATCTGAAAAGCCATTGCCAATTTCAGTTTCCAGTGCTCATTTTTACATTCTGTCAGGAACCGGGCGGTATCATGACTGCCTATGCAGTTATACATTGCATGGTTCATCTGATCCGGGTACCGCATCAGCATGTTTGTCAGACGAATGTTCAGTTCACTTTCTGATATTGACCCATGAGCGAAAAAGTCAATCATGGAATCCCTGAACAGATAATTCATAGCACAGTCAAAACCATCCGGCCCCAGCATGTTTGAAGCGTCTCCCCAGGTTTCACACAGAAAGACAGCGTCCGGATACTTCTTTTTGACTTCTTCACGCCACCAGATAACAGCATGACGATCCAGTTCATCCGCAACATCAAAACGCCAGCCATCGATATGTGCACGATCCAGCCAGTACAACAGAACATCAAGAACATATTTCCGAACATCCGAATTCGAACCGTTCAGCCTTGGCATATATGGATAATCACCAACGCACTCATAACATTCCGGCGTGATATCAATCGGATAATGCTTGGGATAGAACCAACCCTTATATTGGCTGGCTTCACCGTTATGTACCAGATCATTGAAAGGTGCAAAATGAATGCCCACGTGATTGAAAACGCCGTCAAGAATGATTTTGATTCCATTCTGATGAGCTGTATCAACCAAAGCAATCAGATCCTGCTCTGTTCCAAACAACGGATCAATCTGAAAATAATCCGTGGTGGCATATTTGTGATTGAAATCTGCAAGGAATATAGGATTCAGGTAAATGCATTCAACGCCCAAATCCTTCAGGTATGAAATCTTGTCACAAATCCCCGGCAGTGTTCCTCCCATGTAGTTGTCACGAGTTGGAGCAGAATCCCAGTCCGCCAGGTCTTTCCTTATCTCAGTTCCCCTTGCAAAACGCTCCGGGAAAATCTGATAATAGATGCATCCTTTTGCCCAATCCGGAACAGAGATAATATCAGTATCATTGATCTGAAGAATTTCATAGCTGCCTTCCAGGGCGAAAACATCCTGAATGCCCAGTGAGTTCAGCCACCATGTCTTTCCATCTGTGTCGTTCAGTTTAAAGGCATATTTGATATAATGTGCCTCTTCAGAAAAGTTTGCGCACGACGTCCACTGAGTTGTGTTTTGATCTTCATACCGGATTACCATTGGAATCGCATGACGGTTCTCTGGCTCTGTTCTTTTCCACCAAATGAGTTCCGCTGCTGAAAGATCACGATATGCAGCATCGAGCCGGAACAGTGCCTTATCCCGTGCAAGCGGTTGCACAAACGGGTAAAAAGAAAGGTGCCGTATGGCAGATGTTTTCATCTTATTTCGCCAGCCTTTCTGATGATTCTCTGACAATCAAATTTGTGGATAGCATAATCTGCTGATTTCCACAACGTTTATCGATTCTACGGAACAACAATTGTGCTGCCTGGTCTCCCAGCATACCAGTATCAATATCAACAATCGTAAGAGGTGGATCAGTATATTCTGCCAGCGGATAATTATCAAAAGCCACAATTCCCACTTCAGATGGAATTCGGATTTTCAGTTTCTTGCATGCTTTCAGCAAGCCAAATGCTGCCATATTGTCATTGCAGACAAAAGCATCCGGACGATCCTTCTTCTCAAGAATTTCCAGCACGGTAGAATATGCGTTTTCAGTGGTTCCGTCGGTGGGAATGATGAGTTCTTCGCCGGTTATGGTTTTTTTGTAGCCGCGAACCCGGCGAATGGTAAAACCACGTTTCTGATTGCCGCCCAGGTAGGCAATATGTTGATAACCCTGTTCCTGAAGATGATGAACAGCCAGATCCGAACCCTGTTCATTATTATTGTCGACCCAGCAGGTAGCGCCGCGGAGGGTATCCGGTGTTCCAAGCACAACATAGGGGAAATCGCCGATTGCCTCCATCAGGGAAGGATTAACCGTTGTCGGCGGAAGAATCAGCCCGTCAACTTTCCGCTCCTTCATCAGGCTTTCAATGGTCCGCCCCTTGCTCTGGGCACCATTGGCAATAATGACCTGATAGCCTTTTTCCTGGGCTACCTGTTCAATCGCAAAAAGGCTGCGGCTGAAGAAGAAGTTGCTGAAGGCTTCTGCATCACGCGCATCCACAACTACACCGATCGCACCGCATAGCCCGCTGGCCAGACTCCGAGCCAAAGAGTTGGGATGAAAATCGAGCTCTTTCATAGCCGCATAAACGCGTTCTTTAGTTTCCTGGGTGATGGATGCTTTTCCATTTATTACACGGGACACGGTAGATGAATTGACACCGGCGAGCTTCGCCACATCACTGATTGTGACCGCCATCTTCATCCACCTCCCTTACAATATCATGCAATCGCTTGCACAACTAATTATATGTCATACATAAACGGCTGTCAATAGTGGAGAATAAAAAAATAGCCCCACAGATTTCTCTGTAGGGCCTGACGGTCGGCCGACCGCACCGTCGTATGCTTCCAGCATGAAAAAGTTTGAGGCCGTGTGCCGATTCTTTCTTCTCAGCCGTCTAATCAGGTCAGGAAGGCCATTTTCGAAAACGGCATTCTTAGCCATATTATTTCAAAATTAATACTTGAAATTATTATACTTGCGAGTATAATTTAAAGCGATGCGATCGGAGGTGTGCATATGTCCAATGAAAAGCCTTTTATTGACAGAACCGAAGAATTGCTGACTCTTGAAAAAGAATATGCCAAATCAATGGCTTCATTTGTTATTGTGTATGGGCGGTGCAGAGTCGGAAAAACGGCGCTGATTAATGAATTCCTTTCCCGTCACAAAGGATGTAATTTGTATTTTCTGGCAACGCAAGAAGCGGAAGAACAGAACCGAAAGTTTTTCCGCGACCAGGTGGCGGATCTGATTGGAAATGAGCTGTTAAAATCTGCGGACGCAGATTGGCTTACGATTTTCAAACTCTTATCCGAGCATACAACGGTTGAACGGAAAATTATCGTGATGGATGAATTCCAATATATCGGCAAATCCAATCCCGCGTTTCCGTCGGTGATGCAAAAGATATGGGATACCGTATTAAAGGACACGAATACTATGCTGATCCTGTGTGGTTCTCTTATTACGCTGATGCAGAAGCAAACGCTGGATTATTCAAGCCCACTTTATGGCAGGCGCACCGCGCAGATCAGGTTAAAGCAGATCCGTTTTCCGTATTATCCGGACTTTTTTCCGGGAAAAAGTGAAGAAGAACTGATCCCTTTCTACGCCGTTACGGGCGGCGTTCCCAAATACATCGAAACCTTCAGCGACTGCCAAAGCGTTGAAGATGGCATCGATCAATATGTATTAAACCCGCAGGGATATCTGTACGAAGAACCTTATTTCCTTCTGCAAAATGAAGTGTCGGAGATAGGCAGCTATTTCTCTTTGATCCGGGCGATTGCAATGGGTAATCGGAAATTATCTGAGATTTCCGCATGGCTTGGTGTTAAGCAAACCAATGTCCCGAAATATCTGAAGACGCTGATGGATCTGGATCTGGTAGAGCGTGAGGTCCCGGTCACAGAAAGCAATCCGGAAAAAAGCAAAAGCGGACTTTATCGCATTACAGATAACTACATTGCCTTCTGGTTTAAATTTGTCTATCCTTACAGAGTATTCCTGGAACGGGGCGAAAAAGCATATGTGATGGAGCAGATCCGAAAGATGCTTGTTCAGAACTATCTTTCATATGTTTATGAAGACTTGTGCAGAGAAAAAATGTGGGCGTTCTCATCCATGGATCTTTGGAATTTCCGGTTTGATAAACTGGGTAGGTATTGGGGACCGGTATGCGGAGAAGTGGATATACTCGGAATTGATACGATCGGTGGCAACATGATTATAGGCGAATGCAAGTATTCTATAGCTGAAAAAGGCTTATCAGTTTTGCACACATTGCAGGAAAAGGCCCGTGCACTGGAGGCAAAAACCAAATATTTCTGCAATAATTATGTCGTGTTCAGTATTTCTGGCTTCTCCAAAGATCTAAAAGATGAAGCTGCAAGAAATACCAACATCCTTTTGGTGGATACCTTTTCGCCGAAAATGCATTAATTCAAAGCTGATACTGGAACTTTCAAAAAGTGTGATTTTGGAGCATTTCAGAAGAAAAAGAGAACCCGTTGAAACGTAGTAATTTCAACGGGTTCCGGGTGTGGAGCTGTTTACGAAAGTGTCGAACACTGTAAACCCAGAGTTTGCAATTATCTTGTCATTATTTCCTTCAGGCAATGATCAGCCAGCCATTTGGCTACTCCGTCCTCATCATTGGAGAGCGTGATCTCATCTGCTGCTTCCTGCACTTCCGGGATCGCGTTGGCCACCGCGATCCCGGTGCCGCAAAACCTCAGCATTTCAATATCATTCAGGTCATCACCGAAGGCAACGGTATCCTCCGGACTGATTCCGCTGATCTCAGCCAGGGCTCTGATTGCTGCCGTTTTTCCGGATGCTGCCGGCATAAAAGCATACCATTTTTCTCCCCGGTAACACTGCAGTTTACTGTTCGTTCTTGCTGCAATTTCCCTGGCAACAGATTCATCCGGCAATTCGGCCACGATTTTGTTAGCCTGTACATCCAGCGGAGATGAATAATCGCAATATACAGCCTTATGGAGTTTTTCTGATTCGGAAATATGATCACTGTTCCAATAGACGGTTTTTCCGCAGGCTGCTGTGATCTCTGCTCCGGGAGCTGCTTTTGCGATACTTGAAATAACACTGTTCGTTTCAGCTGCAGAGAACGCACACGAATAAAAACATTGACCACGTGAATGAACCAGCGTTCCGTCGGTTGTAATCTCATAATCAGGGTTCAGCAAATCAATATACCGTTCAGCGCCGATCCAATACCGTGCTGTAGCAATGGCAAACCGGATTCCTTTTGCCCGGCAGGCAGTAAGAATCTGAAGCGTCTTTTCCGAAACACTTCCGTCCTGTTTCAGCAGTGTATGATCCAGATCGGTCAGTATCATCCTGATCATCATTGTCCTCCGATTTCTGTTCCAACGAATGTCCCAATAAAAGTTTACGAAAATGCCGGCCTCCCGGCACCGCCTTTCTACATTTCCAGACTGTTTGGGTCCAAAAGAAACTCGCGTATACCCATTGTAACATACCCATGTTCATCCCGCTTAGGCTTCAGGCTTTTTTCCACCAGGATGATTTTTTTAAATGAGTCTCCGGTATGATTGAAAGATTTAATTTCCTGCGCCTTCTTCTTTTCATCCTGGATCTCATAGGCGGATTGAATGTAATAGCGTTTGCTGCCCAGGTTTGCAACAAAGTCGATTTCCAGTTGCTTACGCTGAAGCTGCCCTTCCGCGTTTTTTTCTCTGATCTCTACGACGCCGACATCAACCAGATAACCGCGGCGTCGAAGTTCCATATAGACGATATTTTCCATCAGATGGGAGGGTTCATTCTGTCTGAAGGACAGCCTGGCATTTCGCAGACCGGTATCTTCAAAGTAGATCTTATAGGGCGTATTGATATATTTTTTGCCTTTCACATCGTACCTTTTGACGATATTGATCAGGAAAGCCTCCCGCAGGAAAGTCATGTACTGACTGATAGTCGGTGCGCTGATTTTCACCTTCTTTTCACTGCGGAAAGTATTTTCGAGGATGTTCGGATTGACGAGCGTCGCCACGCCTGAAGCCAGTACATCCAGGAGCTCCGGCAGATTTGTATCATGGTTCAGATTGTTTCGGATTATGATATCCTTCAGATAAACATTGTTCAGCTGAGACTCGAGATAACGGATCTTCTGCCTTTCCGTTCTCATTGCTGTCAATGCAGGCAGGCCTCCGTAGGTCATATAATCATCCCATGCTTCATCCAAAGACCCTTCATATACGCTGCTGAACTCTGCAAACGAAAGCGGGTAAATACGGATTTCATCCCCACGCCCTTCAAATTCAGTCAGGACGTCTGTCGAAAGGAATCGGGAATTGCTTCTGGTCACATAAATTTCCAATTGCGGATTACGAAGATAGCCGTTTAAAACAGCCTCAAAGCAATCCAGTTCCTGAATTTCATCCAGCAGCAGATAAAAGGTGCCTTCTTTCGGAAATTGTTCACTGACGAAGCGCATGAATTTTGCCGGAGAAACTTTCCGTTTCTCCCGGGCAAGTTCGATCAGGTTCTCACCGATCCTGGCCAGATCATCAGCTGAATCAAACGCAAAGCGGAGAATATGGGAATCATCAGTGACCGATTCGGTCAGATAACGATAAAACAGAGAATTCATCAGATAGGATTTTCCGCACCTGCGGATTCCTGTAATGACCTTGATCATTCCGTTATGCATCCGGATAATCAGTTCATTCAGATAAACATCTCTTCTTATTTCCATGCGCACCTCATCGTTTTATAAATATGGCATAATTACCGGTTTTCTAAAACAATATAACATAAAACGAACTCATCTACAATATATTCGCTTTTGATTTTCAGAAAAAATGCCGTAATTCTAAAGTGCCATTGATTCGGGTATGCCAGTGGATCAAGCTCCAGATCCAGCTCATAGCTGGGGGCAGAAGGTTGTGCGCTTCTATGACCCTGACGGAAATTTGATCGAAGTTGGAACACCGATGTGATGTTTGCCAGAGGAAGGAGATCATCATGAAGCGCATTACTGTTCTGATTCTGGTCATTCTCTTTTGTCTGTCGGGCTTGGCAGAATCCGCCACCTGGTTCTGTCCCAACGACGGAAGTCAAAACAACGGCAACTTCTGTATGGAATGCGGAGGAGCGCGGCCGACTGGCTGGACCTGTCCGAACTGCGGAACCACCGGTCAAAACGGAAACTTCTGCATGGAATGTGGTGCGGCACGACCTCGAGTTTCCACTCCGGAAACAGAGTTTATGTGCGAGGGTGCCGGTTTTGATTCCCCCTACGATGCTGTTCAATCCTACATTGACGCGCTGAATGCGGGCGACGTCTCCGCCATGCTGTCCACCTTCGCCATAGAGACTTACGTTGACAATATGGATGCCGCAGAGGCAATCGATCGCATAAGAAGCATCAACGCTTCCGCATACTATACGGTGCCCGTGGTCGGGCCGTATATCCGAGGTATCCTGATCGAGCGCCGCCGAGACGAGATATCTAAGAAAACGCTGAAAAATCCCATGTGCGGGATATCTTCGGCTTTGACCGCCTGCAGAGCAAAACCTATACCACCGCTCAGATCGATACCCAGTGGACCGTCAGCATGTATGAGGATTTCATTCACTGGTTTGAGACGGATCCCCGGGCGGAGGAATACCGCCATCTCCGCTGGGACAGGGAACTGGAGGAAGCTCGCCGCAAGGAAGCGGAAGCGGCAAAATAATGGCATGATCATTTCCCAAAGCCCCGAAGCCGGGGCTTTTTTTCTCATCGCGGGCGCAGCTGCAGAAGGCAGAATGTAGCCTCGGAGTTTGAATTCGGTCCCGGCTTCATCTATTTTTTTCTCCCCGGTCAAAGGATCAGAAAAGCCGGGCCTTTCGGCTCGGCTTTCCTGAATGGCAATGCGCCCGGCTCACGTTGTGTGAACCGGGTGCCCATGGTTTTCCGGGAAATTGTATTGTCCCTTGGCTCCTGTACCTTCTCCGGCCGGAAGCACCCGGGAACCGCCTCTGTCTTACTGAGCGTTCATCATGCTGAGGAAGAAATCATACAGCGGCCTGGCCATCACAGAAACGGCGATATCGGTATAATACGGCTCGGTAATGACGGTGCCGTCGGGAATATCGCGCTCGCCCTCCACGGTTCTCGGAATCTCTTCCATGATTTCCATGGCCTTCTTCTCTTCTTCCGTGAACTTGCTTTCAAGATCTTCCTTGTAGGCCGCGTACTCCGTCTCGTCCATATCCGCGAAATACGTTCCCTGGGAGTCCGCGCGGACCCAGAACACAACATCGACCTGTCCGGTGGCCAGCGCCAGCGCGCGGGCGTTCGGATCCACCTGAACCATCTGAATGTTTTTCTGCAGCCGCTTGCCGATTTCGGCCATCACAGCGGTGTTGAATCCGGCCGGGGTATTGTCCGCCGCCACATAGTCCATGGGAGGCAGACTTCCGGTGACCGCCACGCGGATGGTTTCCGCTCCGTCGAAGGTTTCCGGAACGATGGCCGACGGCTCCTGACCGTTCGCCAGATCATCGATATACGTTTTGATCAGGGCGTCCAGCGTACCGTCCTGCTTCATTTCGGCAATCACGCCGTTGAATTCGTCCCGCAGAGCCTCCCGCTCCTGCATCATCATGAAGGAGAACCCGTTGGCGAAGCGGTTCAGCACGGCATCCACAAAGGGAGTGCGCTCTTTTTCGGTGTCATAATCGTTGACCTGAACAAGCTGGTCATTCTGCGCGCAGATGTATTTGGCCACGCTGGAATAGATATCGAAGGAATAGATTTCTCCGACCAGCAGACCGTTTACCATGCTGTCCAGGTTATCGTAGAACTTGACCGGATAGTAAGGGATGGACAGCGTAGCTTCCGGATCGCCCGTTGAAAGATTCAGTTCGGAGCGCACGTATCCTTCCTGGATCAGGGAAGTTCCCAGATAATTGAACAGCACGGACCAGCGGCCGAATTCTTCCGGCGTCAGGTTCAGAAAGGTCAGAACCCCCGTGTAGTCCGACATGGGCGGCGGTTCCGCTGCGCCTGCTGAGATGGCCAGGCACATGACAAGAGCCAGCAACAGTGATACCGTTTTTTTCATTCAGAACACTCCCTTCTGTTCGTTCCCCCTGTAAGGAACTCCTTCTGTTATTGCTCACTCATTATATCGTATTTTTCGATCTGATTACAAGTTTTTTGGAAAGATACTTTCCCGCGCTCTGCGGCCTTTCTGAATCTTTTTGGGAAGCCGAAACAAACTCGGAAGGGATTGTTTTTTCCCGGCGAAATGATGTATTATGAACCTAGATGAAATGGAGGTGCTGAAAAGTGACTCTCGGGGACAAACTGGAGAAAATCCTGATCAAGGGAGACTCCTGGAAGACGATCCTTGGCGGTCTGTGGGTTACCATCCAGATATCCGCGCTGGCGCTGGTGATTGGTACAATTCTCGGCGCTCTGATCTGTCTGCTGCGCACCCGTAAAAACAGATTGGCCAGCGGGATCGCTTCCGTCTATATCGCCATTCTGCGGGGAACGCCGGTGCTGATGCTGCTTCTGCTGCTCTATTACGGCATTCTGGCCCGGGCCGGCATGGCGCCGGTGATGGTGGCGGTGATTACATTCGCGCTGAATGTATCCGCCCATGTGGCCGAATTGCTTCGTTCCGCGCTGGAAGCCGCGGACCATGGGCAGGCGGAAGCCGCGAGGACGCTCGGTTTTTCCGCCTGGCAGACATTCCGGCTGATTACCCTGCCGCAGGTGCTGCGGATCGCGAAACCGGTTTATCAGTCCACGATTGTCAACCTGATCCAGTGGACCAGCGTGGTCGGCTATGTCTCCATCACGGATTTGACCCGCGTCATCAACAATACGGCATCGAGAACCATGCAGCCGATGCTGACGATCATCATCGGAATGCTGATTTATCTGAGCATCAGCTATGCCGTCTTCGGCCTGTTTGCGCTGTCGGACAGGATGCAGAAAAAGGGCCGCATGGAAAGGCAGGTGAAGCACCGTGAGCTTAATTGAAGTCAGAGGATTAAGAAAGTCCTTCGGTTCGCTTGATGTGCTCAAGGGGATCGATTTGACGGTGGAACAGGGGGAACGGATTGTCATTATCGGCGGCTCCGGCTGCGGAAAAAGCGTGTTCCTGCGTTCCCTTTGCCTGCTGGAAAAGCCGGATGCCGGACAGGTGCTGATCGGGGGACAGGATATCACCGCCCGGGACGCGAACGTGGATGAAATTCGCCGCGGCATGGGGATGGTGTTTCAGAAATTCCATCTGTTCTCCGAGATGAACGTGATGGACAATCTCTGCCTCGCTCCGGTCAAACTCAAGGGCATGTCCCGGGAAGACGCGGAAAAGAAAGCCATGGAGCTCCTTGCCCAGGTGGGTCTTGAATCCCGGGCCCGGAGCTGGCCGAACGTGCTTTCCGGCGGTCAGCAGCAGCGCATAGCCATCTGCCGCTGCCTGATGATGGAGCCCAAGGTGCTTCTCTTTGACGAGCCGACCAGCGCGCTGGATCCTACGATGGTGGGAGAAGTGCTGGCCGTCATCCGTATGCTGGCCAAGCGGGACATGAGCATGCTGATCGTGACCCATGAGATGAACTTTGCCCGGGAAGTAGCCAGTCGGGTGCTGTTTTTCGCGGACGGAGGGATCTATGAGCAGGGAACGCCCGCGGAAATCTTTGATGCGCCGAAGCGGGAGAAGACGGTAGCGTTTATTCAGAAGCTGAAGTACTTTACCTTCCAGATTAATCAACCTGATTTCGACCTGATGCAGCTTCACGGCGGAATCCAAACCTTCGGCGAAAAGTACGGTCTGGGTGATAAGAAGATCTTCCGCCTGAAAATCTGCTGCGAAGAGCTGATCTACGAGTTGCTGAAGCACTGCTATCCGAACGGCGGTGAGGTGGACCTGCAGATGGATATCTCCTATTCTGAGTCCAGCCGAACCTCTGAGATCCGGGTAAGCTGCGGCGGCCTTGAATACAATCCTTTCGCCCAGGAAGAAGACGGTTTGGGAATTACGATTCTCAAAAAACTGGCGCTGAAGAATGACTATGTCTTCAAAGACAGCCGGAACATCACCGAAAGCCAGCTGTAAGAGAGCGAGGGGGAACGAAAGGGACGGTCCTTTTCGTTCCCTCGTCAGATAATATCTTATATGTTCTGTCTTAGGGAGAAAACGCCTTTCGCCTGAGGCTGTCCTTGATTAATGAACTCTGGTATCACTCCAACAGATGCCCTGATCGCGCCGATTCAGCGAAGAGCCATTATCATACAACCACTTGCGCTCCTCCATCAAAGCCGCCAAAATAGGCAAAATCGCCTCCTTTTGGCGGTTTTGAATCAAGATGATTTGTGATATTTTTCTCAAAGCCTTATACTTCATATTTCTTGACGTCGTTTAGGGAAACACTGATTTAATCGGCATTTCCAGTAGTAATTCAACCCCGTTTCTGGTATAATAAAAGTGCCACGGAACCAACAAATTCAAGGGGTTGAGATCATGAATCAGATGACCTTCAGCGACATGGAATACAGTGGACGGAAGCGTGTCACACAGAAGGAAAAGTTCCTTCGTGAAATGAACGAGATCATTCCATGGGCTGACTGGGTCAGCAAGATTCTGCCTTACTATCCCACCGGGAAGCGCGGCCGTCCGCCGCGCGGGATCGAAGTAATGCTCCGGATGTACCTGCTTCAGATCTGGTTCAACCTGTCTGACGAAGGCCTTGAGGATGCGATCTACGACAGCTACGCTATGCGGAACTTCGTCGGGATCAACTTCCTGGAGGAGCAGGTACCGGATGCAACCACCCTGCTGAAGTTCCGTCATCTGCTGGAGAAGCACAACCTTGGAGAAGCCATTTTCAATGACATCAAGGAACGACTTCAGCAGGCGGGCCTCATGATGCGGGGCGGCACCATCGTGGATGCAACCATCATTCATTCCACGCCTTCCACCAAGAACAAGGAAGGAAAGCGTGATCCTGAGATGCACCAGACCAAGAAGGGAAACCAATGGTATCACGGCATGAAGGTGCATTCTGGAGTGGATTGCGGATCGGGATATGTCCACACAATCACTGGAACGGCAGCAAATGTTCACGATCTGGAGGAAGCTCCAAAGCTGCTCCGACCGGACGATGAGGTGGCTTATGGTGACTCCGGTTATCTCGGCCTTCCTGACCGGCCAGAGGTCAAGGCAGACGAGAATCTTTCCAAGATCAAGTTCCGAATCAATCGCCGGCCGTCCTCCCTGAATGTCAAGACCGACTACGACGGAATTAACTGGGAGAAGGTCATCGAGCACCAGAAATCTTCGGTCAGATGCAAGGTGGAACATCCGTTCCTGATCGTGAAGCGGCAATTCGGATACAGTAAGACAGCGTATCGCGGAATTGCCAAGAACATGAATCGGTTCCACATGCTGTTCGGCTGTGCGAACTTGCTCATGTGCATACGTGGGGGTAGAACGAAGGAGTTCTGCTCTGTTTGCCTTGGATGATATCTACTCTGAAGGTTTCCAGGAGGGCTTTCAGGGATGAGATATAGAGGATTGAGTCGGAAAAACGGCTGAAATATGATTCTTTCCGACTCAAAACGAAGGAGACCGGGAAACGTTGTTATTGTTCAGCGTTTCCCTCACGATTCATTTTCCCTCATCCTGTGGTATGAATATTGTTACCCTTGTTCCACCCGCTTCGCGCTCTTCGATTTCCAGCGTCCCGCCGCACATCGTTTTCAGCCGCTCGCGGATGTTTTTGAGCGCGTAGTTCGGCTT